>NZ_JANXUQ010000259.1 GCF_025356155.1 Rhodoferax sp. | reverse complement strand
AAGCCATGGCTGATCCTCCCATTCGAACAAGTGCAGACGGCCCATCAAGGTGGTTCCAGTAAGTGGGGCTATTTCCCTGGTAACTCGAGTCTATTCGATGAATATTTTGAGACGTTTGCCGGACCTGGCGCTGGAGATCTTGGTGCACCGCCCCTTGAATTGCCGTCACCCAACTAGCCCACAAGTAGGGGCGCCTGACAAACTAAGTTCTCACCATTTCTCGCGCGTTTCCGACTGTCAATCTATAGTAGCCGGAAGGCGGCCGTCTACAAAGTACATGTGCATGGCATCCTTACCCTTGACTGCATGTTCCCCTCGGTCTGTGGTGATGAAGTCGTCCTTCACCAGTTCCCACGTCGCATTCGAGATATTGACGCGCATCGGCTCTGAATTGCTTTCCATTCGGGAAGCAGTATTGACCGTATCGCCAAAAACGTCGTAGAGATACTTCTGCGTGCCGACGATGCCGCCCACCACTGACCCGGTATGTATACCTACGCGAATCCGCCATTGAATTTTCGTGGTCTCATTGCGAATATTGAGATAGTCGAGCATTTCCAATGCAGCATTCACAAGGTTTTGAGCATGTCGAGGGTCCGGTACGGGCATACCGGCGACACACAGGTAGGCGTCTCCAATGGTCTTGATCCGCTGGCAATGGTAGCGCTCGGCTATCTTGTCGAAGTTCGTGAAAATGTCGCTCAGTTCTTTGATCAGGAACTTTGGCTCCAGACCAGTAGACAGCGTCGTGAAGTTCACCACATCCGAAAAAAACACCGAGACGTTGCTGAAGCCCTCAGGCTCTGAAAAACCCTGCGACTTCAATTCGTCAGCCACCTTCTGCGGCAAAACGTTCAACAGCAGTTTTTCGCTTTTGTCTCTTTCAATCCGTATCTCCTGGGTGCGTTCTTCGATGATTTTTTCCAGCAGCTCGTTGTCATGTTTGAGGTTGGAGATGGCGCGGCGGTTCAGCAAAAAGGTGGAGACAAATGTCAACTGCACCAGAGCCGCGATCGAGCCCAGCAAGATGTAGGCTGACTGCAGCAAGGTTGGCCAGAGTTTACGACGCAGGTTGTCGCGGTCCACAACCATGGTCAGCGTTGCCTGGTTCTTCGCACTGTCAACATTGAGTGGCAACACAATTTGAGACGCCAAGTCACTTCCCACATCGGTTGAAAGACCTGCTGCGGATGAATAATTAACCTTGCCGTCGTTCACCGCAATCACAGCTCCCTTGATATCACCGGATGATGACACCACCGAAGTCATCCAAGACTGTACTTCATTCAACTCGTCGTAGTGCACGCCCTTGTTGATGACGTTATCAATGTTACGTTTGACGATCTTGCCCACGTAACGCGTGCTCTCCACGGCATTGGCTTCTAACACGCTTCGGAACGTCCATAGATTGATCCCACTGAATAGCAGTTGGCAAACTGTGATGTTCACGATCATGATTGTCATCAGCACGTTACGTCTAACCTCACCGCGTTCGTTCGTGGTCCGCACCCGTGCAACGGTCACCATGAACAGAACGGTACCCAAAATCGTGACGATGAGGACGGTCAAAATCGAAGTCTGTGTGAACCCAAGAGTCTTGGACTTTAGAACGTCATCTTCAAATGTGACCTCCAAAAACGCCTTGGCTGTCCCGTCAACACCGCGCACCGGTATGAACTCATGGTGGATACCATCACGCAGAATAGTCTGAGCGCCGGATTTACTGGATGGCAGTGCATCGACTTGAACCAGCATGGCCTTGTAGTCGGTTTGCTGCAGGCTCTTTTTGGGGAAGACTGTGAAATAAACGGTACCGTCAGGGCCAACGATGCTGACATTTTCCGAGGAGCTAATGTATTCATGTATTTCGTTGATGATGGGCTGCGCGGTATAGAAGTTCGCCATGGTCTTGCCGTATGCAAGACCATATTCCATAGTTTGAATACCGCCCTTGGCGACAGCTTCCGAGCTCTGGAAGAAGGACTGTTTGTAGTTGTCTTGCAGATGGCGAATGTTCAGGAAACCGACAATCACCATTAGCACCAGAATGATGGTTGACGATGACAAGAGATAGGACCATTGAACGGTGTTCCGGCCCGGAATGATGGTGCCGCTGGTTAGCTTGTTCATATCACTGTCCTTCGCTACGAATATAGAGAATGTGCGGATCGGCGGTCAGGCTGTCGAATTTGACGCCAGACCATCCACTATCCAGCAGGCTAATTTGTTGTGCGTAATCGCCCACAGGCACTGAAATAGAGTGGTCCAGCACGTACCACTGGGTGACGCGCTGGCGCACCATCAGGAAACGCATGTACCCGAGGTATTTGGGTTTGAGCCCTGCGATCCAGAAACCGCTGTCCAAAAAAGACTTAAGGCTTGGCAGGTTGAGTGGAGACACTGTGGAACTAAGCCACTTCGACCGTGACGCGCCGGGCCGTGAAGGTTTTAGGCTGTCCCTGCCTTTGTCGCTGTCCGACTGCTGCGCACCAAGCCCCATTTCACTAAAGAGCCACTGGGTCATGCGCTTCTGCAGCCCTTGGCCGCGGAATTCCGGCAACACGTTGGTGGCTTTGAAATACGCGACCAGCGGCAGTTCAACGCTGGGGATACCCATGTCCTGGCCGACATTGTCCGGGCGGTCGCCCATGAACAGGATGCCGAAGAAGGCAACCAGGCGTTCGTCGTATTCCACGCCAACGCACAGCCCATCAGGGCTCACCAGCTCATGCATCTCCAAGCCTGTAAGCGGAAAGTAGATTTCCGCGCTGGACAATTGTCGGCACACCACATCCTGTAAGGCGATCATCTCCAACACCCTCGATGCATCGAGTCGGGTGGCAGACAGTTCTTCTGCAAGTGGCACCATCACATTCACGGATTGGCGTCCGTTTTTGGAAACTTCGCCAAAAACATGAATACAAGCAACGCGACGGCGAATGCAATGCCCAGCATGCCAACACCGAAATACACCAGCGAAAGCCAGCCAAAAATGATGGGGCCAGCGGTCTGGCCCAGCTTGGTCACGATGCTGAACACACCCATGGACTTTCCAACCCCAAAGCGCCTGACAGTCGGGAAGGCAAGAAAGTAGTTGTTTCTGGCCACTAAGCCAATACCGTCCGACAAGCCGAGCGTCAGAACGGCGATGGTGCATGTCAGCGGGTTTGGGAAGAACCCGAACAACAACAGCCCGACAATGATCAGCAAGAAACTGAACCCGGTAGATGTTTTTGCCGAATATTTTGCGATCAGGCTGCGGCTCAACACGGGCCCCAAGTAGACCACGCACAAGCCGTAGAGCAAGAAGAGGCGCCCAACATCCCCAGCGGAAATACCTATGGTCTTGGCATACACAGGAACCATGTAATTGAGAAACATGAGGCAAATAGCTGTGGGGATTGCCACCGTCAGGAAGAACACCTGCACGCGGGAATCGGCTATTAGCTCGGACGCACTGCCCGTGCTCTGCACAGCCTTGGTGGCATCCACCGGTGTCTGGTTGGTAGTAAATGCCAGGCAGAAGGCGATGGCCACGCCCACCAAAGCCAAAGACGTCCAGAATATTCCGGAGTAGGACAAGCGGTCGAGCAACAGCGCGCCCACCACCACACCGCAGTTGATGCCCGCGTAAATCCCGCTGTTGAGCCCGGCAAAGCCAGAGGCTTGGCTGGCCTGTGTGACTCCATTGGCGACGAAGCCGCGCAATGACATCCACGCAAATCCATAACCCACACCTACGACCAAGCGCGCCATCAGGAATAGGACGGTTGTCGGAGCGATGGCCGACAAGAGAGTACCGGCAGCGACCACTATTAGTCCAGCAAGAAATGGTGGCCGCCATCCACTGCGGTCCAGGATAACCCCGGTAACGAGCGTTGATGCGATGCTAGCCATCAACTCGACGGTGAGCGGCAGGCCCAGAAAGATGTTTTCGGGCAAGCCCAGTATCGGTTCAAAGCTCTTCAGTACAACGGGCAAGAAGGAAGCCGCCATACTGGCCGCCAAAAAGAATAGAAAAGCCTGTGGACGCACGATAGCGGTATCGTCATTACCGACTGTTGATTTGGATCCCGCAGCATGCGCGACCGCCCGTCGATGAAAGAAGATACCCAAGAACAGCACGATCTCCACAGCAAACAGGATGGTCGTGACCAGCAAGGTTACGGCATCAATGACGATGGTACGGCTCTTGGATTCGATGTAACTCCGCGAGAGCGCGATCACCGCCTTCACATGCATGCCCGTGGAGTCGCTCAGTAGCGGAACAAGCGTCGTGTCCTTGGGGTTGAGACCTGCCACGTAACGCGCGTTGTCCACACTATCTCTACGGTGGGTGCTGTACACCGCGCCTGCGCCGTCGCCGACCAGGACGATGCCTTCGATTTCGGGCATGGCGCGCGGGATGGAATCCATCCAGGTATCGACCTGTTCCATCTGGCCATACTGGACGCCTTTACCGATCACCTTGTTGATGTTCTTGCGGACCAACTCACCAACTAGCGCATGGTTTCGATGCACCGACTCCAGATACACAGGTTGGAATTTTAGAATGGCTTGCGCGGTCAGTATGGCTTGGGCCAAGCCAATCACAGCCAGTACGACGGTAAGCAAGCGCCTGGTGCGCAATTCGCCCGTGCCTGGATCCACGATTTCCATGCTCGCCAGAGCGATTAGCAGCACCATGGCCGCAACCGCTCCAACCAATACGGTCTGACTCAGGATGGATGTCTCGAATGCATTGGCGTGCGGAGCGATAACCGACTCACTAAACACCAGGTCCATGGCGCCTAGAGGCTTTCCCGACGGATCGTGGATCACGACAAGCGTGTTGTACTGGTGGTTCACCACGATCCACGACGCATTCTTCGCGCCAGGACGCATCAGCTGTTTCAACTCCGCGCCCAGCGGACCGGTCACACTCTGGTCTGACGGGACCGGTGCCAGACTGTAGGCAACCTTGCCATCGGCTAGCAGAACCTTGACATCCTTGACCTCTTGGTTGTTCGCCTGCACTTCTTGCAGGATGGTCTGGATTCCAAAAAAATTATCGAGCTGTTTACCGTACTTAAGCGCGTATTCGATCTTCCGAACGCTTTCGCCACCGTTGAGCACATAGCTTGAGGCGTAGGACTCTGTCAGGCTTCTGGTGAACGATCCCGTGCTCAGGATGGCACCGAACGCGAGTGCTAGAGTCAGTATGAGCAGTGACGACGCAATAAAAAGCGCCCGAAGTTTGGTTGGACTCATTGACAACAAGCAGTTACTTGACCGCGCTAACGACGGGGGTCTTCACAGTCTCGAAAACCTTGTCAGTCACCAGCAAAATTTCGAATGTGGGCTTCCAGCCAATCTGACGACTGACGGCGAGGTTCAGCGCAATGGCAGGTGTATCGCTATAGGTCTGCGGCAGTGCGTCTGCATTGGAGCCATTCAACATCTTAACCATTTGCTCCGAACCGAAGTGCCCCACACCCGCAAAGTCAGCACGGGCAATGGACAGCAATGCACCACGGTCGACCTCTTCGTCACCCAGTTGGCTGAAGACCGGAATCTTGCGGTCGTAGAACGGACGCAGGCTGGTATACAGGTGCTCTGGTTTCAGGCCTGGGGCGGGCGAGATGGCGTAATAAAACCCATCCACCTCCGCGGAGAGTTCCTGATGGGCCTGCAACAGGTCTTTGAAGTAGCGCTCCTGGTCTTCCGGACTCTTGGCACCGGGCACCAAACGACGCACAATTTCAAACCGTTTCTCTTTGCTAATGGCTTCGATGTCGTCAATCGCCGCAAAGGCTTTTCCGTTTAGCGAGTCTTCATAGACCACGCCCAGTTTCTTGAATTTGAAGATGTCGGAGAATACCTGCAGTTGCTGCTTGTAGCGATAGGGGTCCATGTGCGCCCAGACCCGTGGCCGACCCGACATGTCGGGTGACTTGACGATACCGGACTTGAAGGCATTGGAAGTCGAAAAAACCATGGTCTTGGACAGGTTCTCATCGACCGCCATCAACTTGCCAGCGACCGTGCCCATCACGATCAGCAGGTCCGCGTCCTTGGTACTCGTAAACCGTTTGAGCACAGCGGGTTCCTGCCCTGGCGATGCCTTCAGGCTGTAATAACCATCGGGCAGAAACTCAATGAAAGCGCTGAAATCGCCCTGCGCGCTGACGTAGCTCCACATAGTCTTTGTGTCAAGCTGGCCCCACGCAAACGGCACTTTGTCCACGCCCTTCACCCAGCCCCGCGCCTCCAGCCCCTTCAACAGGTAGTACAGCGTGCCAGCGTAGTTGGCGTAGGGACCAGTCTCGATGTAGGCAATGCGCCACTTCTTGCCCTGGTTTAAAGACGGCGTTGTGGCGACATCGGGTCCGGCGGCAACGGCGGGGAGCGCAGCGCAGGCCAGCGCCAGGGCCAATACCAGGAAAAGGAATAGTTTCTTCATCATGTGCGCGTTCTCCGAAAAACAGGTGCTGTGGCAATTGTCGAATTTAAGCGATCCGTGGCCGTTAGGGTACTACTCATCAACGGTGGCAACGCGGTGCGAAAGCCCGCACATCAGCTCGCAGCCTATCGAGCCTGCGGCGGTTGCAACATCTTCCACCGGCAGGCCTTGCCCCCACAGGATGACCTTGCTGCCCACGCGCGCCAGCGGCACCGGCGTCAAATCGACGGTGACGGAATCCATGGATACCCGTCCGACCACACCCGTCTTAATGCCGTCTACCAGGATCGGCGTGCCGTCGGGAGCAGAGCGCGGATAACCGTCGGTGTACCCGCAGGCCACAACGCCTATGGTCATTGGCCGCACGGCGACGAAACGTCCGCCATAGCCTACCGAGCACCCGGCTTCAATGCGTTGAATGCCTATGATTTCGCTCGACAACGTCATAGCCGGCAACAGCTCGAAATCCGATGCACGCTTGAGCGGAAAGACGGTGGCGCCGTAAAGCATGATGCCGGGGCGCACCCAGTCAGCAACCGTCTCTTGGTTGGTCAACACCGTGGCGGAGTCGGCTAGGCTGACCTCACATTCCAGTTGCTTGGCGATGGCGAAAAACCGCTGGGTTTGCTCGTCGACCGTAATGCCCCTGTGCGGCCCGCGAAACGAAAATGAGTTAGCAAAGTGCGTCATCATCGACACGCTGCGTACGCTGGCCAAAGATCGCAAGCGCTGGTGCGCGGTCAGCGCGCGCTCAGGAAGCATACCAAGGCGGTTCATCCCAGTATTCATCTTGATATATGCATCGACTTGTGCTCCTGCGGGGAGGTGCTCCAGCATGTCGATTTGCTCATCGCAATGCACCACCGTGTGCAATTGATGCGCGACAACAAGAGATAGATCCTGCACCTTGAAGGCGCCTTGCAGCAATAGGATCGGCTTGGTCCAGCCTAACTTTCGCAACAGCACCGCGTCTGCAATTTCGATGAGCGCAAGGCCATCGGCCTGCGCGAATCCCATCATGGCGCGCTCCAGGCCATGTCCGTATCCATTGGCTTTCACAATCGCCCAGATTTTGGAATGCGGCGCCCGAGCCCGTGCAACCCGCAGGTTGTGCTGCATGGCAGAACGGTGGATGGTGGCGACTATGGGTCTTGGCATGTTCGGGTACTGAAAGCCTATGGCCGCTTCCGGGAACCAGCGATCTCATATTCGCTATGGACGACCATTCGGTCGGGTGACCGGATAAGCCACACTGTTACAAATTGCAACAACTCTAAGCAAGATTCTAAGGAGATTTGTGGAATTTCTCACACGCATACTTTGCCCACCTCATAACCGTTGCAAATCAACGTCAATGCGCGCGGGACAAATCGTCAGCCGATACGTCGGCTGGCAAGCGGGTAGCCGATGCCATGCAAAACTGCAGCGAACTGCAGCGAACTGCGGCAACACGGTGGCGATCACCGCACCTCAGACAAATTGCGGCAGGGTCGAATCTCGGTGTCAGGCGTCTCGGTCATAAGCCCGGCTTGGGAGTTCCGGTGAAGATAATTCGAGCGACCTCCCCCGAGCCGTCACCCGGAAAGAACGCGCTGTGCCCGTACAGATAGCCGAGCGGCAACGGGATCATCTTTCGGTCACTGCCGTCCGGCGTCATGGTGTACAGGCCGATCTCCTTCGGTTTCGTGCGGTCGATGCGGACGAACAGCAGCAGCTTGCCGTCGCTCGACCATGTCGGCAACCACTCCAGCGGCCCCGGCGGAGTCAGCAGCTTTTCCGTGCCGCTTGCGAGATCTAGCACCATGACCTTCCACGCCTCACCACCATCGATGCGCATGAACGCCACCTTCGTTCCATCCGGCGACATCTTGGGGTCGAAGTCACCGAACAGCCCCGGGCCGCCCTTACTGCGCGGCGGCCAGGTGATCTGCCGGGGCGCACTGCCGTCCGGGTTCATGACCCACAACGAATCAGCGCCCTTGCCCTCGTCTGCCTTCGCGGGGAAGACGATCTTGCCGGCATCCCAGTGGGGGTCTGTCGCACGCAGGCCGGCCGGTGTGGGCAGCTTCGTGACCTCCCTTGTCGCAAGGTCGATTTGACGCAGTTCCGGCACGCGCTGGGCGTTGTCGGTAGAGATGTAGATCAACGACCTGCCTTCGGGCGTCCAGCCGCCATTGGCCGACACGACGCTTGGCTTGGCGGGAATGATCGTCTCCAGATTTGAGCCGTCCAGGTTCATCAGCAGGATCTCGGTGCCTTCATATCCCTGCGCTTCGGTCGCCTTGCCGTCGCGTCCGCGCTTGGTGTAGCGGGTGATGACCACCCGCGAGCGGTCCGGCGAGACGCGCGGGTGCGACATTTCCTGGTCGGGGTTGCTGATCAGAATCTTGAGGTCGCTGCCGTCCTTTTTCGAAGTGAACACCGCGAATTGCGCGGGCTCTCGAGACGCGACGGTGGCGGATGATCGCGCCATGCGCGCGGGCGCAGCTGCCGCGTTGGCTGCCACTGGCGTCGGCCGGTCGTTCCCTAGTGCGCGGAAAGCGGCCATCGAGGGCTTGGGCTTGCCGTCCGGGTCGGCCAAGCCGAGCCGCGCGGTGAAAAACACCAGGACTTTCACATCGTGCAGGAAGGTCCAGGCCAGCATCGCCGGCTTGGCTGACGCCACCAGGCGCGGAATGTCGCGAATGAAGGCCACCTGATCCGCCTCACCGTTATTGCCTTCCGAGGGCCAGGTGAGCTGCAGGAACAAGGCGTCGCTGCGGCTGTCGACATCTGGGGCACGCGCGTAGTAGTTGGCCGGCACCGATGCCGGCCCGCCCTTCTCATACAACTTGCGCGGGTCGGAGTTGAGCGTCAGAAGGTCGAGCTGCGAGCGAAACGGTGCGGTCACCTTGCGCATGCCGGCCACATCACGCCCCTGCATCGCCTCCCATTGGAACGACACATACACCTTGGTTTGCGGCGAGCGCTGCTTGATCTTTGGATAGAGCGCGCGGTAGACCTCGGCAAACGCTTCGTACTCGGCCGGGTCGGAGAGCTGAAGCAGGTTCGCATCGGTGGCAACTGCGAGGTACGCCGGCTTCAGCTCGGCCAGTTCGAGCACCGACTTGGAGAAATGCTCTGCCACTGACGGCACCGTGAACGACACGCGCTTGCCGGCAGCATCAATCACGTCCTTGGGCGCGTCGATGCTGGCACCTTTGATTTCGTCAGCCTTGAACGGCGTGAACTCGAGCACCGTGACCAGGTTTCGGCGCTCGGCCAGGGTCAGCATGGCCTGCGCCGCTTGCCAGTGCTTGGGGTCGCTCCAGTTGACCCGCATCACGCTGAAGCTGCCGAGTTCCGCGCTCTGGCGGAACATGTCGGCCACGTCTTCGCCCCTGTGGTTCGGGAAGTTCTTCGGCGTCACGACCACGCCCAGGCGTACCCCGGTCTTGTCTTGCGCCGACTGTGCGTCGGGCGTACCAGCGAACAAGAGGCCCGCCGCCAAAGCAACCGCAACGAGGAACTTGAACATGGCACCTCCGATCAAACCGCGCACCTTCCCCCGAGCTGATCAGGGTCTATCCAGCGGGGCACGGCAGCAAGCAAAATCCATTCTCTCACGCACGCTGCATAGCCCAAGACCTGGGTGGGGGAGTCGGCCAACGGGCATCTGCGACGCTAGACAAAAACGCAGAGAGGGCTATTGGCTACTTTAGGATCGTCGGGAACACCATGCGGCGCGAAGCTCTATCAGGCCAGAGCGGTAGTTTAAATGTGGCTCTTTTCCGTTTCGGGTGGCGCACCACGGCCCACACTGATGTCAGGGATTAGCCCTTGCCTTTCGGAGCGGGTTGGAGGGCAAATGAGATAGCGTGCCCGCAATCAAGTAGGCCATGCGATGAGGTGGCGGGTTGATCCGTTGCCACGTGCCCGGGCTTTGGCTGCTTGCAGCAGTGAATTCACAGCCTCCACATTGCCGGTGTGCAAGTGCGATGCGTCAAACAGCGTGGGGATGCTCGCCCAGTGCAGCCGCGAAAGGCTTAGCCGAGCTGGAGCAGACCGTACGCGACTTTGACTTCGCACAGGGAGCCGCCCGCAACGAGCGGCTCATTAGCGAACTCCGCAACGCCTCTGACTGGGCCTAGGTGCGGAAAAAACCTGTTGCTATGAATTCACACATACTAAACCACGGGCGTCATCGCCACGGCGTCTTTCACGGAGATCGCGAAGGGAAAGGACAATGCATATGCACTATGTGGAGGGCAGGCACTAACCCAAGCCACAGACGTCTTCCGCTACGCCGTGGCGCTCGCCTTGACGACCAGCCGTGCCGCAACCAGATCACTCAGCCCTACCCCGACGGCCTTAAAAAGAACAATATCGTCCGCTGATCGACGCCATGGAGCACCGCCCATTGGCATCTCGGTCAGATCAAAAATTCGGCTGGGTGCCAAACTCCGGTCGGCCAAGCCTTGCACAATTTCACCCGCCTCAACCAGGCTTTGCGGCTTCCACTCCACTATCACCTGCTGACTACGCAAGCGAGTAGTAGTGTCTATTTCACTGCCGCCGGGCAAGCTCGTTCCTACCGCGCACACGGTGGCACCCGGTTTAAGCCAGTGGCCGTCAAATACAGGCTGCTTGGATCGGGTGACCGTCACAACCACATCCGCGTTGGTAACTGCTTGCTCGGGTGTGACCTGGCGCACTAACACTCCCAATTGTGTGGACAGTGCCGTACACGACGCACCTACCTCAACCGTATCAACCACCGCGATGTCGCTAAACCCCAGCGTCATGTGCAAGGCCTCCAGGTGAGCTTGTCCCTGAATGCCCAGGCCAAACAAGGCCAGCTTGCGGGCACCGGGGTTGGCGATCTGCCGCGCCGCCCAGGTGGTCATGGCCGCAGTTCTGGCCCGCGTGATCTCCCCGGCTGGCATGACATGGTGTTCGCCGGTAGCTAGGTCAAACAGATTCAACAAAAAATTGAAGTGCCCATTGCTACTGGTGTAGGTCTTGTAGGCGGCCACCGCGCGGCTCTCCCAAACAGCTGCCATACCGCTGAGTTTCCAATTGCCACTGTCGATACGCTGTCGCGCCTGAATGACGGCATCGCCAACACCCAGCGCCTCAAACGCTAGCGGAAGGTCTTGCAAAACATCGCACCAGTTTACGGTGCGGCTAATCTGTTCTTCTGTGTAGGTGTAGATCACATTAAGCCCTTTGGTTGCGATGCGGAAATGGTATGAGACACTGAGGAAGTTCAGCCATCACGATTTGCAACACGTCCATACCGGCAAGTTATGGGGCTTGCCGCCGGCCCATAACTTTTAATCATGGACTCTGTGGTCAACGGCATTATTCAAATGCGCGCGGTCTTCCTACAGTGCATCCATCAACCGGGAGCAATGATGGATGTGTGTGTTTTAGGGGCTGGCATTGTGGGGCTGGCAACCGCATACGAACTGGATCGCCAAGGCGCGCGCGTGACCGTGGTAGATATGGCGACTTCCGGTGCCGGTGCAAGTGGTGGAAATGGGGCACAGCTGAGTTATAGCTACGTGCAACCGCTGGCAGACGGGTCGATCTGGGGGCAGTTGCCCAAACTACTGCTGTCCAGCGACTCGCCACTCAAGATACGCCCGCAGTGGGACGTGGCGCAATGGCGATGGGGGCTTGCATTCATGCAGGCCTGCAACGCCCGCGCCTCCGCCCGCACCACGGCCAGGCTGTTGAACCTAGCAGCCTTGAGCCGCACCGGCCTGGACCGCATGCGCGCAGCGTACCAGCCCGATTGCGACTTCTCCAGCACCGGAAAACTGGTGCTCTACTCCAATGCCAAGACCTTCACCGCGGCGCAGAAACAGGTGGAGCTGCAAAGGGCGTTTGGGAGCCAGCAATCGGCCATCAGCGCCCAGGAGAGTTGTGAGCTGGAGCCCGCGCTGGACAGCTATCGACAGCGCATCGCGGGTGCGGTTTACACCGCGTCCGAATGTGCGATGGACTGTCTCAAGCTGTGCCAAGAGTTGGAGCGCATCCTGCGCGCACGCGGTGTGCAATTTGTACTCGGCAACCCCGTCACGGCGTTGGAGACCCGGCAACTGCGCGTCGTGGCCGCACGCACAGCCACTCACACCATCGCGGCCCAACAGTTTGTATTGGCTCTCGGCAGCGAAAGCGCGCGCCTGGCATGCAGCGTGGGCGTGCGTCTGCCGGTGTACCCCATCAAGGGCTACAGCATGACCTTGAATATTGCACAGGCCTCGGTGCACGCAGCGCCCCGTATCAATGTGACTGACATTGCCCGCAAGGTGGTGTTTGCACGCATTGGCTCGCGGCTGCGCGTGGCCGGCATGGCCGAATTGGTGGGCCATGACCGCAGCGTGCGGCCACAGGCAATTGACAGCCTGCGGGACAGCACGCGCGCGCTGTTCCCTGCACTGAACGCCGCACGTGTCGAACAGCCGTGGGCCGGCTTACGCCCCGCAACACCCAGCGGGCTGCCCATTGTGGGTGTGCAAACCGGAGGGCCGTGCAACCTAGTGGTCAATACAGGGCACGGTGCATTGGGGCTGACACTGGCGTTTGGCACGGCGCAACAGGTCGCAGCGCATCTACTGAAAACCCCTGTATCGTGACTTCAACCGCCCAGCGCCTGTACCACCGTTTGCTGAACGCAACGGGTCATCGCGGCTGCGAGCAAGGAGCTGGGGCGGTTGACGGGCCGCAAGGCCACGATGGGAACCACGATTTGTGGCTCCAAAGTCAGCACGTCCACCCGACTGCGGTCGGCCGAAATGGCCGTGCATGCGTCCACCAACGCCACTGCCAACCCGTGATGGGCCAGCGCCAAGGCAGCGTGGTATGTCTGCACCCGCACGGCCGACTGCAAGCCCACGCCCAACTGGCTACAGGCCTGACTCAGGCTGATACCCACGGGGTCTCCTACGTCGAGGCTGACTACCGGTATTTCAACCAAATCGGTCAAGCCCACACTGCCTTGCTTGAGCAAGCTGGCGCTGAGCATACCCTTCGGTGCAACGCACACCATGCTGCCCTCGCTCAGATGCTGCGGCTCCAGCGACGGGTGCGCGATGGCGCTAAAGACATAGCCCACATCGGCCTCTTGCAACACCAGGGACGACACGATTTGCGGGGAGTGCAGGGAATCAATGGTTACAACCACCTTGGGGTGCTGGGCGCGGAACATTTTCAAGGCGTGTGGCAATATTTCGTAGCTCAGCGCCAACACACTCAGTACGTGCAACTCGCCATCTCCCTGGCCCCGGCGCAGGCTGGTTGCCAGGCGCTGCACTTCGTCGAGCTGGGCAAACAAACGCGCGATATGCGGGTACAAAGCCTGTGCCTCGGTCGTCGGAGCGAGGCGCCCTTTGACGCGCTGGAACAGTGCAAAGCCCAATTGCAATTCTGCATGCGCCAGTATGCGGCTCACGGCAGGTTGGGTCACATTGATCAGACGAGCAGCCGAGCTCACACTGCCAGTGAGCATGACCGCGTTAAATACTTCAATGTGGCGAAGGCGCATGGTGCCTAGCTTATTACAAAAGTCCTTTCGAGCCTTGTCAAACCCGTTTTCCAACCGGAACTTACCCATGAAACCCTCCCGTCTCCCACCCCGCTCGTTCAAGCATGGTGCGCTGTGCTTGGCTCTTTTCCTGCCCGTATATGCGAGCGCCGGACAGATTGACAAGATCCGCGAGACGCATGAAATCGTTATCGCCCATCGGGACGCGTCCATACCGTTCTCCTATCTGGACGATCGGAAGCAGCCGATTGGCTATGCCATGGATTTGTGTACCAAGATCGTCAGTGCACTGGAGCGGGAGCTGAAGATTCCCACAATCACGGTGCGCTATCTGCCTGTGACATCGGCCACGCGCATTTCCGCTATCGCCGACGGACTTGCCTCCATGGAATGTGGCTCTACCACCAACACGGCAGAACGGCGAAAAAAGGTGGACTACACCATTGCCCACTTCATATCCGCCTCGCGCCTACTGGTGCGCACTGATGCCGGCATCAACACGCTGGAAGACCTGCAGGGCAAGACCGTGGTGTCGACCAAGGGCACTACCAACATCAAGACGCTGGAACGGGTGAGCAAGGAGCGTGTTCTCAGGTTGAAGGTGGTTGAGGCTCAAGACCACGCGGAGGGTTTCTCCATGGTGGCCAACAAACAAGCGTCGGCCTTTGCCATGGACGATGTGCTGCTGTATGGTTTGCGTGCCAATTCGGGGCAGCCCGAGTCCTTCAAGGTCATCGGCAAGTCCATGAGTATTGAGCCCTACGCCATCGTGTTACCGAAAGGGGATGTCGCATTCAAGAGATTGGTGGATGCGGAGATGCGTCGCATCATCCTCAGTGGCGAGATCAAACCGCTGTACCGCAAATGGTTTGAGCAAGCTATTCCCCCCAAGGGCATCAACCTATCACTGCCCATGCCGCCTATGCTGCGCGATTCATTTAAATACCCTAGCGACAAGGTTGCTGACGTTAGTGAATAGCTGTGCGTGCGCAAAACGGGACTTGACGCACGCAGCACATCAACACACACATGAGTTTGCGTTATGGGTCTTGCAGGATATTGAATAAGACGACGCGTTCGCTAACTCCTACACTGGCATTGCCTGATCTTTACAACTTTTAGCTGACCAACCCAAAAGGACACTCCAATGAAAATTGCAACATTGACGACCGCCGCACTGCTGGCGGTGGGAATAGTAAGCACCGCAGACGCGCAAACACTCAAAAAGGTCGCGGAGGCGAACAAAATTACCGTCGCGTACCGCGAGTCTTCGGTGCCGTTCAGCTATTTGATTGGCCCGACCAAAGCCGTAGGGTTTTCGGTCGACCTCAGCGAGGCGATCATCGATGACGTGCGCAAGGCCATCAAGAAACCCAATCTTGACGTAGGCTATGTTGCAGTTACTTCACAGAACCGCATACCACTTCTTCAGAACGGCACGATTGATCTGGAGTGCGGCTCCACCACCAACAACACGACGCGCAGCAAGGACGTCACTTTTGCGATTAACCACTTTTACACCGGAACCAGGCTGCTAACCAAAACCAATTCTGGCATCAAGAACTATCCAGACCTGGCCGGAAAGCCGGTGGTCAGCACCTCGGGCACTACCAATGTCCAGGTCATTCGCCGGTACGACACAGAGAAGAACCTGGGCATGGACTTCAAGTATGGAAAAGACCATGCCGACTCTTTCCTGTTGGTCGAAAACGACCGCGCGGTTGCCTTTGCAATGGATGACATATTGCTATACGGGCTGCGGGCCAATTCAAAGAATCCAGAGTTGTTTCATGTCGTGGGCGACGCATTGCAGGTCGAACCCTATGCCTGCATGTTACGCAAGGACGACCCAGAATTCAAAAAACTGGTGGACGGCGCCATCACGCGGCTGATGAAGTCCGGCGAATTTAGCAAGCTCTACACCAAATGGTTCGAATCCGCGATTGTGCCCAAGGGCATCAACCTGAAGTTGCCGATGAGCCAAGAACTTAAGGCTAACCTCAAAGCGCTGAGCGACAAGCCCGCGATGTAAAGACCACGAGGCGCGCAACTGCGCGCCTGCACAATGCAAGCGCGGGGCAACCCTACCCGCAACACATTTTCTTCAACAAGCGTCCGGTGCTTTGATCGTCTTGCGTGGCATGCGCAAGACGGTCTGAGCGCAAGCGTGCGCAACCCTTTTTGAAGCACGGAGAACGCACCATGCATGGGACACGCATAGTAGGTATCCTGGGTGGAATGGGGCCTGCCGCAGGCGCAGATTTTGCGCGCCTGTTCGTCCAGGCCTGTACCGACGAAATGCACGCGATGCAGATTCCGGTTTCAGACCAGACCTTTCCCGAGCATTGGCTTGCACAGGTGCCAGTTCCAGACCGGACCACGGCGCTGGGGTTACCAGGCCCGGGCGGTCACCAGCCGCTGGAGCCAATGTTGCAAGCTTTGGGCAAGCTGGCAGCACTGGGTGCGAAGAGTGTCGCAGTTGCCTGCAACACGGCGCATGCGTGGCATGGTGAGTTGCAGGGTATGTTCCCCCAGGTCGAAGTGCTACACGTGGCGCGGGAGGTCGCTAATGCATTGGCCAAGAAAGGCATTCGCGGTATCGGTCTGCTGGCTACCGAAGGAACCTATCGCGCAGGCCTTTATGAACGAGCCCTGCGCGATGAAGGTTTGGTGTGCCATATCCCACTCGCTGCGGAACGCGAGCGCTTGATGCAGGGCATCTACCAAGGCGTCAAGATGGGCGATTTACCGCTGGCACGCGAATGTTTCCAGTCCGTGGCTGTCGCAATTGCCAACCGCCACGAACTGACAACCCTAGTGATGGGTTGCACTGAAATACCGCTGGCACTCAACGCTGTGCCAGGCATCCCCAGTATTGAGCTACTGGACCCGGCAACGCTGTTGGCGCGTGTCCTTGCCCAGCGCGCCTATGCCTGATCAGGGCCGTCGTCTGATCATCTAACGGCGCAACGCGGCAAAGGCCTCGAACTCCCAACTGCGCATGGCCAGTAGCAGGGTATAGCCCTCGCGGTCCTTATCCTGCAGCTTCTGATCCGCCAGATGCTGCTGCGCAAAGTCTTGCGCCACACGCTGCATGCGCTCCATGAAAGACGGCGCCAGGCTGCGGCTGACCGAGCCGTGCACCAGCAGCAGGCTCTCGCCCACACCGTCAAAACCGCCCGAAAAATAGTCCAGCAGCGCGTTGTCGCGGAAGTAGTCCATGACTGGGCCATGCGGGCGCCAGCGAAAGGCTTTGGCGAGTTTGAGTCGGTAACGGTTCAACGGGCGCAACTCGATGATGCCGATGCGGTCCAACTGCGCCAGGTAACCAATACATTCGGGCTCGGTCAGGCGGTAGCTGGCAATCACCTGCTCCAGCGTCCACTGGCTCAGCACACAAATCGCCACCAGCAGCAGCTTTTTGTCGGCCACCACGGCGCGTTCCTGCTCTTGGGTCAGTTGCGCCAGCAGCGGCTGCGAGTCGGCCACGCGGCGCGCCAGGTCGGCAAAGTCGAGTTTCAGGGCGCGGCAGATGGCGTCTATGCGTGACAACGGCATGTCGCCCTTGGCCAGCATGCGTTTGACGCTGGACTCGGCCATGCCCATGGCGGCGGCCAGGTTGGCATAGGTCATGTGGGCGGACTTCAGCTCGTGTTTTAGTGCGGATACAAGGTCGGCGGTGGTGCTCATAGGTATCGATTATTGATACTTTTTGTAGCCAAACGCAAGCTTGTATCAGAAATAATATGGCAATGTGTGCGCGGCGACAACACACTGGCGCCCTCATCCACCTTTGGAGTCTTTGATGAAAACCCCGCTGACACGTGCCGAAACCGGCCTTTTGGTCGCCTGGCTGATCGCCGTTGTGATCGCTTGCCTGGGCCCTGCTGTGGCGCAATACGCTGACTACCACGCCTTTGCCGACCAGCGAACTCTGCTGGGCTTGCCGTTTGCGATGGACGTGCTGAGCAATCTGCCCTTCGCGCTGCTGGGAGCCTGGGGTCTGGTCCGCGTGCGTGCTACCCACACCCCGCCCGCCCGGCGCGTGGGCTTTGCCGCGCTGGTGCCGTGTGATGCACAAGGGCCGCTGGCGGCGCTGTTCTTTGGCGGCCTGCTGCTGACCGCGCTGTGCTCCAGCTACTACCACCTGCAACCGAACGATGAAGGTTTGGCCATAGACCGCATGGGCATGTTGGCGGCATTTGCCGGGTTGCTGGGCCTTGCGGCTGCCGACCGGGTGAGTGCACGGGCCGGGCAGTGGACGGCCGCCGCCGTGCTGGCACTGGGTCCGATTGCGGTAGGCGTCTGGGCGGCGAATGGCAATCTGCTGCCTTGGTCCATATTGCAGGGCGGCGGCATGGTACTGGTGGTGTGCCTGGCCCTGCGCAGACCACTGGTTGGTGCCTGGGGCGTGCCACTGGCAGCGGTGATTGCTTGGTATGGGTTGGCCAAAGTCCTGGAGCTGGGTGACCACCAGGTGCTCGCCATGACCCACGGTTTCGTTTCGGGCCACACACTGAAACACATCGCCGCCGCGATGGCCGCCTGGCCGGTCATCGCCGTCATGCAAAATGGCGAAAATCCCACTCAGACCCGCGCATGGTCGCGCAGGGCAGTCCGGATCTAAGTGCCACACAACATAACAACCGACCCGAGGAAACCCAGTGAACACCGAAACCCTGAACCCAGCGGCGGCCACGGCGACCAGTCTGGAAGACCAAGCCCATCCCAACCAATTCGCGCTGTTAGGCCAGCGCCGCTTCGCGCCCTTCTTTTGGACACAGTTTGCCGGTGCGGCCAACGACAATTTGTTCAAGTTCGCCTTCACGGTGATGGTGACCTACCAGCTCAGCGTGGGCTGGCTGCCACCAGCGATGGCAGGGCTGGCGATTGGTGCGCTGTTCATCTTGCCCTTCTTGCTGTTTTCGGCCACGGCCGGGCAGTTGACCGACAAGTACGACAAGACGCTGATGATCCGCTTCGTCAAGAACCTGGAGATCGCCATCATGGCGATTGCGGCCTATGGGTTCTATGCCGACCAGGTCATCGTTCTCTTGCTGTGCACATTTTTGATGGGGGTGCACTCCACGCTGTTTGGCCCGGTCAAGTTTGCGCTGCTGCCCCAGGTGCTGAATGAACGTGAGCTGACCGGCGGCAACGGCATGGTGGAAATGGGCACCTTTGTGGCCATTTTGTTGGGCCAGGTAGCGGGTGGTCTGCTGGTCGCCATTCCGTCTATTGGCCACGAAACCGTCGCTATTTCCTGCGTGGTGCTGGCCCTGATCGGCAGGGGCATTGCGGGGGCTATTCCCCCCGCCCCTGCCACCGACCCAGGGCTCAAAATCAACTGGAACCCTATCAGCGAAACCCTGCGCAACTTGAGGCTGGCACACGGCAACCTGGTGGTGTTCCGCTCGCTGCTTGGCATCAGTTGGATGTGGTTCTTCGGCGCCGTGTTTTTGAGCCAATTCCCCAGCCTGGCCAAAGAAGTGCTGCATGGCAATGAGCAGGTGGCATCACTCCTGTTGGTCGTGTTCTCCATCGGCATCGGCACCGGCTCGCTGTTGTGCGAGGTCATGAGCAAGCGCCATGTCGAAATCGGCCTGGTGCCGATGGGCGCCATTGGCATGAGTGTGTTTGCGGTGGATTTGTACTTTGCGTCGCGCGGACTGCCTGCAGCGGAGATCATGGGATTGAGCGCCTTCATCGCCCAGCCTGCACACTGGCGCGTGATGGCCGACCTGGCGCTGCTGAGCCTGTTTGCCGGACTGTACAGCGTGCCCATGTATGCGCTGATCCAGTTGCGCAGCCAAGCCACACACCGTGCGCGCATCATCGCGGCCAACAACATCTTGAACGCGCTGTTCATGATCGGCAGCTCGGTGATTGCCGGTGCGCTGCTCAAGAGCGGCTTCACCATTCCGCAGATTTTTTTGTTCACCGGCCTGGCCAATGCGGTGGTGGCCTTCTACATCTTCATGCTGGTACCCGAATACCTGCTGCGTTTTGTGGCATGGGTATTGTCACACTTCATCTATAGGTTCAAGGTGCGCGGCGACCAGCACATTCCCACAGAGGGCGCGGCCATTCTGGTGTGCAACCACGTGAGTTTTGTCGATGCCGTGCTGCTGATGGCGGCCAGCCCCCGGCCCATCTACTTCATCATGGACCACAACATCTTCAAGGTGCCGGTGCTGGGTTGGCTGTTCAAACTGGCCAAGGCGATTCCGATAGCGCCGCGCGCGCAGGACCCTGCGGCGTATGAAGCCGCGTTCGATGCAGCCGCCAAGGTGCTGGCCGAGGGCGACCTGCTGTGCATCTTCCCCGAAGGCGGGCTGACGCGTGACGGCGCGCTGCAAGAGTTCAAAGGCGGCATCATGAAGATTCTGGAGCGCACTGCGCAAAAGGGTTTGAACGTGCCGGTGGTACCCATGGCCTTGACCAATCTGTGGGGCTCGTTCTTCAGCCGGGTTGAAAAAGGCAGCGCCATGGTGCGCCCATTCCGCCGCGGGCTGTGGAGCCGCGTGGGGCTGAATGTGGGCGCGGCGCTAGCGCCGCAGGAAGTGCAACCTGAGATGTTGCAGCAACGGGTTCAGCAGTTGCTGGCGGCTTAGTGTTCTGATTGCAGCCAGAGACTGGTTTGGGCTGTAACGGGGCGGAAGCGGGTACCGGCGAACGGCGGGTTACTGGAAGTCCACCTTGGTGCCTGTCAGCTGGCGGTCGTAGACTTCAGGTTTGGCGCGAAAGCGGATAGTCCGGAGCACGGCACGGTGGGCTATAGTTCTCAACAACTTGCCCTTGCACATTGGTTAGATTTCATATGACGCCGTTTGCGCTAACAAAGCTTTCTGTGCTTTTAAGCGCGGCACTTCTCTGTTCATGCCAAGAAGCAACCATCGAGCCCAAAATTAACCGAACCATTGCCAACGTGGACGGTTTTGACTTGGTTTTCGATGACTCCGCGGTGCGTGCTGAGTTCGGATTGTTCGAACTTGGCTATGCAATTAAAGCCAACTATCAATATTTCACTTATCGCGGGAAAATTTACCAATCGGTTGGTGGTGGAAGCGTACTAATCCGTAGAGTCAGTAACTCGCCAGCCAAATTCGTTGTCCGGGAAACGGCTCAATTGAAAGGTGCAGATGGTCGGCTCAGTAGGTCGACGCTTCAAATTCTGGATAAGAGTACCGGAGAGGAAGTTGCACGTCGAGGTCTAATTGCGCATGCCGTCGAAAGCGACACCGGGTGGACTGGAGATCATGCGATGCGGTTTGTTCGCAAAGTTCTTACCTCGGAGCAGACTCCCAGTAAGTCTTGGGGAATAACTGGGTACGCCCCATCAATTGCTAAAGTCGAACTTGTAAAGCCTTCGGGCTCAACGCCTTACCCCCATCAATTGACTCCAAGAAACTGCCCCGCAACACTTCGCATAGAGCGCCGCCCTTATGACAGTGTCGTAGTTGGAATGGGTTTCGAGTTCTTGCCCAGAAATCCACTCAAACTTGTCGCCTGTGATTCTGGGCGCGTACTTGTCGCTTCAGGTATTTATTCATCCAATCTCAACTGGGATTTGCTGACTATCGGTGGCGACCATATAGCGCAGGGTTATGTGCAGTTACCGCTCCCTTTGGGCTCCGACTGGTTTGATTTGTCTGATGTTACTTTGGCAACTGAAACCATCAATGTTTTGCTCCTTGTGAATCATCGAGTGGATTGGAAGTTCCCGTTCGCCCCATTTGCGCAAGTACAGGTCAGTGCCACGCTTCATTGCAGCAAACCAGATTGCGTTTTGCGCAGTCCATGATGGGCGCTAATTCATCGGGTAGCTAGGTGCTTTCAAATACCGGCCTGAACACCAGTTACCGTTCGGTTCTGGAGTAGACGGTTCGTGCACCTTTCAGCGACTGCAAACTGGGAATCAGTATGGCCGGTTGCAGCCCATGGCAGGTTCTCGGATTGACGAAGTGCTCATTACATAGCTGCCCATCGATCCCCCGTTGCCAATGACCGGTCCGGAGGAGCCAGATCGCAAATCGCTACTACCGCTATGTGTCTGAAGCAGACTAGTGC
>NZ_JANXUQ010000249.1 GCF_025356155.1 Rhodoferax sp. | reverse complement strand
ACCTTGGCAAGGCCACGGCCGCCAAGATGCCCAAGATGACAATCACCATCACCAACTCAATCAACGTAAAGCCTTGTTGTGCTTGTTTCATAGTAGTCACCTCTTAGTAAATATTTGACTTCGCCCGGCATCGTTGCCCGGGTCCAACGACCAAAACGGCCTTCTTCTGCAATAAATTCTAGTCCTCTTATCTCAAGTTGTGCGTAAACTTTGGGCAGTAAAAGTATGAACTAGTTCACAAATCTGCCATAAATCATGGCTTATTTCACTTGAGACGCATACCCAGCCACCGGTATTCTGCAAGTGGGGTCATGCTGGGGCTGCCGCCGGCGTTACCGATGCGAAACCAAATAGCACTGACTTCTTGGGCAGGCTCCAACCATTCGGGGTACTGCAAGCGGTAGCCCACACACGGGCAATCCGGGTCAAACATCCAACTGCCTGGTGCAACCCTGTAGACGTCGCGCATCGGCATTTCACCTGCGAAGTTGGGAGGCAGCTGTTGCAGCAATCGAAAAGGATTCTTCTCCACCAGGCTTTGGTCATCCGGGCGCACCTGTCGTGCCAGCCGGTTAAGCACCAACGCCGTCCGCAGTGAAGCCAGGCTGGACCAAACCAGTACCCGCTCGCTCTGCGCTTGAAGTGACCGTATTTCACGTTCAAACGCGAAGCCGAGGCCTAACAAAATGAGGGCGACAAAACACCACTCAGTCAGTCGCCGACTCCACAGCGGTGATGGCAGATAGGGGGCCGGGTTGCGTGCCAAGCTGGTGCTTTCTAGCCGCCGCCCTTACCCATTGCCGCTTGCCCCAAATTCCATAATGGTAAGAAAACGCCCAGTGCGAGCAAAAGAACCAATACGCCAATGACCGCTAACAAGATAGGCTCGATAGCCGCAGACAGCCCTTTGATGTTGTAGTCGGTCTCACGCTCGTACATGCCGGCAATCTCAAACAACAGGTTGTCCAGCTCCCCCGTCTCTTCCCCCACATTGATCATTTGCAGCACGACCGGGGTGAACACGCCAGTCGCCGCGGCGCAGCGAGAAATGCTTTCGCCCCGTTCAATGCCGTCACGCATCTGTTCGATACGCGCCCCAATAAATGCGTTGTCTACCGTCTGCGCCACCACGGTGAGGGCCTGTACCAAAGGCACACCGCTCTGACTGGACAGCGCAAAGCTGCGGGCAAATCGCGCCAAAGTTGCTTTGAGAATGATCTCGCCAATGATGGGCAGTTTGAGCTTGCGCGCATCCCAGCGGTAGCGGCCCTCTTCAGTGCGCAGGTAGGCGCGCCAGGCGACACTGCACCAATACCGCCGGCAATCAACAGTGGCCACCACTTGATCATCCACGCCGAAAAGCCCAGCAGTCCGCGTGTGATTAAGGGCAGTTGGGCGTTAAAGCCCGCAAACACCTTGGCAAAAACCGGTATGACAAAAATATTGAGGATGATCACGGCGATGGCCATGGCAATCATCACAAAGATGGGGTAACGCGTGGCCTGCTTGATGCGTTCACGCACATCGCGCTCGAACTCCATGTGCTCGTTCAAGCGCAAAAACACTTCGGTCAGGCGCCCCGTCATCTCGCCCACCCGAATCATGGAGATATAAAAACCACCGAACAGGTTCTGGTGGCGGGCCATGGCGGCCGACAGTTCCCGTCCCTGGTCCAGGCTGGAGCGAATGTCCTTGAGCAAATCCACCATGGCGGGTTTGGTGGCTGACGCTTGCAGGCCCGAAAACGCCCGCAGTATCGGCACGCCGGCCTTGTTCAGTGTGTACATCTGGCGTGAAAAGACCATCAGGTCTTCATCGACGACCGGCTTGCGGTTCAGTCGGTCAAACCAGTTCTCGGTTTTGACCTCGGCAACCGCTTTGGCCAGCGCGATGTACACCGGTACCACGCCAATGGTTTTGAGCTGATCGGCCACGCCCCCTTCAGTCATGGCGTCCATTTGGCCGTCGACTGCTTCACCGCGGTTGTTGCGCCCCCGCCAATCGTAGATCGCCATGCTGGGTTAGCCCATGGCCTCGTCCGAGTCGCCAACATCAAAGCCCACGCGCAAAGCTTCCGCCAGCGAGGTGCGGCCCTGGCGCACCAGATCCAATGCGTGGAATGCCATGGTGTGCCCCTTCATACGTTCACGCGCCAGGGCCATGAATGCAGCGGGGTTGGAGGTGGAGGCCGCGTGGGTCAACTCGGTGTCCATTTCCAGCAATTCGTAGACGCCCTGGCGCCCAGAGTAGCCGGTGCCGTTGCAGGCCGAGCAACCCATGCCGCGCTTGGGCGCGATGGTTTCGCCGGGAGCCAGCAGCGATTCCAGCCAGGATTTTTCTTGCGGCGACGGGGTTTGCGGAGCCATACATTCCCTGCAAAGGGTGCGCAGCAAGCGCTGCGCAATGACGGCTTGCAGCGATGTGGAAACCATGAACGCTGGAATGCCCATGTCCAGCAAACGAAACGGCGTGCTCATCGCATCCCGTGTGTGCAGGGTGGACAGCACCAAGTGGCCGGTAATGGCCGCGCGCATGCCGATTTCGGCGGTCTCCGCATCGCGCATTTCGCCCACCAGCACCACGTCGGGGTCTTGGCGCAACACGGAGCGCAGCACGCGGGCGAAGGTCAGGTCGATTTTTTCATTAACCTGTACCTGGGTCAGGCCGGGCAGACGGTATTCGATGGGGTCTTCTACGGTGATGACCTTGAGCTCGGTGGCGTTGATCTCAGCCAGCGCCGCATATAGCGTGGAGGTCTTGCCGGAGCCGGTAGGACCTGTGACCAGCACCATGCCGGCACTGCGGCCAAGCACTTCGCGAAAACGCTTGAGCATCACGTCGGGCATGCCGATCGCGTCCAGCCTGCGCATGCCGGCGCCCTGGTTGAGCAGACGCATCACCGCCGATTCGCCATACGCTGTGGGCAAGGTGGACAGGCGTACGTCAATCGTGTTGTCCTTGATGCGCACGCTGAAGCGGCCGTCCTGGGGCAAACGCTTTTCCGAAATATCCAGCCCGGCCATCAGCTTGAGCCGCTGCAGCAGCGCCGCACCGATGCGCTTGTCGGCCTGGGTCTGCACCTGCAGCACGCCGTCCACCCGCACCCGAACTTGCAAGCCCTCTTCCTGGGGTTCAATGTGCACGTCAGACGCACCAACCTGCGTGGCATCTTCAAACAAGGATTGGAGCAGGCGCACCACCGGGGCGCCTTCCAGGCCGACAGTGGCGGTCAGTTCGCCGAAGTCGACCGCATCGCCCAGGTCTTTTTCTAGCGCGCGGGCCAGACCGCTGATTTCTTCGGTGCGCCGGTACAGGCGGTCAAAGGCGGGCACCAGTCCGCTCTCGGGCACGGCCGCAATGGCAATATTGCGTTTGAGGATGCGGCTGAGTTCGTCAAAGGCAAACAGGTCCAGCGGGTCACCCAAGGCCACCAGCAGCGTGTCGCCCTTGTCTTCCAGCACCAGCGCCTTGAAGCGCCGGGCCGCAGACTCGGGCAGCAATTTGACGACATCGGCCCGGAACGGAAAGGTCTTGAGGTTGACGAAGGGAATGCGCAGTTGGCGCGCCAGGCCATTGGCCAGCAACTCTTCGGTGATGATGCCGGTCTCGATCAGCAGGCGGCCCATTTTTTTGCCGGTGGTGCGTTGCAAATCCAAGGTTTGCATCAGCTGCTCCTGGGAAATCAGTTTCTGCTGCACCAGTACATCGCCCAGACGCAACTTTTCAGGACGGCCAGGCGCGGGTCGTGGAGCGTCTGGCGCGGGAGGGGCGCTGGCGGCCATATTCATGCGCGTGTTCCTTCTGGGTAGAGCAAAAATAATAGCACGGTAAGCTGATGCCATGTGCGTTTGCTGCGTGCGCTGGCGCACCGTTTGGGTTTACCCTAATCTATATACTGAAGGGATTCCAACTAGGAGACGTCGTATGGCACGCAAACAGCAAACCGGTTTTACCATCATTGAATTGGTGATCACGATCACCATCATCGCCATTCTGGCGGCCATTGCGCTGCCGCGTTATGTCGCGCTGCAGGGCGATGCGCGCGCGGCCAAATTGCAAGGTGCCCTCGCGAGCGTCAACTCGGCTGCAGCTTTGGTCAAGGCCCTTTGCCTGACCCAGACTGCTACGGGCTCCACCAACCGGCTCATGGCCGGTGGCTGCAATGTGGCTGCCGGAGCAACCGTGGGCGTTCTCATGGATGGGCAAGCACTTCCTACCGGCACATTGACTGCGTTTTCCTATCCCACGGCAGCGGCCGGTGGTATTCAACTTGCGGCGCAACTCCAATCGGCAGCCCCAGCCGACTACGTCGTAACTTTTGCGGGCAACGTCATGACCGTGTCCCCGACCGGAGCGACGACACCCGCCTCATGCAACTTCACCTATACATGGGCACCAGTTGCCAACGGTGCGCCCACGATCGCGTTGAATCCTTTGGCGACGGCAGCTACTTGCTAGAGACTGCTCTGACTGTCAAAGCCACCCTCCACAAGGTGGTTTTTTTGTTTGTGCGCCAAGCACGGTTGCATTCCTGAAGGTGCCGGCCCTCCAATGCCTTTCGGTCAGTCAAAAGTTGGACTTGCTCCCACATGCCCGCGCCTGCGCATAGGGCGTGCGGGCAAAAAACAGTTGCAGGCTGCGCCGGCAACCGCAACGTTTACGGGTTAATTCGACCGCCGTTGACAGTTACCTGAGTGCCGACCGACAAGGGGCTACCGTACTCCAGGCGCTGGGTAGAGCCATCGTCCATGCGCACATCAATCTGATAGGCAGTCACTTTTTTCATACGCTTTTCTACGGTGTTGCCAGCCCAGCCACCGCCTACCGCGCCCAACACGGTGGCGATAGTTTTGCCGTCTCCTCCGCCAACCTGGTTGCCAA
The DNA here is from genome assembly GCF_025356155.1 of Rhodoferax sp. Classification (GTDB taxonomy): domain Bacteria; phylum Pseudomonadota; class Gammaproteobacteria; order Burkholderiales; family Burkholderiaceae_C; genus Allorhodoferax. Next base: position 3,011 of record NZ_JANXUQ010000249.1, on the reverse strand, counting down.
GCAAGCCACCTAGCACCGCACCGGCTGCTACTCCGGCGCCGCTACCCTGACCGTCATGCTGAACCGGTGTAACGGCTACCACCGTGGCGCAGGTTGCGCAGACCACTCTGGATGGCAATGGTGGGGGCGGTTGCATGGGTGATGGCTGCATAGGCACTGGCTCGGGTGGTGGTGAACCCACAGGCGCCATAGTCGCTATTCTTTTGCTAGCTGTATGGGTAGGTTTGGTGAGGGCTACCGGCCGTTTTGGCGTTGTATCGGCAGATGGCAGGGCATTGGCCGGTGGCGCCAGGGTTGGTGTGGAGGCCAGTGGTGCAGGCGGCGGCGCTGTTGTCGTTGCCACCGGGATTGCCGCCGGGCCAGCAGCAGAGGGCGCACCAGGTGGGTTGCGCATTTGCACCAGTGCAACACCCAATGCGGCGGTGGTGACACCTAATGCGCCCACGGCAGCCCATAGCCAGCGGTTGGTAGGGGCGGGTGGTTGGCCGGAAGAATAGATTGCAGTCGACATGAGGGCTCCTCGTTGCTAATATCCTTTGAACGTGTGCCGTAGGTCAATGGCGCACACGGCACACGTGCCAAGGCGTGCAATGTGTAACAGGCCGTAAGGTGCTGGCTACAAATTAGGTGCCAGCAGGCGCTGTAGTTCTGCAGGATTCAGATGGCGGCGCTGCGCCAAGTCCTGCAACTGGTCGTCGCCGATCTTGCCTACATTGAAGTACGAGCTTTCCGGGTGGCCGATGTAGAAGCCGCTGACGCTCGCCGCTGGTGTCATGGCCAAGCTCTCGGTCACGCCCATGCCGACTTCTTCACATTGCAACAGCGCAAACATCTCTTGCTTGACGCTGTGGTCCGGGCAGGCCGGGTAGCCGGGGGCAGGGCGAATGCCTTTGTACTTCTCGGCGATCAGGTCTGCCGCACCCATACCTTCCTGCGCGGCGTAGCCCCACAGGTCGGTGCGCACGCGTTCGTGCAGGGCCTCGGCAAAGGCTTCGGCCAAGCGGTCGGCCAGCGACTTGAGCATGATGGACGAGTAGTCGTCATGGGCGGCCTCAAACGCCTGGGCGCGTTTGTCGGCGCCAATGCCGGCAGTCACGGCAAACAGGCCGGCGTAGTCGGGAAGCAATTGATCATTCTGGCCGCTAGCCCTCGTGGACGTTGCTTGAGTAGCTCCTGAATGAATAGCATGGCTTGCGACATAGCGGGGCGCCACAAAGTCCGCCAAACAACGGCTGGGCATGGTCACGCCATCCACCACCGGCTTCTCGGTCTGTTGGCGCAGGCCGTACCAGGTGAGCACACGCTCTGTGCGGGTTTCGTCCGCATAGAAGGCGATGTCGTCCTCGTCCACGCTGTTGGCCGGGTACAGCGCGACCACGGCATTGGCGGTCAGCCAGCGGCCGTCGACGATTTTCTTCAGCATGGCCTGGGCATCGGCATACACGCGCTTGGCCTCCACGCCCACGACTTCGTCGTCCAGAATGGCAGGGAAGGGACCGGCCAGGTCCCAGGTCTGGAAGAACGGACCCCAATCGATGTACTTGGCCAGCTCGCCTAGGTCGAAATTCTTGAACACGCGTCGGCCAAAAAACTTGGGTTTGGTAGCGGTGTAACCGCTCCAGTCGATCGGCGTTTTGTTGGCCCGCGCCTTGTCCAGCGTCCACATCGGTGTCTGCTTTTTGTTGGCGTGCTGGTGGCGTACGCGGGCGTAATCCGCACTCAGCTCGTCCAGGAATTGTGTGGACTGGTCGCCCAGCAGGCTTTGCGCCACACCTACGCTGCGCGATGCATCGGGCACGTAGACGACAGGGCCGTCGTAATGCGGTGCAATTTTCACCGCCGTGTGCACCCGGCTGCAGGTAGCGCCGCCGATCAAGAGCGGGATCTTCTTGATGCGGAAGTAATCGTCCTTCTGCATTTCGCCCGCCACATACTGCATCTCTTCCAGGCTGGGCGTGATGAGGCCCGACAGGCCGATGATGTCCGCACCCTCGACCTTCGCACGGGCCAGCACCTCGTGGCAGGGCACCATGACGCCCATGTTGACCACGTCAAAGTTATTGCACTGCAAGACCACGGTGACGATGTTCTTGCCGATGTCGTGCACGTCGCCCTTGACGGTGGCGATGATGATCTTGCCCTTGGTTTTGACGTCGCGACCGGCCGCTTCGTCCAGGCGTTTTTCTTCTTCAATATACGGAATCAGATGGGCCACGGCCGACTTCATGACCCGTGCGCTCTTGACCACCTGAGGCAGAAACATCTTGCCCTGGCCGAACAGGTCGCCGACGATGTTCATGCCGTCCATCAGCGGGCCTTCAATCACGTGCAATGGGCGCCCACCGGTGGCCAGGATGGCGCGGTAGGCTTCCTCGGTGTCCTCGGTGATGAAGTCGGTGATGCCATGCACCATGGCGTGGCTTAGGCGTTGGCCCACCGTCACCGGGGCCTCGGGCGTGCCGCGCCATTCCAGGCGTTTGCTCTCGTCCTTGGCGCCGCTCTTGGCGGTCTCGGCAATCTCGACCAGGCGTTCACCGGCGTCCTCGCGGCGGTTCAACACCACGTCTTCCACGCGTTCGCGCAGCACGGGCTCCAAGTCGTCATACACGCCGACCATGCCCGCGTTGACGATGCCCATGTCCATGCCGGCGGCAATCGCGTGGTACAGGAAGACGGTGTGGATGGCTTCACGCACCGGATCGTTGCCGCGGAAGCTGAAGGACACGTTGGACACACCGCCCGACACCTTGGCGCCGGGCAAATTCTGCTTGATCCAGCGCGTGGCTTCGATGAAATCCACCGCATAGTTGTTGTGCTCTTCGATACCGGTGGCGAGGGCGAAGATGTTGGGGTCGAAAATAATGTCTTCGGGCGGAAAGTCCAGCTCGTTGACCAGCACCTGGTAGGCGCGCGCGCAGATCTCGATCTTGCGCTGGTAGGTGTCGGCCTGGCCTATTTCATCAAAGGCCATGACCACGGCGGCGGCACCGTAGCGCCGCACCAAGCGCGCC
>NZ_JANXUQ010000242.1 GCF_025356155.1 Rhodoferax sp. | reverse complement strand
GACCGGGCGCAGATGGTGCGGGATATTTTGAAGTCGCTGGGGCCGGTGGTGGTGGAAGCCGCTACTCCTGTTGCTTCAAAGTAGCTGGAGAATTGTGCGTTTCACTGTGCCAGCATGCAGTGTGGGCGGCCGAGCTTGGGGCATGGTAATTCGGTGGATGAGAATGAGATCGGACGCAACCAGTCTTTCTTTGTGCCGTTCAATTTGATACGATGCAGGCAATGAGCCCACCCAAACATTCGTCGTGTGTCTTTCTAATACCCCAATGCAATTTGAACTCGATAGATTGACTGAGTACACGGCGGAGGCACTGTTGAACGAACTCACGCGGGTTGCCGCCGTTCTTCAAGAGCAGGCACTTACGAAATCAGCTTTCGATATTCACTCCCGCGTTAGTGCGTCAACAATCCAAAGACGGTTTGGAGGTTGGTTTGAGGCACTTGAGAGGGCAGGCCTTACGAGTAGGTATGTCGGCAAGGTTGTTTCAGAAAAACAAAGAGAACAACCCTCGCGACACATGTCCGATGAGGAACTCCTTAGCGAGCTAGTGCGCGTATCAGACAAGCTAGGTAAGAAGTCGTTTACTCGCGAGGAATTTGAAGATCACTCCGACGCAACCTACACAGTCATAAGAAGCAGGTTTGGCGGATGGAAGCCTGCACTTGAGCGCGTAGGCTTAAGCATTTCCAATTCTGGTCGCCGCTACACAGACGATGAGTGCTTTGAGAATTTACTGAATGTCTGGACTAAGTGCGGCCGAGTCCCCAAACACGACGAAATGGCCAATGCCCCATCAGTAGTTGGCCCCAAGGCATATGTAAGACGTTGGGGTACTTGGAACAGGGCATTACATGCCTTTGTAGAGCGCGTGAATTCCGAAACAGGTCTGGAATTGGTTGCTGCCCCCGGGGTTGAGGTTGAGGTCGAAGACAATAAATTGGGTGCGCAGGACGCGAAATCCAAACCTCCGGAAGATGTCAGAACCATTCGTCTTGGTCTAAGGTACAACGTACTTAAGCGGGACAACTTTCGGTGCGTTATATGCGGCACATCTCCAGCAACTTCTTTGGAATGTAAACTGCACATTGATCATATTGTTCCGTGGTCGCGCGGCGGAAAAACAGTACTTGAGAACCTGCGTACATTGTGCGAACCGTGTAACCTCGGGAAAGGTGATAAGGTGTAAGTGCTGATACCGATCCGATCCTAGAGCGGTGTCTGCAACAGACTGTATCCTTGTCCAAACATTGAACGACTGGTTCCAGGACGAAGAGATAGACCGCAGGTAGGACTCGCCATCCATAAATCGCCACAACCCCAAGGCGGACGGCGTGGCGTGCATGCGCAGGCCGCACTTGCACTTGCCACAGAGCAGGCAAGCCAACCACAGCCTTGACGCAGCCCAGCCTGCACGCCATACCCGTCAGCCCGCGACGCGAGCCGGAGCATGCATGCCACGCCGTCCGCCGTGCGTGCCCCACAAAACCTACCCTCTCCCACGACCATTTGCAATCAAATAGTGCTTGCAGTACCCAGAAAACCTGACGACAATTGCAATCATGAACAGCAAGCACACCAAGACGCTGAAAGCGATATTTGCTAAGCCTGCTGCCAGCAACATCAAGTTTTCAGACATTGAGGCGCTTGTTATTGCTTTGGGTGGCGAAGTGCGTGAAGGCGATGGCTCTCGGGTTGCCTTGTTGCTGGGCGGTGGCGTCAAGCACGCGCACCGCCCACATCCGGGCAAAGAGGCCAAGCAGTATCAGGTCAAGGAAATCAAGGAATGGCTTACGGCCATAGGAGTGAAGCCATGAGCAGCATGACATACAAGGGCTACACCGCCCGCATCGAGTTTGATGAAGGTGACGCCATTTTTTGGGGCAAGGTGCTTGGTTTGCCTGCCAACACCAGCATTACGTTTGAAGGTGAAACGGTTGCGCAGTTGACGCAAGATTTCCACCACGCGGTGGACTTCTACATAGCTGACTGCGCCAAAGCGGGCAAAGAAGCACTCAAGCCTGCCAGTGGCAAGCTGATGTTGCGTGTTTCTCCTGAAGTACACAGTGCTGCACTGATAGCCGCCCAGGCAAACGGGGTAAGCCTGAACCAATGGGCCGCCAAAGCTTTGCAGGAAGCGGCGCGGGCGTAGTTGATTGGACCTCCATAGACTGCCCCCCTTGTTGGCCGACAACTCCCTTAACCTGGTCGAAGCCACCACCGCCGACCTGGAAATGCCAAACGCAGGGGAATCACCATCGAGTCGCTAGCGCCAGTAGTTCGCAAAGTGCTGGGTATCGAGTAATTTTGGCTCTGCGTGAGCCGCAACCAGCTCCATCTAATTTACAGACACTTATATAATTGTCTATGTAATTATTTAGAGAACTGCCATGTCCCAAGTCACCATCTACATGGACGAAGAGGCTATCGCCAGAGCCAAGGCTTCCGCTGCTGCGGCCAAGCTGTCGCTCAGTGCGTGGATATCGCAGCTGGTCAAGGAGCAGACCTCCGCCTTGGACGCAAACGGCTATCCCGTGGGTTTTTTTGAGGAGATTGCCGCACAGTCAAGCGCTTGGCAAGACTTCCCGCTATCCCAATCGCTGCGCGAGGGTGACACGCCCGACCTACCGCGTGAAACCTTGTGACGACTGGGAACACTTAACGTGTTTGCACTGGACACCAACACGCTGATCTACTTCTTCAAGCAAGAAGGCCAAGTAGCGTCACACTTAAAAAATATTCCGGCTAACCAAGTGTTTGTGCCCGCGGTGGTGTGGTTCGAGCTGGAGTACGGCGTACTGCGTTCCACCCGGCCAGAATTGCAGCGCCGGGGCATGGAGGCGGTGCAACGTGCGTACCAGATGCTGAACTTTGACACCGCCAGCGCCAAGTCTGCTGCGCGGGTCAAACACGCGTTGGACGCGGCAGGGACGCCTATTGGAAACTCGGATCTGCTAATTGCCGCTACTGCGCTAGCCCGCGATCTCACATTGGTCACCCGCAATACACGCGAGTTTGAGCGTGTACCGGGCTTGCGGGTCGAAAACTGGCACGACAATTAGCGCTGTTCGGTTTTCGCCAATTTAGTATCGGTCAAATAGGCCTCCAGCCCTTGTTAATACTGCGCAGTACGCTCTTAATTCAATAGCACCCTCACCATGCAAGCCACAGAAAACTCCCCCGGCCTCGTGCTGCGCAACTTCGCAACCGGCAAAAAGCTGTCTGACTTCAAACTGATCGCTTTTGACATGGACTCCACGCTGATCAACATCGAATGCATCGACGAGATTGCGGACGCCGTGGGCCGCAAGGCCGAGGTGGCGGCTATCACCGAGGCCACGATGCGGGGCGAGATTGCCGACTTCCAGACCAGCCTGCGCCGGCGCGTGGCCCTGCTCAAGGGCGTTACCGTGGCCGACCTGGAGGCCGTCTATGTGCAGCGCCTGCAGCTGAACCCTGGCGCGACCGAGTTGGTCAAGGCCTGCAAGGCAGCCGGGCTCAAGGTGTTGCTGGTGTCGGGTGGCTTCACCTTTTTTGCCGATCGCGTGAAGGAGCGTCTGGGCATCGACTTTGCGCGCTCCAACTTGCTGGAAGTCCAAAGTGGCCCCAACTGCGGCCAGCTGACCGGCAGCTTGGTTGCCCAGGCCTGGGGAGAAATTTGTGACGGGGCCGAGAAACGCCGCACGCTGCTGGAAGTGGCCTCGCTCTTGGGCATCGAACCCGAGCAATGCATTGCCATGGGCGATGGCGCCAACGACCTGCCGATGATGGCTGCCGCCGGTTTATCCGTGGCCTACCACGCCAAACCCAAGGTGCGTGAGCAGGCGATGGTGTCGATTGAATCCGGTGGCCTGGACCGGCTGCTGGAAGTGCTGGGCAACTGAGAAAAACGTTCGCAGCCGGTCCACCCCAAAGCGAACACGCCCCTCTGGGAGCCGCGACCCGCGCAGCAGCGGAGCGTGGGGGAGCCTAACTTGCAGCGATCTGGCGCAGCGCCTGCTCAAAAACTTCGGGCGGCTGGCCGCCAGAAATCAGGTGGCGGTCGTTGATGATGACCGCCGGCACCGAGCTGATGCCCTGGCGCTGGTAAAACTGCTCCTGGGCGCGCACTTCGGTCGCGTAGGTGTCACTGGCCAGAATCGCCTTCGCGCGTTCCATGTCCAGCCCCACTTCGCCCGCGACCCGCGCCAGCACCGTATGGTTGCTGGGGTCTTCGCCATCGGTGAAATAGGCTTTCAGCAAAGCTTGCTTCAGTGCCAGCTGGTGGCCGCCACCTTCTTCGTGCGCCCAGTGCAGCAAGCGGTGGGCGTCAAACGTGTTGTAGATGCGCGAGCGTTTGTCCATGTTGAAGGTAAAGCCCAGCTCGGCACCGCGCGAGCGAATGGTCTCGCGGATGGCCGAAGCCTGCTCGGGTGTGGAGCCGTATTTGTTGCGCAGGTGTTCGGTCGTATCTTCGCCTTCAGGCACCATTTGGGGGTTCAGCTCAAAGGGCTGGAAGGTGATGTCCACCTTCACGTCAGGCGCCACGCGGTCCAGTGCGGTTTGCAGCGAGGCCAGGCCTACGGCGCACCATGGGCAGGATACGTCGGATACAAAATCAATTTTCAGGGTTTGTTGGGTCATGGTTGGTCCTTGGGTCAAGGCTGGCACATGGGGGCAGTTGCGGCAATTTCATCAACTCTTTCGGCGCCCTTCCAATACTTTTTTTCGCCGTGGCAAGGCGCCGCCAGGGGTATCATCAATTGAACCATGACAAACCCCGCGCGCTTCCTGCAATCGGTCACGCTTCCTGTAATGCCGGAGGTCGCACAGGCGCTGATCCGCACCCTCAATAGCGACGATGCCGACGTGCCCACGGTGACGGCCATCATCGCCAAAGACCCCGGCCTTACCACCACCCTGCTGCGCATGGCCAATAGCGCGATGTTTGGCCTGTCGCGCAGCGTGCACACGCTGGACACCGCGGTCAGCGTCATTGGCATGGCGCATATCCGGGCCCGCGCACTGTCCATTTGCTTGGCTAACGGCTTCGTTTTCCCACCAGGGCTGGACCGACTCGATTTTTGGCGCAACAGCATGGTCTGTGCAGGTTACGCCAAGTGGCTGGCCAGCATGACCGCGATGGATGAACAAGAGGCGTGGCTGACCGGCATGATGCTGCGATTGGGCGAAATCGTCATCGCCCAGCGGCTGCCCGATACCCTGGTGCAGATAGAGGCCCAGCCATGTGATCCCGGCGAACGCTGGAAGCGCGAGCGCGATGCGGCAGGGTTTGACGAAGGCCAGATCGCCGCCGAAATCGCCCGCCGTTGGGATTTCCCCGAGGCGGTGGCGATTGCGCTGGAGTGCACGGCCCTGCCGCTGTCGCCCACCGCGCCGCGCCTGGCTGCCGTCGTACACCTGGCGGCGCTGATCACTGACCAAGCTGCAGCCGGTGCTCCGGTGCTTGTCGATTTACCCGGTTCCGTGCTGCAGGCCTTGGGTCTGAACCTGGAAAAACTGCAAGCCCATACGCCCAACGCCGAGTCATTCAGCGATATTTCGATGTTGCAGGCGTGACGCGCGCGGCAGGGCCGACAATACGGCCATGCCTTTTCTCTCCCTCGGACTGCTCCCCACGCTGGCCCAAGCTGCCAGCGCACTTGGATTTACGGACCCCACCCCTATACAAAGCGAAGCCATTCCGGCGGTTTTGACGGGGGCCGATGTGCTGGCGTCTGCCCAGACCGGGTCCGGAAAAACTGCCGCCTTCGCCCTGCCGCTGCTGCAACGCCTGCAAGAGCTGCCTGCCGAAAACCGCCACCAGTATGGGCGCGCCATTCGTGCGTTGATCGTGGTCCCTACCCGTGAGCTGGCCGCGCAGGTCGGTGACGTGGTCCGCAGCCTGGCCCAGGCCCAGGCCCTTCCCCAAAGCCCAAAGGTGGTGGTCGCCTCGGGCGGCGTTTCCATAAACCCGCAAATGATGGCCTTGCGGGGTGGTGCCGATGTGCTGGTCGCCACGCCCGGTCGCCTGCTCGATCTGGCTGCCCAAAACGCCGTGCAACTGGCCACCGTGCGCCTGCTGGTGCTGGATGAAGCCGATCGGCTGCTGGACCTGGGCTTTGCCGAGGAGCTGGACAAGGTGCTGACGCTGTTGCCACCGCGTCGCCAAAGCCTGTTTTTCTCAGCCACCTTTCCACCCGACGTACGGGCCTTGGCCAACCAGATGCTGCGCGACCCCGTGCAGATATCGGTCGCATCCACCGAGCTGCCGCCTGCCGACATCACGCAACGCGCTATTCGGGTAGACACAGACAAACGCACACAGCTGCTGCGCCACCTGATCAAGGACCAGGGCTGGAAGCGGGTGTTGGTATTTGTAGCGACCAAGTACGCGGCCGAACTGGTGGCAGAGAAGCTGTACAAGGCAAAGATCTACGCCACGGCCTTTCACGGCGACCTGAGCCAGGGCGCGCGCAAGCAGGTGCTGGCCGAGTTCAAGGACGAGCAGTGGGAAGTGGTCATCACCACCGACCTGGCCTCGCGCGGCATCGACATTGCCAAGCTGCCGGTGGTTGTTAACTACGACCTGCCCCGTTCTGCGGTGGACTATGTGCACCGCATCGGTCGCACCGGCCGCGCGGGCGAGCCAGGCCTGGCGGTGAGCTTTGTCAGCGCCGATACCGAAGCGCATTTCCATTTGATAGAGAAGCGCCAGGGTTTGAGCCTGACGCTAGAAGAGGTTGTCGGCTTTGAATCGACACAGATCGCCACACCCATCGTCCCGCAAGTGACTGCCGACAAGGGCGGCATCAAGGGCAACCGCCCCAGCAAAAAAGACAAGCTGCGCGCGCTGGCGGCACAGGGCAGGCCACCCGTCTGAGGCGCTGCTCTGCCGGTCTAAGCTTTGGCTTTGGCGGTTGCCGCCTTGCGGTCTGCCAATACTTTTTGGGCCGAAGGCCGCTCGCCAATGAACTTGACATAGTCTTTGTAGTCCACGCCGCCGGCCAGCAACAGGTCTTCGCCGTAGATGGCCTTGGTTGCCATACCCACCAGTGGCAGACTGGCGAACGCAGCGCAGTCGGCCAGCGTGAAGCTATCGCCAGCAGCGTAGGGGGCAAACTTCAGCAAACGCTTGGCGGCGGTTATGCCTTTTTCCAACTGTTTGCGGATACTCGCCTGGTTGCTCTCGCTTAGCGTGCCGCCAGAAAATGCCGCGTAGTACAGCTCGCGGGCTACCAGCTCAATGTGTAGATCAATGTAGATGCACAACTCGCGCACCTTGGCAGCAGCAAAAGCATCGGCGGGCAACAACGGCGGGTTGGGGTACGCCGCCTCGATATATTCCACAATGGCTTGGCTCTCGCACAGACTGCCATGCGGTGTGCGGATAAAGGGTATCTTGGCCAATGGAGAGGCCGACAGCACGGTTTCGTCGGTCAGGCCAGTCTTGACGTCCTCTTCCACAAAAGGCACGTTCTTTTCCAGGAGCGCCAGTTTGACTTTGTTGTAGTAGTTGGAAACGGGGAAACCACACAGCGTCAACATAGACGATTCTCCTGGACAAGGTTCAAAACAAATTTACTCCATTGGAGCAACACCCGCAGGCCGTGCCTGGCGGCGGCCATGCGAGGCCAGAATTTCCACATAGAACTGGTCGCCGCCGCCCTGGGCAATGCCGTCGATTAACTCCGTGAGAGTCGCAAAGTGGACCACAACGGCCTGCTCTTCGGTAGCACCAAAGCGACAATCAAAGTCCCAAAAGTCCACGCCCTCGGGCAGCTCGCGGCGGCGTTCGCGTTTGACGTATTTGCGGATTTCGTTTTTGACCGCGTCCAGAACGCGGTCGCGGTTTTTACCTTCGATATTCAGTTTGAATGTTTTTTTCATGCGCCGATTATGCTGCGCCGCCCAAATGGGGCCTGTTATCCGGCACACTCGTTTCCCATGCACACCACCCAACCCACCCCCAGCAAAGAAGAAATCGCGCTGCTCGAGCCCTTTGAGCGCCTCAATTTGAACCGCATTGTGCTGGTGTCCACGGCCGAGCAGGCCAGTCGGGCGGTTGCGGAACTGGCGTCTGCCAAGGTACTGGGCTTTGACACCGAGTCCAAACCCACTTTTTTTAAGGACCAGGTGTCTGAAGGGCCGCACATTGTGCAGTTGTCCACGGCCGACAGGGCTTGGGTCTTCCAGTTGCACGACCCGCAGTGCAGCGCCTTGGTCGCAGAGTTGTTGGCGAGCAGTAGCCTTACCAAGGCGGGTTTTGGGCTGGGCGATGACCGCAAACGCATCATTGCCAAACTGGGTGTGGAGCCTGGCGGCGTGCTGGAGCTCAACGCGATTTTCAGGGAACGCGGCTACCGTAAGGACATGGGTGTCAAAGGCGCGGTGGCGGTGCTGTTCAACAAACGATTTCTCAAATCCAAGAAGGCCGCCACCTCCAACTGGGCCAACCCGCAGCTCACCGAAGCCCAATTGGTCTACGCGGCCAATGATGCTTATGCCGCGTTCAGGGTGTTTGAAGCGTTGAAGCTGGGCTGAGCGAATACCGGAACTTGGCTCGGTGCTGGGCTGGCACTGCGTATTCTCTGGCCGGCAAGAGGGCATCCGCGGCGGGGCTGCGCACTTAATCACTATCGCCGCACAATAGCCGGATGATTCCGTTTTCCGTTCTTGACCTATCCCCCATCACCGAAGGCAGCGACGCTGCCCAATCGTTTCGCAACACGCTGGACCTGGCACAACACGCGGAGCGCCTGGGCTTTAGGCGCTACTGGCTGGCAGAGCACCATGGCATGCCCGGCATTGCCAGCGCGGCCACTGCCGTGCTCATTGGCCATGTGGCCGGTGGCACCAGCACCATTCGCGTGGGTGCGGGCGGCATCATGCTGCCCAACCATTCACCGCTGGTCATCGCCGAGCAGTTTGGCACGCTGGAATCGCTCTACCCTGGCCGTATAGACTTGGGGCTAGGCCGCGCTCCGGGCTCGGACCAGATGACCGCCCGCGCGTTGCGCCGCAACCTGGCTTCGGACTCCGACGAATTTCCACAAGATGTGGCCGAGCTGATGGACTTCATGTCGGATCAGCCGCAGCAGAAGGTGCGCGCAGTTCCCGGCACCGGGCTCAAATTACCGATCTGGATACTGGGCTCCAGCCTTTTTGGCGCCCAGTTGGCGGCGATGATGGGCCTGCCCTACGCATTTGCCTCCCACTTTGCTCCCGAGCAGATGATGGACGCCATCGACCTGTACCGCGCCCGATTCAAACCATCAGCCCAACTGGTCAAGCCGCATGTGATGCTGGGCTTCAACGTGTTTGCCGCCGATACCGACGAAGAGGCACAGATCCTCGCTACCTCCATGCAGCAGGCTTTTGTCAACCTGCGCAGTGGTCGCCCTGCCCGCTTGCCGCCGCCCAAGCCCGGCTATGCAGAGCAGATTGGCCCGGCCGAGCAGGCACTGCTGCGCAGTGTGCTGTCGTGCACCACCATTGGCTCAGCGGCCGCCATCCGCAAGGGCCTGCAGGATTTTGTGGCGCGCACCGGTGCCGATGAACTGATGATTACATCGCAGATGTTTGACCATACCGCGCGCAAACACTCTTATGCATTGGCCGCCGAGGCGATGCGGGACTAACCTTTTCCAGGCAAGTGAAAATTCAGCAGGCGCGTGGCGATCAAGGTCTCGGCCAGAAAACACATCAGGGCTAGCAAAAAACTCACGACGCCGGACAAAAAACCACCAACGGCCCATCGGCTGATCTGGAACCCTGTGGTTTCCCCCACAAACAGCACGATGATGGTCAGGCCAATCAAAAAGGCGCAAAACGTCAACAGCGCGATGCCGCCGTTTGCAAGCCGCCCGCGCAAGCGCAGCTCGGCCAATTCTTTGAAGGCGCGCTGCAAAAATTCCGGGTCATTGGATTCACGGGCTCGGTCTTCCACCAAACGTGCCCGGTCAATGATGCGGGCCAGGCGCCCGGCAATCGCGCCGATCATGCCTGACACGGCCGTCAGCAGAAACACCGGCGCCACAGCCAGTTGAATGCCGTGGGTTACCTCGTCTGCATTGAATGTCAGCATGTCGCTCCTGACAGATCTTCGTAGTAATGGAATGCATGGCAACTGCTGGCCCAATGGCCGTTGGTGGTGCTGCGCGCGCCCAGGCCAATCACCCGGCGGCCTGCAGCCTTGATTTTTTGTGCCAACGGCATGAAGTCGCTGTCACCACTGACGATGACGATGGTGCCAATATGGTCAAAACGTGCGGCGTCTTCCATTGCGTCCAGACTCAGCCGGATGTCAGCACCATTCTTGGCGGCCCCACCCGGTGGAAACAGCTGGATCAACTCCATCGCATGGTGCAAGAGCGCATCCCGGTAACGGCCAAAGTATTGCCAGTTGCAATAGGCGCGGTTGATGGCAACTGGCCCCAGGGATGCAGCCAGCGCAACCACGGCCTGCACATTCACCAACGGCTCTTGCACCCTGAATCGGTTGTCCTGCTTGCCGTAGGAACCTTCAGCGCGGGCCTCACACAGCGCTGCGTGCAGGTTTTCAAAGTCCCAATACAGGGCTACGGAAGCGGGTTGGGTACTGTCCATCTGGTGCATAGTGTCTGGCTGCTAAGCACGCATCGTACCCGCTGCCGGGCATGCCACTAACCGCCCGCGCGCTTGACCCGGTGCCCTTGCGCGGTTAGTACTTGCATGACGCGCTCAATGTGGTCGCCCTGCACTTCGATCACGCCGTCTTTGACCGTGCCGCCAGTGCCACACGCGGCTTTGAGTTGTCTGCCAAGATCAGCCAGTGCAGTGGCATCGACTAATGCGCCCTTGACCAGCGTGACTGCTTTGCCGCCACGGCCCTTGGTTTCGCGTGATACGCGCACAATGCCGTCGCCCGTGGGAATTTCGGTTTGCTTGCAAATGCACTGCACAACTGGCTGGCGGCAGTCCGGGCACATGCGCCCGCTGTCGGTGGAATAGACCAAGCCGCCCAAGGCGGCGAATCCAGATGCTTTACCTTTCATCTAGACGTGCCCAACACGCGGCGCTCCGCGCCCTGGAAAGTGGGGTTCCGTGTCGCGGAGCGTACCGACGCGAATGGCAGGGTAGTGCCCATTTCGCCTTCGCTGAGGCGAAATGCCGCCACCACATGCACCAGGTCTTGTGCCTGGGATTTGAGCCCGCTGGCAGCTGCTGCCATTTCTTCGACCAGCGCGGCATTTTGCTGCGTGGCCTGGTCCATGTGTGTGACCGCCTCACCCACTTGCGAAACGCCCAGCGCTTGCTCATTGCTAGCCGCGCTGATCTCGCCCACGATGTCGGTCACCCGTTTGATACTGCTGACCACGTCGGTCATGGTGACGCCAGCCTGGTTTACCAAGGTGGTTCCGCGCTCCACACGCTCCACGCTGGCTCCGATCAGGCTCTTGATCTCTTTGGCGGCCTCTGCCGATCGCCCTGCCAGCGAACGCACCTCTGAAGCCACGACGGCAAAACCGCGCCCTTGTTCGCCTGCGCGCGCCGCTTCCACTGCCGCGTTCAAGGCCAGGATATTGGTCTGGAATGCAATACCGTCGATGACGCTGATGATGTCCGCTATCTTGCGGCTGGATTCGTTAATGCCCTTCATGGTCTCCACCACTTCGGCCACCACCTCGCCGCCCTTGATGGCAACGTTGGATGCATTCATTGCCAATTGGTTGGCTTGGCGGGCGTTATCGGCGTTCTGCCGCACTGTGGAGCCCAGCTCTTCCATCGACGCTGCCGTTTGCTCCAAGGCGCTGGCCTGTTGTTCGGTGCGCGATGACAAATCGTGGTTGCCTTGGGCGATTTCGGAGCTGGCGGTGGCAACCCCTTCAGAACCCTGGCGAACATTGGTCACCACCTTAGCCAGTGCCAAGCGCATGGACTCCAATGCGTGCAGCAATTGGGCTGGCTCGTCGCTGCCGCGCGGGTGTAATTTGTGGGTCAGGTTGCCATCGGCAAACTCCTTGGCAGCCCCAACGGCGAATTCAATGGGTTTGGTGATGAGGCCGATGATCAGGACTGCCATGATGGCCGCCAGCGCCACGGTCACGCACAACAAGAACACTACGCTCCATTTGGAGCTGGCGTAGGTCGCCTTGGCAGCGTCATGTGCCACATCTGCGCCCTGAGAATTGTGGGTATTCATGCCTTCAATGTTCTTGGACAGACTGCGAAACGCCGTGCGCGATTCGCCATTCAATAGCTCCGTGGTTGCCAGCGCTTCGGCCGGCCCGATATCTGACATCGTCAAAAGCTTGGCACTGACGGCGTAGTATGCGGTCAGCTCTTTGCCAAACTTCTCCCAGATCTGCTTCTCTACGGCCGTATCCATCAGTGGTTCAAACTTCTTGCCCACCGCGCTCAGCTTTGCTTTGTCAGCGGCTATGCGATCAGCCTCCACTTTTTTCTCTTCGGCGGTTACCGCCATGGCGTGTTGCGTCTCTGACTGGCGCAAGTCGTTGAGCAGCCCCTGTATCTCGCCCGCGTACCGGATGCTGGGCAGCCAGTTGCTCGCCATCTCTTCGGTGCTGGCATTGATGCGAGCCAACTGAATCAACGCAAACAGGCCAATTACGCCCGTGAGCAGCACCATGAGCAAAAAAGCGCCACTCAACTTGACGCTAATTTTGATATTCGAAAAATTCATGGTGCAGTCTTCCCCAATTAAGTGCCCTAAGTACGGACAACGTAGCCCGATTATGGTGCGACTATCTGATCAGCTCCGGGCAATATAGCCCGATTCACATGGGTTTGGCGGGGGATGTCCAACGGGCGACAAAACGCACACAAACATGCGCGATCCGGGTCAGCCGGGGTAGCAAGTCGGTTTACATACCGACACACAGGACTTGCGAAAGCGCAACGACCGGCGTCCAGAACCGGTGTAAAGTTCTGCCCACGTTCAACCCATGAGACTCCATTTTTATGTCCACGATCCGCATTTTCTCCACATCCCTTTTGGCCGCCACCTTGCTGGTCCAACCCGCAATGGCCCAAAACAAAGCCGCCGTCGGCAAGTCTGTCACCGAGTTCCTCAAAGTATCGCAAGGCCTTGCCACCAACCTGGCCGATTTGACCAAGCGCACCGCAACGGCATCCCCCAACGACAAGGAAATGCTCAAACTCGCCACCAGCCAGCTTGGCCTGGTGGATGCCACAGCTGACGGCGTCGTAGCCTTGGGACTGGTCGCCGCCGAAGTGCGTGATGCCGGCGACATGGCAATTGCCAAGAAGCAGCTGGCAACGCGCTGCAACGCATTGAAGACACTGTCAGAAGCCACTGCCAAGTATGTGGGCAGCCTGGTGCCCAATATCGCTGCCGTGGCGACAGCTGCCGAACTCACCAAGACGCGTGATCTGGTGGTTCAAATGGGGCAGCACGCCCTATGCAACCCCGGCAAGGCGTAATGGCATGAAAGCAACCCACCCTACCCTGCGAGCCATTAGGCTGAGCGCCGTTCTGGCATGTGCCCTGTCAGCGTCCTTGGCATGGTCACAAACCGCTGCCGCTCCGGCGCCTGCAGCGTCTGCACCAGCGGGCCCGACGATCCGTGCCGAGTTGCGCACCGTGCTGCTGGACGCCCAAAACCTGATGAACGAGAAGAAGTTCGCACAGGTCAAGGAAAAAGTCCAGATGGCCAACGCGCTGGCCGACAAGACTCCGTATGAAACCTATATCACCACCCGCGTTGCGCTATCACTCGCCATTGCCGAAGATGACGCACCCAATGCCGGCAAATTGCTCGAACAGGTGCTGCAACTCAACACCACCGGCGCCTGGCTCAAGTCCGAAGAAACACTGCCCCTGATGCAGGCCGTGGGCATTACCCACTACCGCGTAAAAGACTATGCCAAATCCGCCGACTGGATGGACCGCAACATCAAGGCTGGTGGAACCGACCAGGCCGTAAAGGACACCCGCGTGCAAGCCTATTTGCTCGCTGGCAATTTGGCACGCGCGAGCGACCTAATCAACGAAGAAATTGCCGCCAGCGAACAGGCCAAGAAGGCGCCGCCGGTGGCCTATCTGGAAAACCTGGCCCAGGCCCGCAACAACCTAAAGGACACGGCTGGCTATACCCGTGCGCTGGAACTGCTGGTGCAGTACTACCCCAGCAAGGACCACTGGCGCTCGGTCATCAACCGCCTGTGGGGCCGCACCGACCTAGCCACGCGCCTGCAGGTCGATGTATTCCGCCTGGCTTTCTACACCGGCACACCCGAAGAAGCCACCGACTACACCGAGTACATCGACTTTGCGTCCAAAGCCGGCTTCTCGGGCGAAGCCCTGCGGGCTTATGACATGGGCGCAACGGCCGGGCAATTGGGCACCACGGATGCGCACAAGAAATTGCGCGCCAAGCTAGTGCAGGAAAACGAGCAGGACAAGAAGACCGTGGCGGCCGACACAGCCGCCGCGCTGAAGAAGCCCGATGGTCTGGCCCTGTTCAACATCGGCCTGAACCTGGTCGGCATGCAGCAGTTTGACAAGGGCATTGAGCTGATGGAAAAAGGCCTTGCCAAGGGCATCGCCCGCCGCCCGGAGGATGTGCGCCTGCGTTTGGGCGTGGCCTACATCCAAGCCGGACAAAGTGACAAGGCCATGCAGACCTTGGCTACCGTGACCGGACCCGAAGGCCTGACCGAGCTGGTGAAGTACTGGACTTGGGCTATGCGCAAGCCCTGATCTGGGTGAAAGGGGTTCTGGCGCGTGCTCAAACTGCTGCTTGCTGCAAGCTTTGGCCTGTTGCTGGGTGGCTGTGCCGCATTGGTGCCACCGCCCGAACCCGCCAGGCCCCTGGACACGGTCAACGCCAAGTACGGTTACCGCTTTTCCAACCTGCAAACCGGCCCGAACAACAGCGACGGCCTGTTCATGGTCGTGGCCTTCTCCGGCGGCGGTACGCGCTCTGCGGCACTGGCTTACGGCGTGCTGGAAAAGCTGCGCGACACGCCCATCCAATGGGATGGCAAACCGCGCCGGCTGCTGGATGAGATTGACGTCATTAATTCTGTGTCTGGTGGCAGCTACGCTGCAGCCTATTACGGGCTCTACGGCGACGCTTTTTTCAAGGACTTTCCTGAACAGTTCTTAAACGCCGACTTCCAGACCGAGCTGTGGGACCGCTACATCTCGGTCACCGGCATGACCCAGGTCATGGGCTGGTCCACCAATGACCGCGTGGACCTGCTCAGCGCCATCCTGGAGCGGCGCCTTTTCTCGCACAAGACCTTTGCCGACCTGCTGGCCCGCAATACGCGGCCATTGGTCGTCATTCACGCGACCGACCTCAACCGCGGTGCAGATTTCCAGTTCACCCAGGACCAGTTCGACCCGCTGTGTACTGACCTGTCGACGCTGCCGCTGGCACGCGCAGTGGCAGCATCCAGTGCCGTACCCATTGTGTTTGGCCCGGTGGTGCTGAAGAACTATGGCGGGCGCTGTGGCTACCGGCGTCCCAGCTGGGTTCAGCCGGTCTCGAGCGGGCCACAAGACCAAAGCTGGTCCTTGCGCGCGCAGCGCCACGCCACCGATGTGGACTCTTACCTAGACTCCAGCCCCGAGACGGGCCGACCCTGGATCCATTTGATCGACGGCGGAATTTCCGACAACCTGGGCTTGCGCGGGCCGCTGGAGTCCAGCCTGGCGCGTGGCGGCTTCGCACCGCTGCTCAAACGCATGGGTGTAAACGGCGTGCGCAAGGTGGTATTCCTGGTCGTCAGCGCCGAGGTGTTGCCGGAATCGGGTATCGACCAATCCGGCGAACCGCCCAGTATCCGGCTGATGGCATCCCGCGTGCTGGACACGCTGATGAACAACATCTCGTTCGAGACCCAAACCTGGCTGCGCTCCAGCTTCCACTACTGGCGCGAAGAGGCCCGCGACCTGGCAGGCACCGCCGACAGCCCCTACCAAGGAATGCCCGATTTCTACCTCATTGAAGCCAGTCTGCGCGACATCCCTGACCCAGCCCAGCGCAAGACCATGATGGCCATACCCACCACTTTCAAACTGGCCCCCGAGCAAGTACAGTCGCTGGAACAGGCAGGGCGAACACTGCTGGAAAATGCGCCGGAATTCAAGCGCCTGGTCAAAGACCTGCAATAGCCGTTGAATCACCACTACAACAACCTGGAGACGTCCCACCATGAAAACCCCCTTTATCCGCCTGGCGCTGGTCGGCACCGCTTCTGTGCTGTGCTGTGCCAGTATTCAGGCCGCATCCGTGGCCCCGGTGGCCTCTGAACACGGCATGGTCGTCAGCGCCCAACACCTGGCCACCCAGGTCGGCGTGGATGTGCTCAAAAAAGGCGGCAACGCCATCGACGCGGCGGTTGCGGTGGGCTATGCACTGGCCGTGGTCTACCCCGCTGCTGGCAACCTAGGCGGCGGTGGCTTCATGACGCTGCAACTGGCCGATGGCCGCAAGACCTTTCTGGATTTCGCGAAAAAGCACCCCTGACCGCGACCGCTAACATGTACCTGGACACCGGTGGCAATGTGGTCAAGGGCCTGAGCACCAATGGCTATCCGGCGGTCGGCGTGCCCGGCTCTGTGGCGGGGTTTGAGGCGGCACGGGTGAAATACGGCACCATGGGCCGTGCTGCGCTGTTGGCACCTGCCATTGCGCTGGCGGAAAAAGGCTTCGCGCTGGATCAGGGCGATGTCGACATGCTGCGCACGGCCACTGCCGATTTCAAGAAAGATGCTCCCTCGGCCGCCATCTTCTTGAACAAGGGCGAGCCCTTTGCTCCCGGCCAGAAGCTAGTGCAAAAAGATCTTGCCAAAACCCTACGCCAAGTCAGCCAGCACGGCCCAGACGGTTTCTACAAGGGTATGGTGGGCAAAGCACTGGTTGCGGCCAGCACCAACGGCAAAGGCATTTTGACCCAGGCCGATCTGGACCAGTACACGGTACGCGAAATGGCACCGGTGGAATGCGACTACCGTGGCTACCATGTTGTCTCCGCCCCGCCTCCCAGCTCCGGCGGCGCCGTCATCTGCGAGATCCTGAACATCGTCGAGGGCTATCCGCTCAAGGAATTGGGCTTTCGCTCAGCCCAGGCCGTACACTACCAGATCGAAGCCATGCGCCACGCTTACGTGGACCGCAACAGCTATTTGGGCGACCCCGATTTTGTGAAGAACCCGCTGGACCGTTTGCTGAGCAAGACCTATGCGGCCAGCATCCGCACGGCCATAGACCCGGCCAAGGCGGGGGTGTCCCAGGACATCAAGCCCGGCGTTGCACCACATGAGGGCAGCAATACCACGCACTACTCCATCGTCGACAAGGGCGGCAATGCGGTGGCAGTCACCTACACGCTGAACGACTGGTTTGGCGCCAAGGTTACCGCCGCCAGCACTGGGGTGTTGCTGAACAACGAGATGGACGACTTCACCGTCAAAGTCGGCGTGCCCAATATGTACGGCCTGGTGCAGGGCGAAGCCAATGCCATCGCCCCAGGCAAACGGCCCCTCAGCTCCATGAGCCCGACCATCGTCAGCCGCGATGGCAAGCCCGTCATCGTGGTCGGCACACCGGGCGGGAGCCGCATCATTACCGCGGTCACACACACCATCCTTAACGTCATCGACTACGGCATGAATGTGCAAGAGGCGGTGGACGCACCCCGTTTCCACCAGCAATGGCTGCCAGACCTGACCAATGTGGACACCTTTGGCATCAGCCCCGACACCCGCAAGATCCTGGAAGGCATGGGGCACAAGCTGGGCGCGCCACAGCCCGCCAACCACCTGGCCGCCATTCTGGTCGGAGCGCCTTCACTGGAAGGGAAACCGGTGGGCAACAACCGCTTCTATGGCGCCAACGACCCTCGGCGCAATACCGGTTTAGCAGCGGGATACTGAACTCGTTTAAACGAAACTGGCCGCTAGCCCTCGTCGAACCTATGTGAGCAGCTACCATTGTGATAGTGCGCGCCGTGCCTGAATCCACCCGCTTGCTGGAAACCCTGACCCTGCTACACCAAAACGCCCGGCCTCAAGAACTGACAGGCCTGGCGCGCTTTGGCATCACAGGCGAGGGCCGACTGGGCTTGTCGGTGCCGGCAATGCGCGCAATCGCCCGCACGCTAGGGCGCGACCACGCGCTGGCCCAAGCACTGTGGGACACCAGCATTCCCGACGCGCGCATCGTGGCGAGTATGGTGGCTGAGCCGGCGCGCTTCACGTCCCGCCAGCGGCGGCTGTCAAGGTAGTTGTCGCATAAAGGTGATGGGTTACGCAGTTTTTTTGAGGGTTTCAAGGTCCTTTGCTTGTGGGTTGTCGGGATTGAGATCTACGCGCTCTACATGGCTCCAATCGCGGATCTGGCGGGACCAGCGCAGAGGGTTTGCCTGGCGAGCCAACTCATAGACTTTTGATCGGTCTGTGAGCAGTGACTTGTCTTGCCCCGCATGGCGCTGACTGGGCGTCACGAAACCGATGGCGCTGTGACGGTGTTCGTCGTTGTACCAATGCACCAGGTCTGTCACCCAGCGACGCGCTTGCAACAGATTCTCCAACGGCTTGACGGGCATGGCCGGGCGATACTTGAGCGTCCTGAACAAGGACTCCGAATACGGATTGTCATTGCTCACCGAAGGGCGACTGCGGCTAGGTGCCACGCCCAGTCGTTGCATGGTGGCCAGCATGGTTTCTCCCTTCATGGGGGCGCCATTGTCGGAGTGCACCACGAGCTGACCGGCCTTGATGCCTTGGCGCTCGCAAATGTCTTGCAGCAGCCCACTGGCCAAGTGCGCACTCTCACAGTCATACACCTGCCAGCCCACGATCCTGCGGCTGAACAAATCGACAAACAGGTACAAGTAGAAGTAGTTGCCACGCACTGACGTTGGCAAGTAGGTGATGTCCCAGCAGTAGATTTGGTCAGGGGCGGTGGCCGTCAAAGCACGCGGCTTGCTGCGTTTTTGCGGCGCACGCTCAAGTCGACGGTGGTGCATCTGACCGGCTCGGTGCAGCAGCCGGTACAGGGTCGCTTCGCTGGCAATGTAGCGCCCCTGGTCGGCCAGGCGGGGAACGATCTGGCTGGGCGGTAGATTTTTGAACTCCTCGCCGTTGAGTAGCGCCATGGCTGCTTGACGCTCGACAGCGCTGAGCTTGTTGGGCGGCTCGGTGCGCTCGTGCAGACCGGCCACTCGGCGGTCCCCGTCCTGCGTATCAGGGTGCTGCCAGCGCTGCACGGTGCGTTCAGACAAGCCAATCTGGGCACAGGCCCGCCCAAGACGCGCACCG
>NZ_JANXUQ010000196.1 GCF_025356155.1 Rhodoferax sp. | reverse complement strand
GTGTCCCCCGCGCTTCGCGCTCCTCCTTGACCTGCGCAAAACAGCCAGCCACCCTGATCCTCCGGTGGCGTGGTTTGCGGGAAGCTTGCAAGCCAACTAAGCCACTCGTAGCGCGAGGCAGGGGTAGGCATTTTGCGCAGGTCAAGGAGGAGCGCCCAAAGGGCGCGGGGGACACGGAGCAAAAGGCCTGCCCCTGTCTCGCGCGGGCCCAGATACACACCCAGCGGAACCTAAAACAACCAACCCGTCCGCTCCTCAGATGCTTCCAATGCGATAGCGGGCTCATCAATACCGACGAGGGCTAGAGGCTTGTTTTGCTTAAAGGCCAAAGCCTCGTCGGCACCCAATAGCGCCCCCATGCGCACACCCAGCAAACGCAGCCGTTTCTGCAACGGCGCACGCTTCAGGCAAAGGCCGGCAACACGCCGTATTTCCTTGGCATCGTTGATGTGTTGGTCTACCGTGATGTCACGTGTGACAGCGGTGAAGTCCTCAAACTTGATCTTGATGCCAATCGTCTTACCCACATACCCCTTGCGTTGCAGGTCTGCAGCCAGTTGTTCGCATAGGCGCGTGAAGATGTCGCCCAGTTCGGCCTTGTCGCGCACGGCGTGCAAATCGCGCTCGAACGACGTCTCACGGCTGATGCTGACTGGCTCGCTCTCCAGCACGATGGGCCGGTCGTCACGCCCGTGGGACGCCGCATGCATCCACGCACCGGTGCGCTGGCCGAAGGTGTCCATCAGCCATTGCAAATCCTTGGCGGCCAGCTGGCCAATGGTTTCTATGCCGTGGCTTTTCAGCTTTTCGTCCGCCTTGGGGCCAATGCCGTTGATCTTGCGGCAGGCCAGTGGCCAGATCAGTGTCGCCAGGTCACTCTCGTAGACGATGGCGATGCCCTTGGGCTTGTTGAACTCGCTGGCCATCTTGGCCAGCAGCTTGTTGGGCGCCACGCCGACCGAGCAGGTCAGGCCGGTGGCCTCGAAAATGCTTTTCTGGATCAGCCGTGCCAACACACGCCCGCCCTCGCGCTGGCCGCAGGGTACATCGGTGAAGTCGATATATACCTCATCGACACCACGGTCTTCCATCAGTGGGGCAATGTCGGTGATGATGCCCTTGAACAGGCGTGAGTATTTGCGGTATTCCTCAAAGTCCACCGGCAACAGAATCGCCTGCGGGCACAGCTTGGCGGCCTTCATCAAGCCCATGGCCGAGCCTATGCCGAACTGGCGCGCGGGGTAGGTGGCGGTGGTGATGACGCCGCGCCCGGTGTAGCTGTGCAAGCGGGCAAAGGCGTCGATGGGGATGCGTTTGAGGGCGGCGCGTTGTGCGGCGGCGTCCCACGGGGGCTCGGGCTCGTTGGGGTCAGCGTCGGCCAGGTCTTGCGCCCGCAACGCCTCCAGCGCATCCTGTATCGCCTTGCGACCGGCGGCGATGACAACCGGTAAGCCCTTGAGCTGGGGGTACCGCAGCAGTTCCACAGACGCGTAGAACGCGTCCATGTCCAAGTGGGCAATACGCCGCACCGGCATCATCAGCCATCGGAATTGATCTGGTGGATCAAAGCGCCCAGTACGTCGTCAGCCTGTTCATTGTCGACCTGGCAGGTGCCAGCGGCATTGTGGCCACCGCCGCCGTACTGCAGCATCAGTTCGCCCACATTGGTCTTGCTGCCGCGGTCCAAAATCGACTTGCCGGTGGCAAACACGGTGTTCTGCTTTTGCACGCCCCACATCAGGTGGATGGAGATATTGCATTGCGGGTACAGCGCGTAAATCATGAAGCGGTTGGCGGCGAAGATGGTCTCTTCGTTACGCAGGTCCAGCACCACCAGATTTTTGTGCACGGTGGCGCAGCGCTCGATCTGTTCGCGGGCACGGGCGGCGTGGTCGAAGTACAGGTCCACGCGCTCAATCACGTCGGGTAACTGCAGGATATCGTCGATGCCGTGGTTGCGGCAGTACTGGATCAGGTCCATCATCAACTGGTAGTTGCTGACGCGGAATTCACGGAAGCGGCCCAGGCCGGTTCGCGAATCCATCAGGTAGTTCAGCAGCACCCAGTCGGTGGGCTCCAAGATTTCCTCGTGGCTGAACTGGGCCGAATCGGCCTTGTCTACGGCCAGCATCATGTCGTTGCTGATCTTGGGAAATGCCTTTGCGCCGCCGTAGTAGTCGTACACCACACGCGCGGCTGACGGGGCGTGCGGCGAGATGATGTGGTTGGGGCGCTCCCCTGTGTTGCGTATGGTCTCGGACTCGTGGTGGTCGAAGGACAAATGGGCCGCAGCCACGTAGGGCAGGTTGGTAGTAATGTCACGGCTGGTGATGTCGACCTTGCCGTCCTGCATGTCCTTGGGGTGGACGAACTTGATGTCGTCGATCAGGTCCAGTTCATTGAGCAGCACCGCGCAGACCAGGCCATCGAAGTCGCTGCGGGTCACCAGACGGAATTTGCTTGCGCTCATGGGAGGGTCCTTTGCTTGGCAGGTCAAATGGGAGAAAACAGCCCATGCTAACGCAAAAGTCCCCGCATGATGACGACTACACCTACCTTCCCCAGACCCGCCGCTTCAGGCTGGGAATGTGCCGGGCACCAGCATGCTGTTGTCCACTTGGTCCATGCGGGTTTTGCCGCACAGTGCCATCGTGATATCCATCTCGCGGTGGATGATTTGCAGTGCCTTGGTCACGCCTGCTTCGCCCATGGCGCCCAGGCCGTAGATGAAGGAGCGGCCGATGTAGACACCTTTGGCGCCCAGGGCGACGGCCTTGAGCACATCCTGCCCGCTGCGGATGCCGCCGTCCATATGCACCTCGATCTGGTTGCCCACAGCATCCACTATTGCCGGCAGCGCTTGGATGGATGATTCGGCGCCGTCCAGCTGCCGCCCGCCGTGGTTAGAGACGATCAGCGCATCGGCGCCGCTCTGCACTGCCAGGCGCGCGTCTTCCACGTCCTGTATGCCTTTGAGGATCAGTTTGCCGCCCCAGCGCTTCTTGATCCACTCGACGTCGTTCCAGTCGAGCTTCGGGTCGAACTGCTCGCGCGTCCAGGTGGA
>NZ_JANXUQ010000177.1 GCF_025356155.1 Rhodoferax sp. | reverse complement strand
CGGCAACTGGACCGAGGCCATGGACGAGTTGCTGGAAATCATCATGCGTGACAAGGCTTGGAATGAGGCACTACCGCGCAAGACCTTTGTGGCCATATTGGAACTGCTGACACCGCCAAAACCCAAGGTCGATCCGCTGGCGACGGGCAAAACGGCGGGCGGTATTGAGATTGCCGGCAAAGGCATTGCTCCGCTGGACCCACAGGCCCAGTTGGTGGCGACCTATCGGCGTAAGCTGAGTATGGCGTTGAATTGATAGCCATCTGCTGTTGACCGCACATGTCGGGCCGCTTCTTTACGCCACGCGTGCTCGTCGGCTTATTTAGTGGGCTTTTGTTCATCGCAAGCTGTGTTGCTTATACTTGGTTTTCATACGCAGCGGGATGTGAAGGAGACATGAAGGGCGGGGTGGCTGGCGATCCATCGCGGTGGTCAGCTGTATCGCTCTTGCCGGCGTGCTGATCTTCACCGGGATAGAGATTGAATTAGGCGCAACACAGCGATGCTTCTCGAATTGGACGGGATGATGCGTTCCAACATTGCAGTCGACTTTGCGAACACAAAGGATACGGACGGTCATAGCCCGCGGCGAACACCCCCCAACGCCTGAAACCACAGCTTGTCCTGCGCCACAGAAGCCTTGGCCATACCGCGCTCCGCATCATCCATAAACCGCGTCTCCCGCATGCGGTGCGGAGAATTCTTGGGCTCGTAGGGGATCGCGTTCGGGATAAGCATCCACTTCCATCGACCACGTCATGCGGGGTGGCAAGCCGTCACCGACCAAGCCCAGCGCCGATAGGCTGCCAATCACGACAAACTCATCCAGCCCACTGGCATCGCGAATCTTGCCCAGCAGCAGGTCGATGTCTTCGATCTTCATGGAATGGCAATCACAAACGGCGTGTTCTGGCGCAGGGCGGGGCCCCATTCATCGTCGTCCATCGCCAGCAGGCTTTGGGCCACTTGCTGTGGTTTAGCGTCCAATATCTGTTGCCAGCGGTCGATGTAGACGGGACTGCACAACTGCTTTTCCCTCCACAACTTAACAATCTTCAACGCGCCAGTTTTTAAAGCGGCGGCTTCTGCCCCGCCCAGTGCGAACTTGACCGCGATCTTTAAGTGCTTTTCGCGCGACGCCGCCAGCTTGGCCTGGTGTTGAGAGCGTGCGGTTCGGCGGCGCGCCATCGCGGCGGACTCCACCAGGATTCCAAACTCCACGCCCAGCGCCTGGGCAGTCTTCTCGACGCTGGACATCTGGGCGTCGTTGCCTTTTTCGATTTGGACCAACGTGGTGCGGCTGATACCCACCGCCACGGCCAACGCCTGTTGCGACATGGGCTTGGAAATACGGGCGGCGCGCAGTGCTTCACCGATGCTTTGGCGGAGAATAGACATGATGAACAGAATTCTAGTCATGTACAGAATACTGGTCAATGTTACGACACATGGATCCAGCTTATTTCACCGAGGGAATGCGTGGCTTACAACGTAAACGTGAAATTATCGATCGGCGCCCCTGGCGTGCGTGAGCCTGCAAAGGTGCGGCGGTTGAAACTGCCTGGTAATGCCGTCAATTGAAGTATTCCAACCGAATAACTTGGCCGGTGGTCGTGGTTACGTTGAACGGCGGGTTGCGCAAAGACAGACGCTCAGCGAGCGCCTTAACCTGTTCAGGTTTGAAGTCAACAAATTGGAAGGGCGCGGCCAACGCCCGTTCAAGCGGTGCAAATTCATCGATCATCGCCGCGGTTAATGCAGCGGGGTTGCTCGTCCGCAAATAAGCTTGTGTTGCTGCATCGTACAAACGCACCTGGATAAATGTGCCTGTGCGCCCTTTATCCTTTTTGGGTGGCATCTGCGAGCGCAGTTTTTGCAGATCGGGGGGTAGCAGCTCGTTTTCGGCAGAAATGAATTTATTGCGGCCCGTCGCTCCAAAATAGAAGTTGGTTTTGTTGCCACGGCCTTCGGTCAGCAGACCCCGCTGGGTCGGCTTCTCATACTTATCTTGAAGCGAGAAATAGGGCTCCACAGGAAATATACCTAACGAACCAGGAGCCTGCGAGAACTCTACCAAGCTTTCCACCGTTTGGTCACGAACACTGGCATCCTGCACATTCCCGTCGGAACCGAAGACCACCTGTCGATAAGTCTGTGGGCGACCGGGTGACCATTCCGGCATGTCAGTAATGACGACCCAACTCTGCGCTAGGGGGTGCAGAGCCTGTGCGCAACCTACCAAAGCGAGCAAAGCCGCGGAGCCACAAATCAAGCGCATGGATTTGCCAACGGCGTGTAATTTCATCATGCGACTGATTATGCGCAGTCTTCGCTTCGTTGTAATAAAAAAGAGTTTCTACGCTATCATATTTGCAGGTCATTGAATCGAATCGCGTACGCATCCTATGACCTGCTCTCCGGCCTATGCAACCTCCTGCAATCACCGCAAATTGAAGTCCCATAGATGCCATTTGAACCGGTTAACGACCCGCACATTGTGCAACCACCAGCAGAACGCGGCGTAGCCTCCTCCTCCCGGGTCAATCAGTGGATAAAGTATTACTTTCATTTGCTTGGCCTTAATGGCAAGGGCTTGCTACTTCTACTTGGCCTACTGTTTGTTGCTTGGTTGAGTGCTGGCATCTACAAGGTACAACCGGACGAGCAAGGTGTAGTCCTGCGGTTTGGGCGGTGGGTAGACACCAGTGGCTCGGGGCTGCATTACCACCTGCCCTATCCGATTGAGTCCGTTCTGCTTCCTAAGGTAACGCAGGTCAACCAACTGAAGCTTGGCAAGCCACGTACGGTAGATGTCAATGGAAACGAAGACCCGCGCGAACGCCAAATCCTGACCGGCGATGAAAACATTCTCGAAGCGGAGTGCGCTGTCTTCTGGACGATCAAGGATGCAGGCCTGTTTCTTTTCAAGGTCAACAATCCGCAGGCTGCTATCAAGATCGCTGCCGAAAGCGCCCTTCGCGAAGTTGTGAGCCGCACGCCTATTCAATCTGCCATGTCTGATAAGCGCCAGCAGATTGCTGATCAGACGCGTACGCTGATACAAACGCTGTTGGACCGCTCAAACTCTGGCGTGCTGATCACACAGGTGCAGTTGCAACGTGTAGACCCCCCCGGCCTCGTGATCGATGCGTTCAACGACGTACAGCGCGCTAAAGCGGACCAAGAAAGAGCGCGCAATGAGGCCGAGTCCTATGCCAACGACATTCTTCCCAGAGCGCGGGGAGAAGCCTCGCGTATCACACAAGAAGCTGAGGCCTACAAGGCGCAGGCAGTCAACTTGGCTCAAGGAGATGCACAGGGTTTTCTATCGGTCTACAACAGCTACACCAAGGCCAAGGACGTGACTGCTTGGCGACTCTACATGGAGAGCGTCGACGAAGTCTTGAAAAAGGCCACAAAAGTCGTAATCGACACTTCAGGCAAAAGCGTCGGCGGTGTAGTCCCCTTTATGCAGCTCGATGAAAAAAACAAAGCTCCGTCAAAAGGTGCACCGAAATGAGCGGCCGGTTCATGGCTTGGCTCTGGTTCGGAGCATTCGCTCTGCTGTGGCTGTTGAGCGGCTCGTTGTTCTCTGTCAGTGAAATCGAACAAGCATTGGTGATTCGGCTGGGCGCGCCCATTGGGGCCGTGACCCAACCGGGTCTGCAGCTCAAGCTTCCGATGCTGGACTCTGTGGTGTATTACGACTCGCGCTTGTTGACGCTGGAACCTCCATTGGAGCAGGTCATTTTGGGTGACCAAAAACGGGTTGAGGTAAAAACCTATGCCCGCTACCGGTTGGCGGATCCACTGAAGTTTTACCAGGCAGTACGAACCATTCCCCAAGCGGAATTGCATCTCGCCCAACTCCTCAGTTCGTCACTGCGGCGCGAACTGGGGCAGGCACCGCTGTCTGTTTTGCTATCGGATAAACGCCAGCAGGTTGTGCAGCAGATTCAGAACGAAGTTGCAGGAAAGGCAAAGGAAATCGGTGTCGAAGTGTCAGAAGTGCGCTTTCACCGCGTGGATTTGCCGCTTGAAACCAGTCAGGCTATCTACGAACGTATGAAGTCTGAGCGCCAGCGGGAAGCCAAGGAACTGCGCGCGCAAGGTTTTGAATGGGCGCAGCAAATCCAGGCCAAGGCTGACCGCGAACGCACCGTGATCCTGTCTGAAGCCCAACGCCAAGCCAAGATAACCCACGGGGAGGGAGAGGCGAGTGCCAACCTGATTTTGGCCAATGCCTTTGACAAGGATCCCAAGTTTTACCACCTGTACCGCTCTTTGCAGACCTATCGCCAAGCATTGGCCGAGTCGGCTCCTACCATCGTGTTGTCACCCGACGCAGAAGTCCTGCGCTATTTCAAGAACGGCCCGGGTTCGCCATTGCGCCCGTGATCAGTAACGTGACAGACAAGTTTTCGATCGAACAGTCGGCTTTGGGAGCCAGTGCCCATGGAACTTGAAGTCGGGGTCCGCTACCTGAGCATGACCTTAGAGGTTTTGCTGCTCGATTTGTTGCTCAGCAGTGACAACATTGTCATGATCGCGCTGGCCTGCCGTTCGTTGCCTGAAGCCAAGCGAAAACTTGGTTTGATGCTTGGCACCGGAGCGGCGATCCTTTTGCGGGTATTGCTGACCACAGTCGCCCGTTTCGTGCTGGAAATACCCATTCTCAAGCTGCTGGGGGGGTTGGCACTCGTCATTATTGCTATCAAGCTCATACGGGCCGCCGAAACCCCCGTTGAGGCATCCAATGAACCAGGCGAAGGCGGCACCAGCCTTTGGTCAGCGGTGGCAACGATTGTTATCGCCGACTTGGTCATGAGTGTGGACAATGTCCTCGGTTTGGCAGCCATCGCGCGAGGCAGTCTGTTCATCCTGATCATTGGCCTCATCATCAGCGTGCCTTTGCTGATGTTCGGCAGTCTATTTGTTGGGAGCCTGCTACAGAAATACCCCGTGTTGATTCGGGCTGGCGGCGCGATGCTAGGCTGGTTTGCAGGCGATATTGCGGTTTCCGATCCTCTATTCGCGAACTGGATCGCTCAGCAAGCACCGGCCCTTTCGTTCGTCGTGCCCATCCTTGCTGCCGCCTATGTTTTGGCCCAGGTGGCGGTCATGCGCGCAACCCAGGCCAGCGCTGCCGCACTGAGACCCGTACCGCGTATCAAGTCGACGATTAGTCCGGCAACGACTAAAAAGCCGTTACTGGCTGCGGCAACAATAGAGCCACCCCACGCAGTCGACAGGACGTTCGACCATTCGGAGTCAAACAACGACGCTGCGTCCGTACAGAATCCGCGGATCATGCACATGTTGCGCCGTCTTCCCTGGCCTGACCGTGCCGATTGGCCGATCTACGAACGCTGGAGCATTGGCAGTCTGGGCGCTACAGGCTTATTGTTGTTCGCACTCAGACCGCTGCCAGCTTTGGCGACTTCGCTTGGTGTAGTGGCCGTGCTGGCCATGACTGTGGCGCCCAAGGTGCACTGCACCATGCAACGAAAGGGTTGGAGCAATGCACTAGCTGTCGCCGTAATCTGTGTTGCTTTGGCCGCAATTGTGGCGGTTTTGCTACTACTCTTTGCGGCGACGGGCTGGCTTGGACCAATCTTGCGGTAGGGCATTGCAATCGCAACAGTTTTAAGAATAAGAGCGCTATTATTTCCGCTTACACGCTGAGGCTGTTGATTGCAGCAATTTCAGGGCAGTATTTGAGCGTACAACCAATGAAAGACGTCAACATGCGAATCAAACCCGAATCTCAGTCTGGTTGTGGCTTACTTCGCCGCATCGGTGTTGGCGTGCTGATCGCCTCTCTATCGTTGCAGACCGCCGTACCGGCGTTCGCCGCAAATCACGCTTTTTCAGCCATTGCTGATGTCAATACGCTCGATTACGTGGTCAGTGTGGACTGGGACTTTGATAACCCACCAACACAAGTTGCCAATGGAAGCGTGACGCTGGACCGGGCTTACATTACCAGCCTGTTGAGGGTATTTGCCCAAAGCAACTTCACGATGACAGAGGGGTTGCACAAGATCGGCACTGTCTACGTTTACAAGAATGCCATGTTCGGCACCAACGTCGATATTCAGATCATCAACAAAGATGGCCGGTCCAACGCACACGTGGCTGGATGGCAAAAGCCTGGGGGGATGACTTCGCACAACTACCTCACGATGAGCAGTAACCCAGAAACCATTGACCAGGTAGGCAAGGTCATTGCCCACGAAATGGGGCACTACACCTACACCGTGTTCGACGAGTACCAAGAGGCGGGGAAAGCCCTAGACCCTGCCAACCTTAGTGGCCCGGCCGGGATCGACACGCCACGCAACACGATCATGAACGACCATACCAAGTTCCTGTCGCTGTCAACCCCAGCGGACTATGCGGACCCGGCGGGCAGAGCCACAGGCCAGGCGCGCGTTGCAGCAACTGGCCCAAATGCTGCGGGGGCCAGTGCATGGGAAGTTTTGACAAGAACGCCCGATATTGACCCCGACTCCTTGAAGAGTTACCAGCGTACGTTTTTTGATGCTTTCAAAGGGATAGATGCGAGCAAGATGCAGCTCAAGCAGCCGGTCGCCGGCTTTGACGCCAAGCTCAATATTGTGTTCGTCTCCAACCCCGTCTTTCGCGACATCATTGTGATCGACCGGACCTTGAGCGCCGACCGATTGTCAATCGTCATACAAGGCGCCAAGGCGGTGGTGTCGCAGGCTAAGCCGGACACCCAATACATGATTATTGCCTCGCCAGCGGTTGGGGCTGGGCCTGTGATGCCCTACACCGCGGCTGACGCCGCCGGTAAAACGTCGCTATCGTCTGCGCTTGACGCCATAGTGCCAGCAGGCACAGGGAATTTTGACACGATGGCCGCGTTTTCACAGGGCCTTCAGGCGCTCGCCGCGGTACGCAAACCGGGCGACCCATCAACCATCCATTTGTTGACGGGCCAAGAAACCAGCTTGCCTGCAGATGCAGGAAGTTTGGTAAAAACCGCACGGGTGTCGGTCAATCCGATCGCGGCCGGAGGCAACACCAAAGTGCAACAAGCAGCTGTAAGGGAGAAAGCCCGGGCGCAATCTACAACCGGTGCAGTAATCAATTTAGCGGACATTGCAGGCGCAACGGGCGGCGTATTCAGAACAGCCAAAGACGGAACGGAAGCTGCCAAGGGGGCCATCAGATCTCTCAATGAATCGCATGGACAAGCTGGCGGTACCATTGCTATCAATGAATCTGGCGCTTTGGCCGCGTCCTCGGTTTTCAACACCAAATTCAATATGGCGAGTGGTGATGTTGATGGAAATGTAACCATTGAATTGGTCTTGGAACCGGTCGATGCGGGCAAACTGAACGTCAGCCTGACATCGCCTAGCGGCACGGTGTATGGAACGGGCAACCTGCCAAATGGCATCAGCTTACATGACGATAGCGCGGACGGTGTCCTGCAATTCATTGTCAGCAAAGGCTTTTCGGGCCGGGTTGGCAGTTGGACGCTCAGCGCCACGGCGACAGCGGCCACGCACAACGGAGTCGGCGTAGAAATTACGACGGACAACACCTTACGATTGGTTGCCCATATTGACGGCGGAAGAACGGGCTCCGGCAAAGGACCCGTCATCAAGGCTATTCTGTCCAACGACAAAGCAGTGCGTGGGGCAGTGGTCACTGCCGACATCTTCAATCCTGACGAAACACTGGCGCTCGGCGGCGTTTCTCTGATTGACGATGGCATAGGCCAATACACCGCAAACCTCACTGGCAAATTGGCCGCGGGTGAGTACACCGTAAAGGTCTACGCGCAAACCGTTCCGGGATCACGTGTTGCGGCAATTGGCGCTCCCATCAAGGGGCCTTTTAACGCTGAGACGCCAATCGATCCGCTGACGCGCGTTGCGGAGGCCAGCTTCTCGCTCGACGCTGGCGCAAATGGAGTTGGGGTAGGAATCGTAGCGGTAGCGCCTCCTGCTTCTGCGCCAGCGTCAGCGGTTAGTACCGGCGGTGGTTGTTCTGTCAGTGCTGATGGGCGCGACGCTGGTTTGCTGCTGTTGCTGTTGTCGGCTGCTGCAGGTATGGGGCTACGCCGTCGCCGCAATGCCATTCGGTCTGACAAGGCCTGATCCGTTCGAATGGAAGCCGTGCCACAGGAGCGTGGCGACCGTTTAACGTGGATCATCGCGGTGGGCGCTCCCACCATCGCGTGGGTAGCGCACTCCCTGCTGGGCCTGTCCATGGTGCCCACAGATATTCCCAGCTGGATTTGGATGTTTGGCGCCGGTCCCTTGTTGGAGGAACTGGCCTTTCGACCCCTTCTGCAGCGCGGCATTCAGGAGCGCATCCCGGCGTGGCTTGAATCGGCAGGTGTCATGAAACCGTTCACAGGCTCAGCTGATCACTTGGCCAATTTCATTGTAGGGTTGGCCTTTGTTGCGGCGCACATTCCGCAACAAGGCTTTAGCGCTGTGTGGTGGATCGTGCCCTCGTTGGCCATCGGCGAAATATGGCGTCGCCGCCGCAAGCTGTGGCCTTGTGTACTTATGCACGCTTGGTTCAATGCCAGCCTCACCGCGGCAACCCTGGTTGCCGTGCGATAAACGGCTTACAACGTGAACGTGAAGTTATCGATCAGCGCACCCGGAGTGCGTGAGCCGCCAAGGGCGCGGTAAAAATACGTGTCCACTGCCGGATCAATGGCGGTGTGGGTGGTCAAGGCGAGCAGCTTGCTGCCCAGCGCATCGTAGAGGCTCTCGTCCCACCGCATGTCCTTGATGGGGCCGACGATCTCGCCGTTTTCCACCCAAAAACAGGCGTAGCGGGTCATGCCGGTCACGCGGGCCGACACGGGGTCACTCCAGTTCAGGTAGTGCAGATTGGACAAGTACAGCCCCGTTCCCAATTGCTGCAAGACGTCTTCCTCTTCCAGCGCGCCCGGTGCGACATCCATCGCACGCGGCGCTTCGGATTCATTCGCACCATTGGCGACCAAGCCAAACTCCTTACTCGTGCGCGAACTAACCAGTAGCGTGGACAGTTCACCCGCAGCGATCAGCGGCACCGCTTGCTCAGACACCTCTCCAAGCGCATTGAAGCGCGGCGTCAGCCCCAAGCCAAAGTTTTCGGTGACATGCAATTGCGTGGACAAACGGCACTCTTTGTCGGCCAGTTTCTTGAACGGACTGCGTCCCTGTTTCCAGGCCGAGGCCGACAACGCGTTCCAGCCCATCATGCCCACCAGATCGGCCACGGCGCGTGGGGCCAGGTAGGTGCGGTATTGGCCGGGCTGCACGGTTTGCAAGGGCTTGTCCATCAATGCCAACAGGTGCTTGCTGTGCGCCAGGTTGGCCGCCCACTGTGCGGGGTCCCAAGCGCTGCCGGCATAACTGCCCTTGACGGCACGCGAGCCGTTGTACAGCGAGTAATCCATGAAAAAAGTTTGCGTGGCAAACCAATGCCGCTGGCCTTTGGAATTGCGGTTCGCGCGGACGATGGAGCCTGCGGCATACAGCCCCGCCATGTCGCAGCCTTGAGCGGGGCCGACGACGGCATCCACCACCGCATGCGGGGGCAACAGTTGGCCGCGGAAAGTCTCGTCACTGCTGCCGTGGTTGTCGACCGGCACTTGGTGCGGGTCAGTGGGCAACACTGCAAGCTCGGCACGGCACTGGGCCAACATCTGCAACATCGCATCGCGATCGGTGTGCACGTTGCCCGACAGGGTTCGCGACATCCCGACCGTACGGCCCGCGCCCTGCAATTGCAAGGCCATGGAGATCTGTTCCACATTGGTGTTCTGGCGCACCTTGTTGCCGTTGAAGCGCACGAACAAAGTCTCTTCGGCGCTCAGGTTCAGCGTTGCCGCCTCATCACCCTGCAGGCTACTGAGCACGCTGTCGGCCACTGCATCAAAGTGCGGGCGCACGGTATCGACAAAATCACGCTGGCTCATGACTGACCTCCAAACACTTCCACGCCCCGGAACAGGCAAGGGGGCGACGAATGCCCCACCCGGATGACCTGGCTGGGCTCTCCTTTGCCGCAGTAGGGCGTGCCGTAAGTGACCTGGTCGTTGCCCACTGCGCTCAAGCGGTTCCAGAAATCAACGGTCACGCCGCGGTAATTCGGGTT
Source organism: Rhodoferax sp. (assembly GCF_025356155.1). Classification (GTDB taxonomy): domain Bacteria; phylum Pseudomonadota; class Gammaproteobacteria; order Burkholderiales; family Burkholderiaceae_C; genus Allorhodoferax. The sequence goes on along the minus strand of NZ_JANXUQ010000177.1, from coordinate 15,029 downwards.
GCGAACTACACCGGCCAGCTTGCCGTTTTTGATCAGGCGGCCATGTTCACAACCGAATTGAAATTTATTGCGGTAGTCGTCAATCGACCACGACCGGTTGGTGGACATCAGGATGCCATCTTCTACCGACGCAATCATGTCTTCCAACGTGGAGTTGCCGGGCTCCAAATTCACATTGGCCATGCGGTCGATAGGCGCACGGTTCCACGACGACGACCGGAAATTGGCCACGCCCGGCAAGCCAGAGCGCTCTTGCGACTCCACCGAGCCCAGGCCGCATTTCAACACGCCGCCTTCGATCAAAAACTCGCGGTGCGCAGGGTTGCCACCATCATCAAAAGCGTAGCTGGCGAAAGCGTTCTCTTTGGTCGGGTCAAAGGTCACATGCATCAGCGGGGAGCCATACCGCAGGCTACCAAAATCACTGGGCTGCACAAAGCTCCAGCCCGCGTAGTTGCGTTCGTCGCCCAGGATGCGATCGAGCTCCAACGGGTGGCCTATGGACTCGTGGATTTGCAGCATCATCTGGTCAGGCATCAGGATCAGGTCCATAGCGCCGGATGGGCAATTGGGGGCCGCCAGCAACTCCAAGGCCTCGGTGGCCACGCGCAAACCCTGCTCAGCAAACACTGCGGAATCAAACACTTCCCCTCCGAACTGGCCCGTGCGGGCCCAGGTGCGGGTTTGCGATTGCACGCCCTCTGCAGCCGTCGCGGCCACCGCAATGTCGACCATGTCGAAGCGCTGCGTGGTGTGGGTGCCGTTCGTCGAGTAGTAGTCGATCTGCGTCTGAACCACGGTGGCCTGCGCACTGCGGTTCACCAGTTTTGCATCGATGGCCATCGCTTTCGAGGCTGCCAGCAGGCATTCGGTGGTCAATGCCAGTGGAGTGGTCGCCAACGGGGTTTGCTTCGGGCTTTCGTAGGCCCCCTGCACCGCCGCGCGTTGCGCATCGCTGAAGGCATGCACCTTGCGAGTGGCCGTTGCGCGGGTGGTGGCAATCGCCTGGTCAAACGCCCGTTGCAGGCCAACGGGGCTGAGGTCGGCGGTAGCCGCGTAACCAAAGTGCCCGTCGATCAATACCTCACACATAGCGCCTTCTTCCAGCGTGGTTTCGTTTTTATCTGGTGCGTCGTTGCGTACGGCGCGTGCCTGGGTGCTTTCGCGCGAATAACGCAGGCCCGCCCACTGAGACGCCTGGCGGGCATGGCGGAGGGCCGATTGGGGATCAAAATTTGGCATGGTGGGGCAGCTATCGCTGTGGCTGCTGAAGGGTAAAAGATGAAGCGTTCAAGTCTACCGCGTCGTTTCCAATCGCCGCAGTGGTCGACCTTCCCCCAGGTCTGCAAGTAGCGCTGCAGAGCTGCGTTCAAACAAACATCCCTCCCGAAACCTCAATCCGCTGCGCATTGATCCAGCGGTTGCCACACCCCACCAGTGACGCCACCATGGCGCCAATGTCATCGGCCTCGCCCACGCGGCCCAGCGCCGTTTGCGACGCGACAAAGGCATTGAGCTGCGCGTTGTCGCGCACCGCGCCACCGCCAAAGTCGGTCGCAATCGCGCCTGGCGCCACGGTGTTGACGGCAATACCCCGCGGCCCTAGTTCCTTGGCCATGTAGCGCGTCAATACTTCGACGGCGCCCTTCATGGCTGCATACGCGCTGTAGCCGGGCAGCGCGAAGCGCGTCAGGCCCGACGACACATTGACGATTCGCCCGCCATCAAGCATCAATGGCAGCAAGGCCTGCGTCAAAAAGAACACGCCCTTGAAGTGCATATTCACCAGCCGGTCGAACTGGTCGGTCGTGGTCTCCATCAGCGATGCATGCGCGCCAGCGCCGGCGTTGTTGACGAGGATGTTGAAGGTCTCGCGGTCCCACTGTGCCTGCAGGCTGTGGCGCAGTTGTGTGGCAAAGGCGGCGAAGCTGGCGCTGTCCGCCACATCGAGTTGCAGGGCCAGGGCTTTGCGGCCCAGCGCCTGGATCTGCGCGACCACGGCATCTGCCTCGGCTTTTTGCGATTTGTAGGTCAGCACCACTTCGTGGCCCTGCTGGGCCAGGTGCAGCGCGGTGCTTTTGCCCAAGCCACGGCTGCCGCCGGTGACGAGGGCGATGGAGGGAGTAGTGGTGGTCGTTGTCATGTTTGCTTTCCTTAAAAGTAACTGGTTGCTGATGGAAGGCAGTTTATTGATCGCCAATCAATAGATAAAGCCGGATAATTTGATTTATTTGTTATAAATATCTGAACAATGAGCCTGCTCCAACAGATGCGCACCTTCACCCGGGTGGCCGAACTCTCCAGCTTCAGCCAGGCCGCGCTCGATCTGGGCCTGCCCAAGGCTACGGTCTCCACCGCTGTGCAGCAGTTGGAAAACGCACTGGGCACACGGCTGCTGCACCGCACGACGCGCAGGGTGGCGCTGACGCAGGACGGCCAGGCCTTTTACGAGCGCAGCAAGGATGCGCTAGCCGACATCGACGAATTGCAGACCATGTTCCAGCAACCGAGCCCGTCCGCAGCCAGTGCGCTCAAAGGCCGCGTGCGCGTGGACATGTCCACCGTGATGGCGCGCTGCGCTGTACTGCCAAGCCTGCCGGAGCTGCTGCAACTGCACCCGCAACTGGAGATCGAACTCAGCAGCACCGAGCGGCGTGTGGACCTCATCAGCGAAGGCTTTGATTGCGTGGTGCGCGCCGGCACGGTGACCGACCCCGGCCTGGTCAGCCGGCCGCTGCCGCCCATGCCCATGGTCAACTGCGCCAGCCCCCAGTACCTGGCGCGCCACGGCACGCCGCAGACGCTGGACGACCTGGCCCGGCACCAGCTGGTGCACTACGCCGCCACGCTGGGTGCCAAGTGCGGGGGCTTTGAATACGTGTTGGACGATGTGGACTGCGCCATACCAATGGGTGGCCCGCTGACCGTCAACAACGCTGAGGCCTATCAAGCGGCCTGTCTGTCCGGCCTGGGCCTGATCCAGGCACCGCTGTCGGGTGTGGGAGATGCGCTGGCCGAGGGCCGCCTGGTGGCGGTGCTGCCCGGCTACCGCGCGCGGCCGATGCCGCTGTCACTGGTCTATGCCAACCGCCGCAACCAGCCGGCGCGCGTGCGGGTGGTCATGGACTGGCTCAGTGCGGTGGTGACGAATTACGTAGCGCGCTATTGATTCAATAGCCTCCCACGCATATTCGACGAGGGCTACAGCCGTATTTTTCTTAAGGGATCGGCTAGAAGGGCCTCTTAGCCCAGCCCCAACGGGGGGCAGTAGACCATGGCCACGTGCTGCACATAGAGCGGTACGAGCAGCCCGCAACCAGCACCGTGAGCGGCAACCCCCCAGCAAACATTCGCTTTCCTTACGTTTGCTTACAATCAGCTCCTTTTGGTTCAACCGCTGCTGCGGTTCGACTCCATGCCCCACAGCACTTCGTCCCAGTTGTCGACCGAACTCACGCGCCAATTGGCCAGCATCCGTCGCGAGCTGGCCGATCGCCTGGTGCGCGGCGTTTTCTGGATTGGCTTGCTGGTGGTGCCCGTGTCGTTGTCACGCGCACCTGCCACAGGCTGGCTGCCGATCTACACCTTGCACTTGGCGGTTGCCTGCCTGTATGTGGGGCTGCTCCTGTACCGCCGCTCGCTGCCCACATGGCTGAAGGCAGGAGCCATCGTTGCCATCCTGTTCACCGTGGGTGTGGCGGGCGTGCTAAGCCTGGGGCTGGCAGCGCCGTCGCTGTGGTGGCTGGTGGGCAGCCTGATCGTGGCCAATGTGCTGTTTTCCGCGCGCGGCGCGCGGGCCACCATGCTGGCCGCGGCCGTGGCCATGGTGGGCGCGGCAGTAGGTTTTACCACCGGCTGGCTGACGCTCGCGGTCGACCTCAATGCCTACATGCGCGAACCCACGGCCTGGGCCACACTACTGCTGGGCGCGGGTGGTTGCGTGGTTGTAGTCTTCCAGGCGGTTGCGGTCTACAACCGGTCGGTGTCTTTGGCCGTAGAGCATGCGATGTTGCAGTGGGTGGATGGCCTGCCGCTGGGCGTGCTGGTGCTGGATGTAGATGGCCACGTGCACTATGGCAATGAGCGGCTGGAAGATGTGCTGGCCGTGAACCTGGTCGCGCTGCACAAGAAAACGACGGGGCAAGTGCCGGCCGATGTGTTTGACACGATTGGTGGCAAGGTGGCGGGCACAGCCAAGCGTTTTCCGGCAGGCTTGCACCCACTGTTTCGGGCCATGCACGGCGAAGAAAGCAATGTCGAGGATTTGGAAATCATGGTCCGCGGCGAGCCACGGCGCTTTCGCGTCACCGGGCGCCCGGTGCGCAATGCCGAGGACGAACTGGTCTACAGCGTTGGCACGTTTGAAGACATCACCGAGCGCAAACGCAGTGAATTCGAACTGCAGCGCACGCGCGAGCGGGCCGATTCCGCCAGCCGCGCCAAGGGTCAGTTGTTGGCCAATATGAGCCATGAAATGCGCACGCCGATCGACATGCAGCTGGGCCTGCTGCAACTGCTGAGGCGCACCGAATTGAACGAGCGCCAGAAGGAATATGTAGAGCGCATGGACGCCGTGTCCCGCGGCCTGCTGGCTACCGTCAACGACGTGCTGGATTATTCGGAAAGCGCGTCGGGCAAGCTGGTGCTGGTGCCGCGCCTGTTCCACATCGACCTGCTGCTGGCAGAACTGCGCCAGCGCCTGCTGGACCAGATTGGCGACAGGCCGGTACAGGTAAATATCGTTTGCGATCCGCAGTTGCCCATGGAACTGTATGGCGACGATGCGCGCCTGCTGCAGGTGCTGGGCAATCTGGGTGACAACGCGGTCAAGTTCACCTGCAAGGGCATGGTGACGGTGGAAGTTCAATTGAAGGAGCGCGACGCGGATTCGGTGCTCATGGAATTCGCCGTGCGCGACACGGGCCTGGGCATTGCCCCGCGCGACCGGCACCGCGTGTTTTCGGGCTTTTTCCAGGCCGATACGCCGGAGGTGCCGCGCCAGGGTGGTGCCGGTGTGGGGTTGGCCGTGGCGGACCGTTTGGTACGGCTGATGGGTAGTTCGATTGCGGTCAGCAGCAGCGTCGGCGAGGGCAGCACGTTCACGTTTCCACTGCGTGTGTTGCTGGTGCCAGAGGACAAGGAGCGCCCGCTGTACCCGGAGATGCCGGAAGAGACCTGAGGAACGGGGCGGCGGCTGGGCGTGTCGCCAAAAAACTGATCGCTACTAAATTAGTAGCGATAAAGGTATATACGACGAGGGCTAGGAGCCCGTTTCGTTTAGAGGATTCAAAAAACGGCCTCCATAAACCCCATTATGGGGTTTTTAGGTCGTCAGGCGCTCCAGCGCTTCCTGGTACTTGGCGGCTGTCTTGGCGATCACATCATTGGGCACGCGCGGCGCCGGGGGCGTCTTGCTCCAGGGCTTGCCGTCCACCACGGCCTGCTCCAGCCAGTCGCGCACAAATTGTTTGTCGTAGCTCGGCGGGTTGGTGCCAACCTGGTAGCTTTCCACCGGCCAGTAGCGCGATGAATCGGGTGTCAGCACCTCGTCCATCAGCGTCAGCGTGCCGTCGGTGTCCAGGCCGAATTCAAATTTCGTGTCGGCAATGATGATGCCCTTGGTCAACGCGAATTCGGCAGCAGCCTTGTAGATGGCGATGCTGATGTCGCGCACACGGGTGGCCAGGTCCAGGCCAATGGTGTCCACCGTTTGCTCGAACGTGATGTTCTCGTCATGGTCCCCCACCGCCGCCTTGGCTGCCGGTGTGTAGATGGGTTCGGGCAGCTTGGATGCGTTTTGTAAACCGGCGGGCAGCTTGACGCCGCAGACGGCGCCGTTGTCCTGGTATTCCTTCCAGCCGCTGCCGGCCAGGTAGCCACGCACAACCGCTTCGATGGGCAGGGGCTTCAGGCGCTTGACCAGCATGGAGCGGCCTTCAACCTGGGCCACCTCGTCGGGCTGCACGGCGCTTTCCGGTGCTTCGCCGGTCAGGTGAATAGGACAGATGTTCAGCCCCTTAGGACCCAGCTTGTCGAACCAGAACAGCGCCATTTGTGTCAGCAGCTTGCCCTTGCCCGGAATGGGCTCGCCCATGATGACGTCAAAGGCCGAGAGGCGGTCGCTGGCCACCATCAGGATGCGGTCGTCGCCGACGGCGTAGTTGTCACGCACCTTGCCACGGGCAAGCAGGGGCAGGGAGTGCAGGGCGGAGGTGTGTACGGTGCTGGTGGAGATCATGGTCGAACGGAGGACAGGTGGGGCGCTTCACACGTGAAAAAGGCCCGCTGAACAGTCAGCGGGCCTGAAACTATTCCTGGCGATTATCTCGCAAGGACTGGGGGCTTTTTTACTGGACCACTTGCGCCAGCTCGCCCTTGGCGTAGCGGGTGGCCATCACGGACAGGCTGTCGCCCTTGACCTTAGGGCCCTGGCCTTCGCAACCGAACTCCATGTAGCGCTGCTTGGCGATGGCCTTGGCGGCTTCACGGGCGGGCTTGAGCCATTCGCGGGCGTCGAACTTGTCGGGGTTTTCAAACAGGAACTTGCGCACCGCGCCAGTCATCGCCAGGCGGATGTCGGTGTCGATGTTGATCTTGCGCACGCCGTACTTGATGGCTTCCTGAATCTCTTCGATGGGCACGCCATAGGTCTCTTTCATCTTGCCGCCGTACTGGTTGATGATGGCCAGAAGGTCCTGCGGCACGGAAGATGAACCATGCATCACCAAGTGGGTGTTGGGGATGCGGGCGTGGATTTCCTTGACGCGGCTGATGGCCAGGATGTCGCCAGTGGGCTTGCGGCTGAACTTGTAGGCGCCATGGCTGGTGCCGATAGCAATGGCCAGCGCGTCGAGTTGGGTGCCCTTGACGAAGGTGGCGGCCTCTTCGGGGTCGGTCAGCATCTGGCTGTGGTCCAGCTTGCCAACGGCACCGATGCCGTCTTCCTCGCCGGCTTCGCCAGTTTCCAGGTTGCCCAGGCAACCCAGTTCGCCTTCGACCGTCACGCCGGTGCGGTGCGCCATTTCCACAACCTTGCGGGTCACTTCCATGTTGTATTCAAAGCTGGCGGGGGTCTTGCCGTCTTCCATCAGCGAGCCGTCCATCATCACCGAGCCAAAGCCCAGGCCAATGGCACCTTCGCAGATCTTGGGGCTGGTACCGTGGTCCTGGTGCATGACCAGCGGGATGTGGGGATAGGCCTCGCAGGCGGCCTGGATCAGGTGCTTGATGAAGGGCTCACCCGCGTACTTGCGGGCGCCGGCGCTGGCCTGCAGGATGACCGGTGCGCCGACCTCGTCAGCGGCCGACATGATGGCCTGCACCTGCTCCAGGTTGTTGACGTTGAAGGCCGGAATGCCGTAGCCGTTGGCGGCTGCGTGGTCCAGCAGTTCGCGCATTGAGACGAGTGCCATAGTGAAATCCCCTGGGAAGTTGGTAACCGCTTGGTAACTTGTACCGATAGCGGATTTTAACTGTCCACGAAAAACCGTCCTCCGCAGCCCTGTGCGTGGGGTGGGTACCAAAGTGAGGTCAAGGAGGAGGCCGAAGGCCGGGGGACACGAACGGCTGAAGCGCGCCGCGATATTTGAGCGCTGAATGTTGCGATAAATCAGCACCTCTGGCGTTTGCGCGGCATGAAAGGAAATTGCACGACAGGAAAGTGTCGCACAAGTAGTCGGCTCAAACCTCGATCACTTCCAGCGCCAGCCCAGGCGCTGTGCCTTCAATCACTCCATCCCGTACAAACACATGGCCGCCAGCGGCCACGATGGCACCGCGCACGCGCTGCTGGCTACCACCCGGCCATTCGACGGTGCTGGTGCCTTGGCTGATTTGGACGTCGATCACGGTGGCCACCTGCAGCGGGGCTTCGGGCAATAGCTCGCGCAGGGCGCGGTAAAGGTTCAGGGTGCTCATAGGTGGCGCTCCAGGGTGATGCTTTGGCGCAGAGTGGGTGACTTGGCGCTGACGCTGACCGCACGCACACGACCGCGCCATGGCGTCGAGGCATTGATCTGCACCAGTTGGCCAACATCCAGCACACCCGGTTGACCTGCCCCGGTCAGCACCGGCAGATCCATGCGCACGTTGTATTGCGGGCCTGCCGTGCCCAGGATGGCCAGGCCACGCTGGCGGGCGGCCACGCTATCGGTGATCAGCGCGTCGGTCACCATGGCGGCCAGCTTGTCGGCTGCGCTGCCGGTGCGTTTGACCTGGGCCAGCACGCCCTGCGCGGTGCCGCTGACGTAAACAGCGTTGATGTCGGGTCCGTCCTTGCGCTCCAGCCCTTCAGTGATGATGGCGTCTGGCGCCAGCTCCACGTCGGCCGAGCCGGTCATCCATCCCCATGGGGCGCCTGGCTGGTCGCCGGTGCGCTGGCTGTAGGGGTGGCGTGTCAGCAAGGTGGCCTCGCTGCGATGGCTCTGCAGGTAACCCCCTGCTGCCTGGGCAATGGCCTGCACCGCATCCAGCGGCGTCCCCATGTGGCTCCAGGCGGCGGTGGGAACCACCCAGTCAGTCAAACCCCAGTTCAGATCCACACCGGTGTATTGCAGCGCGTCCAGCGCCAGTTGCTGCGCCAGGCGCGCCTCGGTATTGGCCCGGGCAGTGGCCCGCAGATACGGTGCCCCTATCAGGGCGGTGACGCTGCGCCCGCTGATGCTGACACCTGTTTTGCCAAAGGCACTGGTGCGGCTCAGGGCGTCTACCGCAAACACCCACGGAATACCGTCCAGGGTGAGGCGCAAGCGCACCGGCAGCCCGTCCATCGGAGCCAGCAGGCTAAACAGGCTCGACGGGCCACTGGCGGACAGCGTCCAGCAGAAGCTGCCCGAGTCGGCCGACACGGACGCGTCAAAGATGGGGATGTCTGCCAGGTCGGGAAGACGTTGCGCAAAGATCGTGTGAGCGGTCATATAAAACCTCGCAGGAAGAATGACAAGCGGCGCACCTGGCAGGGGCGGAATGTCCGCATGGCCGTCGCAAATAAAGACCAAGTTGCCGAAACCCGGCAGGTCGGCAAACACCAGGTGGGGGTTTGGCGTGTAGCAAGGCTCGCCAACGGGAGGAACCACATGCCCACCAGCACCGGCAGGTGGCCTGCGGCCTTCCTGGAACCGCACGACCGTGGAAACGCCTTTCGGCAGGGCATAGCCGCCAGACGTCTTCCAGCCGCGCACGTAGGGCAGGCCTTCCTGAAACTTGACTGCGACCAGGTTGCGCCGCTTGATGCCGTCCTGGAACAGCGCGCCGCGCGAGTGGCGGATGCCGACACCATCTTGGAACAACCCACGCTGCTGGGCGCGTATGCGCACGCCGTCTTGCGCTAAGCCCGTCACCTGGTCATAGGAGTGCACACCGTCCTGGAACACTGCGCGCTGGGACCTACGCACCTTTGTGCCGTCGGCCCACGCACCCGTGTTGAACGCGCTAGTGCGGGTGGCCTCTTGCCAGCCGCTGGCTACGGGTGCCGCGTAAGAAAGTCCGTCCGCAAACGGCTGGGCGACAGGCGTCAGTATGCCGTTTGCCTCTTCCCAGATCGCGCGCAACCGGGCCGCAATGGGGCGTTCGGTGTTGGTGTGGTACTCGACGTGGGCCACCAAGGTCAGTGCCGGGAACGACCCGATGATGTCCATGTCCCGTGGCGGGCCGATCCGCACCGCGACCGTCAGGGCCGGCATGACGCCCGTTACGGTGATGTCTACGCGCGAGGGGGTGAACGTATCCCCAAAGACCAGATCGCTGGTCGCACCTACCTCGGCAAAGACCAGGTCCGTATCTGCCACGCGTTACCCCAATACAGCGCTGACGATGCGTGCCGAACCGCCTGCGTATAGCGTAGCCTGGACGAGTTGGATCTCCCAGGCACCGACGCCCTCGCCTGCGTCGCAGTCAAACGCCGTAGCACCCCCCCCGTTGACCACGCGCGCCCAGGTGGCAATGCCGGTCACAGCGATCAGGCCGTCTGCAAGCTGGGTCAGGCTCAACACGCCACCCGATACGCCGCCGCAAGGCTTGGTCAACTCGATTTGCACCAGCATCGCGCTGCCTGGCACATCGGCGCAGGATGCTGCGCGTGTGCCGCCATAGATACGGATGGCCGCATTGCCACTACCCCAGTCCAGGAAGGCCAGTCGGCCGACAAGAGCCGCGGTCCGACTCGCAACTGTTTCGTCGATCATGGTGTGGGGGCCAGGTTGTCCGCCACTACTGCCCGATAAGCGTGGGTGTGGTCGTAGGCCAGCACCGTGTAGGTTCGGTCGGCAATATCGGGGAAGGTGTAGTCCCCGTTGTCGTTGCTCCAGGTCTCGCGGATCGTGCGGCGTGTGGCTTCGTCAATGAGTGCGACACGGCGGGACAGCGGGGTATTCGTGGGCGTATTCTTTTCTGCCACGGTACCGGTGAGGTGCGCCGTACCGCCGTCGATCATGTCAATTGCAATCGCGCCACTGGAGGCGCAGCTCGTGCAACCATCAGGCCTCGCCCCGCCGTCACCCTGATGGACAACACCGGAGGTCTGCATGACACCATAAATCACTGGCGCAGTGGTGCCGGACCTAATCTCGCTAAAGACAGGCACAACGGGAGGTGTGAAGTTGGCCGTGTAGTGTGAGACACCCTTCAAGATCGCCACTTCGTCGAAGTAACCGACAGGTGAGTACGGCCCGCCCCACGCGGAGCCACCAATCGTGGGGCAATTAAATCCGACGAGCATAGAGCCGGCGTTCGGCCAGGGGGTGCCGGATGCCGTGCCGTTGATGTAGATCGTTGTTACTCCACTGACGCGGCATAAAGCAATGTGATTCTGGGCGTTCAGCGTCAAGGGTGTCGTCGGGTTGATCTGATATGCGCCTGCTGCGTAGAAATGGATGCGGCCCGACGTGTCTATGTCCAGGTACGGGTAGTACCCATTTTGCCCATTGCCGCGAAAGTCGATCAGTACGTAGAGCGAGGAAAAATTCGCAGGCCAGTAAAAGAACTCTACAGAGTAGTCAAGTGTCCCGAAAGCGAAGTTACTGCCGCCTAAGATATACACAGGGTTGTTGCCACCCGCAAAATAGAGAGACGATGCGCCGAACTTTTGCTGAGCTGTGCTTAGCGCAGTGGTGCCCATGGCGACGACAGTGTTACCCGAAGGACTGCTGTCAACAATAACCGTAGACCCGTCGGCTCCGTCGGCGTGCAATAACAAAATGCACGTCGATGCATTCAGGTCGCCGAAATCGATAGCTGCAGTCGTTGCATCCCCGGGATAGGTAATGGTCTCATAGGTCGTTTGGGGGTCCCAGGTCACACCATCCGTACCGGATTCAAGGAACACGCTTGTTGGAAAATCAGGCTCTGTTATTGACATAATGCGCAGTTGAACGATCTCCACTGCAGCGCCCAGGTCCCAAACAATCTTAAAACCGGCTGAAAGCACTCCCGATAAAGGGGCAGACGAGTAGTTCGTAGTGCCATCCGAAAGGGCCATGTCGGCCAGGGCCAGCGAGCCGCTTGCGGTGCGGATGGCGGAAATACGCCAGTAGCGGGCAGCCATGGTCTATGCCCAGGGTCCGGTCAGGTCCACGATCAGGCGACCTGTTGGGTAATGCAGCGTATTCGCCAGACCGAACTGGGACGGCCCATTGCTAGTGGTCCCGCCATTGCAAGTCACGACTCCGATCTTGCGACCGGAGAACGCCCCTTGCCCATCCAACACTGCAACGGCTTGCGAGAACGAGCCGTAGAGCACTTGGGGGCTGCAAAAAGCGCCACGCAGTGCGCCGCGCAGGTTGCGGTTGCTGGTCTCGAAGATGTTGAACTTGGTAAACACCAGCGCGTTGTCGCTGGTGTTCGGGTACGGCATGGGGTAGCTGCCATACAGACCGGTGTTGCCAGAGGACATGCTGACATCACCCAACCCAGCAAAGTGATCTCCCAAGATTTCAGGTCGTTTGTAGGCAGTGACTGACTTAGCTAGAAAGTTGGCTGAGCGGGCTAGCAGCAGCGAGGGAGTATTCGTCGAGGCATAGGGGTATGCGTTAACCGTGACCCTTGACGGGTCATTACTGCCGCTGCTCAGGACAGCGACGGCGTAACCATTCGGACCCACGGCCGCAAAAGGGTCATTGGTACGCACGGGCGTGAAGTCGCCGAACGGGTAGATCGCGTCCTGGTTTCCCGCCGCCATGCGCAGGTAAAAGGTCCGGTCGTCGGCGAAGATGGCCCACGGCACGGCGGTGCTGTTGGCCGCTGCGCTTTTGAACCAAAAGTTGTCCATCCATTTGGACACGCCCGTGTTCACGTCGCTCATAGACTCAAAGGCCTGGATGCTTGCGCTCGTGGTGCCGGTGTCGTCCACACGGAGATATTGACGGGTGCCAAGCACGTTGGGGCTACGGTAGACCGCTAGATTGGTGCTGGTAAAGGTTTTGTCCCAACCAGCGCCTGCCATCTTGGTGGTGATCGTGCCGGTTGCGGTCTGGTCGGACAGGCCCGTCGCAAACCTGAACGTATTGCCCACCACGGCGGTTACGCGTTGCTCTCCGTTCAGCCCGGATGGCGTAGCCCCTGCGATGACAGCAATGCCGCCCGCCGCTGCATTAGGAGCCGATCCCAGCGTGGCCGTAGCCACTCCGCTGGCGACCACCAGGCCGGTGACCGACTGTGAGCCAAAGCCTGTCACCAGGCAGGCGTCCAGCAGGGTGATAAGTGCGCCCGCTACGCCGTTCAATACGGGCGCGCCCAGCGATGCGTCTGTGTACCATTTGACTGTTGTTGTCATGTTTTAGGGCCGATCTACGTCGCCGCGCGACAAAAGGGTGAATGAATGTTGGACGCCGGTATTGGGGCCTTGCTGCACCGTGCGCACGACCCATACAGGCGCCATGGCCCCAACGGTGTTGAAACGAACGATGTTGCCGACGGCCCAGCCGCTGCCCCAGCCGGACGCGGCCAGCGTGAAGTACGGCGTGCCAGTCGATGGGTTGAGCGGTACACAGTCCACGTTGGTGCTGCCGGTGCCAATAACCCCGACGTGTTCGCCCACGATATTGAACGCCTGGGTGTTGGTAAAGACCAGCGCCCAGCGTTCGGTCAGGCAACCCTTGTTGGTCACCACGATGGGGGCCAGAACGTCGTTATAGGTGCCAGTAGCCGACGAGCCGCTCACGGCATCCAGCCAAGAGGTGCCGTTCCAGCTGACCTGGTCAAACAGGATCGACACGCGGCTCTTGAGGTCTCCCGGGACCAGCGCGCTACTGAGGAAGCTGCCCGCCGGGTAGTTGTGCGTCAAAGCGCGCGTGAAGGTGACGGCGCCGCTGATTTGAATCTCGCGCACCACGCCCATATCCTCGATCCGGTGCTCCACAGTTACGGGCTGGCTGTAGCCGGTCACATCGGTGAAAGTCACGGTGCCCGCTTCAAGGTCGGCGGTGTAGCCGGTGTTGATCGCCACACCGTTGTGGCCGATCACCCGCACCCGGCTGAGCCGTACCCGCGCGCAGTCGATAACTTGCGCGTTGGAGACGGTCGCTGTGATGGAGCCAGTGTGTCCGACAACAGCAAAGCCTCCTGGCCGGAATATGGGCACGCGCCCGTCGGACGGCAAGCGCACCGGGTCAATGCCCAGAAGGGCCGCGTCGAGCGGCAAATAGCTGAAGGCCACGGCGTTGTAGCGCAAGGTGTTGGTCATCACGAGGTCGGCCGGGATCGTGCCCACACCGCTGATGCCCAAGAACGACAGGTCTACGTTCAACGCGGTGTCGCCACCCGGTTTGACGAAGTACAGCTCGACCAGACCATATTGGTAGTCCACACGCCCCTTCACCCGCGTGCCGTTGATTTTGCCGTTGCTGTCAGCGGTGACATTGAACGTGGTGCCGTCCTGCATGGTGCCCAACACGCTGAGGGACGATGGGCGCAGCGGTGTCGCGGCAGTGCGAAAAACCGTGCCGTAGGCCGTGAATGGCGAGGTGGCACCCACGGTCGGCGGTGCTACCAGGCCGCGCCAGTTCAACAGCGCAGGGTCAACACCTGCCGCCCAATCTTGAATGAACACAGTGCCCAATGGGCCAGAAACCGACCCTGCGGGGGTGCCAATACCGGTGGTGGGACTCAGGTTTTTGAACAGCGTGCCATCGGTGGCCTGGGTGTATTTGTCCGTCCCCAGGCCAAAGCTAACACCTTTGAGGGTGTAGCCCGCTTGCGTGTGGACCTTGGCATAGATTGTGTCGACCACCACGGACGCCAGCAGATTCGCCAAGGTCACATCCACAGGCGGCGGTGTGGACGGCAGGCTGGGCACAGAGCCCCCGCTGATGTCGCCCGCTCGGCCAGAGGTCCAACTGCTTACCTGGAGCTGGCGGGATACACCAAGAAAGGTGTGCAAGTTGACAAACTCGTCCCACTTGTAGTTGACCGCGCCCGAGACCACGTAGGGTCCGTAGGGGTCCAAGGCGTCGGCCCCAGTGCGTAGGATGGAGTTCTGCAGTTGCACTTCACCCGTTTCGTAGTTGATCGTACCGAACAGGACGCGGGCCCCGCCTGTTTCGATCAAGTACACATTGCCAGCGGCGTCGTCACTCAGCGTGGCGGGGCTTGTGCGGGTGCGAATCGCCACGCGGCCTTCGCTCAGTCCGCTGGTGTCGTAGTCCACAACATACGTTACCGGCGAGGACATGCTGCCCGGGGTTACTTTGGTGATGAGGGTCATAGGTTCGCTGTGTTGATCAAGTGGTGCTCATGGACACGGGTATCACAATTGGCGTCGGGATCACGGCCGGTGTTATCGGCGTAGGGACGTAAGGCACGGATGGCGCTGCGGTCACAACCGGCGAGGGATAGGCGAGCACCCTCAGGCCTGCGACAAATACCGTACCCGTTGGCGGCAAGACGGTTGGGCTAATGCGAATAACGCCGCTGCTGTAATCGACGGTGCCGGTGCCGTCGCCGGTCAGCAGACCTACACCTGTCGCGTCAATGACGTGCTTGGTCACGCCGCCCAAAGTCCAATTCACAACGAGGGATTTGCGAGGTATCGCAGTAGC
>NZ_JANXUQ010000171.1 GCF_025356155.1 Rhodoferax sp. | reverse complement strand
GTCTGGGCGGCAGAACGCTCTGCCGCCCAGACGCCTAGCGTTATGCTCGCACCATGAACCTGCTTCTCGATTCATTCTGGCGCGCGGCGCTGTACTGCCTGCGGCCCAAGGTCATGTTGTGGTCCATGTTGCCGCTGATCCTGGTCATTGGTGCGACGGTCGGTCTGGGTTATCTGTTCTGGGATTACGCGATGGACCAGGTCCGGCTGCTGCTGGAATCCTCGGCCTTCGTCAACAATGGCTGGGCCTGGCTAGACACGATGGGCTTAGGCCGCATCAAGACTGTCTTGGCGCCCTTGATCGTCATTTTTACCGTAACGCCGGTTATCGTTGTGGTGTGTTTACTGGTCGTGGCACTGATGATGACGCCTATGCTGGTGCGCTTGGTGGCGAAGCGCCGATTCCCCGGTTTGGAAGAGCGCCAGGGCGCCACAGTTTGGCACGGCGTGGCGTGGTCCTTGGGTTCGTCGCTGCTGGCACTACTTGCACTCATCATCTCCATACCCTTGTGGCTGGTGCCACCGTTGATACTGGTTTTGCCGCCTCTGATTTGGGGCTGGCTGACATACCGGGTGATGGCCTTTGACGCGCTGGCGGCGCACGCCAGCAAGGATGAGCGCCTGAACATCCTCAAAGCGCACAGACCCCAATTGCTGGGTATGGGCGTGTTGTGCGGCTACTTGGGCGCAGCGCCCAGCTTGGTGTGGGCGTCGGGCGCGTTCTTTCCGCCCTGGTTTGTATTCTTGGCCCCCTTGGCGATCTGGATTTACACCTTGGTTTTTGCATTTTCCTCATTGTGGTTCACGCACTATTGCCTTGCCATCTTGCAAGACATGCGCCGCATGCAAATTGCTGCTGCGGCAACAGCAACGGCAACCACTGCGGTGGCGGAGATTGCCGAGCAACTAGCGCCTCCCCCACGTGTTGGCATGCGTTTCATGCCCTTGGAGTAATCATGCGGTTTGGTCTCATCATCATTGGCGACGAGATTTTGTCCGGCAAGCGCGCGGACAAGCATCTGGCCAAAACCATCGAACTGCTGTCTGCGCGCGGCCTGCCGTTGGCTTATGCCGATTACGTTGGCGATGATCCTGATCGCATTACCGCCACATTGCAGCGCGCTTTTGCATCCGGCGATGCGGTTTTTTCCTGCGGCGGCATAGGTGCCACGCCTGACGACCACACCCGCCAATGCGCGGCCAGGGCATTGGGTCGGACGTTGCAGTTGCACCCACAAGCCGAAGGCTTGATCCGCGAGCGCATGAACGACGTTGCCCGTGAGCAGGGCCAGCCCTACGAGCCAGACCGCAGCGACAACCTGCACCGGTTGAATATGGGCATGTTTCCGCAAGGCGCGAACATCGTCCCAAATCCGTTCAACAAGATTCCGGGGTTCTTCTGCACGGCGGGTGGCCACCCGCACGCAGTGGAGGCGCATGGGGGCATCTTCTTCCTGCCCGGCTTCCCCGTCATGGCTTGGCCGATGATGGAGTGGGTGCTGGATACGCATTTCTCGCAGCACTTTGTACGCGACGCCTGGCTGGAGCAGTCCGTGGTTGTTTTTGGGGCGATGGAATCGACGCTGACACCGCTGATGGAGGACCTGGAGCGACAGCATGCCGTCAAGGTATTCAGCCTGCCCAGCGTGGACCATCCACAGTACGGCAGGCACATCGAGCTGGGGGTCAAGGGCGCCCCCGACGCGGTGGGTATGGCCTTCGCAGCCCTGGTGTCCGGCTTGCACAGCATGGAAATGCAGCTGGGCCCCGAATTGGTGCGCAAATAGTTTTGCACCAATAGTGTGCAAACATGGTCGACCCATTTTTGGTGCACCGAGAATGGACGCGTGACTGGAAACCCGTATTTATCAGGGCAGAATAGTGGGCGA
The DNA here is from genome assembly GCF_025356155.1 of Rhodoferax sp. GTDB lineage: Bacteria > Pseudomonadota > Gammaproteobacteria > Burkholderiales > Burkholderiaceae_C > Allorhodoferax. The sequence goes on along the minus strand of NZ_JANXUQ010000171.1, from coordinate 4,588 downwards.
TACCAAAATCGAGTCCACGCCGCAGTTGGCACAAAAGCTGCGATGTGGATGGGGTGAACTTTTTACAACCGAACGTATTTTTTTGTACTAGGAGTATTTGATGGCCAAGACCGTCGCAGACGTGATGAAAATGGTGAAAGAGAACGAAGTCAAGTTTGTTGACTTCCGCTTCACCGATACCCGCGGTAAAGAACAGCACGTGACCGTGCCTGTGTCGCATTTTGACGAAGACAAATTCACATCCGGCCACGCGTTTGACGGTTCTTCCGTTGCCGGCTGGAAGGGCATTGAAGCGTCCGACATGCAACTGATGCCTGACCCCAATACCGCCAACATCGACCCCTTCTTTGAAGAAACCACGATGTTCATGAGCTGCGACGTAGTCGAGCCCAGCGACGGCAAGGCCTATGACCGTGATCCGCGTTCCATTGCCAAACGCGCGGAAGCTTATCTCAAGGCCAGCGGGATTGGTGACACAGCCTTCTTTGGTCCCGAGCCAGAATTCTTCATCTTTGATGATGTTCGCTGGAATACCGACATGTCCGGCACCTTCTTCAAGATCGACGAAGGCGAAGCACCCTGGAATTCGGGCAAGAAAATGGAAGGCGGCAACAAGGGCCATCGTCCCACAGTCAAAGGCGGTTATTTCCCCGTGCCACCAGTCGACAGCACGCAAGACATGCGCGCTGAAATGTCCTTGATCCTCGAGTCTCTGGGCATCCCGGTTGAAGTGTTCCACCACGAAGTGGCGGGCGCCGGCCAGAATGAAATCGGCACCAAGTTCAGCACCTTGGTGCAACGCGCCGACTGGACCCAAATGCTCAAGTACGTGGTGCAGAACGTTGCCCATGCCTACGGCAAGACCGCCACTTTCATGCCCAAGCCTATCGTTGGCGACAACGGTTCCGGCATGCACGTGCACCAGTCCATCTGGAAAGATGGCAAGAACCTGTTCGCTGGCGACGGCTACGCAGGTCTGTCTGACTTCGCTTTGTACTATGTGGGCGGCATCATCAAGCACGCACGTGCCCTGAACGCCATCACCAACCCCGGTACCAACAGCTACAAGCGCTTGGTTCCTGGTTACGAAGCTCCGGTCAAGCTGGCTTACTCTGCCAAGAACCGTTCCGCATCAATCCGTATTCCATTTGTGGCCAACCCCAAGGGCCGCCGCATCGAAGCGCGTTTCCCCGATCCACTGATGAACCCTTACCTCGGCTTCTCGGCCCTGATGATGGCGGGTCTGGACGGCGTGGAAAACAAGATCCACCCTGGCGAAGCCGCCACCAAGGATCTGTACCATTTGCCACCCGAAGAAGACGCGTTGATCCCAACCGTCTGCCACAGCCTGGACCAGGCGCTGGACTGCCTGAACGCAGACCGCGGTTTCCTGACCAAGGGTGGCGTGTTTACCGACAGCATGATCGATGCCTACATCGAACTGAAGATGGGCGAAGTCACACGCTTGCGTATGGCGACACACCCGATTGAGTTCGATATGTACTACTCGCTCTAAACCGTGCAGGACAGCAAATCCCTGTCCTCTACGTTTTGATACAAAAAAAGGACGGCACCCGCCGTCCTTTTTTATGGAACCTGTTGCAATCGCGCGCATCCAACATCGGTATAGACTGCTGGGTATTTTGTTTTTCGCGTCTTTTGACGCATACTGACCTTCCAGCCCTGCACACCGTTGCGTGGACACAGAATGAAAATTGTTTTACTGATACCTTTGTTGTTGGCAAGCTTGGCGGGCACCGCCAGTTGGGCCCAAGACCGTATTTACCGGTGTGGCAACGAATACACCAACACCGTTCCCGAGTCCCAGGCCAAAAACTGCAAACTGATCTCTGGCGGAAACGTCACGGTAGTGCAAGCGCACAAGCCCAACGCCAACCGCGTGGCTGCGGCAACCCAGCCCGGTCAGCGGGTGGACGCAGGCGACCAGCGTGCCAAAGATTCCGATTCGCGTTTGATTCTGGAGTCTGAGCTCAAGAAGGCCGAAGCGCGCCAGGCCGAGTTGCTAAAGGAATACAACAACGGCGAGCCTGAAAGGTTGGGGGCCGAGACGCGCAACAACCAGAAATACATCGACCGGGTCGCGGAACTCAAGGCCAGCATCAGCCGCAATGAGCGTGATATCGACGGCATACGCCGCGAACTCAGCCGCGTACCCACAGCAGCAGCGTCGCAGTCTACCAATAACGCCCCACGTTGACATAAGCGACGTGGACGCGTCCACCCAGTACCAGTCTTTTGACCTGCTTGCCACGCTGGTGGCGGTAGTGTGTCCGAACGCCAATGTCGTTTTTTCCAACGCCGCGTTGGAAGATGCGTTGGGCATTTCGCGGCGCACGATTGTGGGCTCGTGTTTGTCCGATGCGTTTACTGAACCCTCGCTGTTGCAAAACGCGCTGAGCGGCGTACGTGACAACGCCTTTGCCGTGTTGCGTTATGACGCCTTTTTGAAGCGTGCAGCGGGTGAGCCCATGCCGGTTCACGTCATCATTGTGTGGACCGAGCCGGTCGAATCCATCATTGTTGAAATGGTGCCGCTGGAACAACAAACCCGGCAAGACCGCGAGGAACGCCTGGCGGAGCAGGCCCAGACCAACAAGGAACTGATCCGCAACCTGGCCCACGAGATCAAAAATCCGTTGGGCGGCATCCGCGGTGCCGCGCAGTTGCTCGAGATGGAGATGGAGTCGACCGAGCTGACCGAGTACACGCAAGTCATCATCCGCGAAGCCGACCGGCTGCAGAGTCTCGTGGACCGCTTACTGGCTCCGCACCGCAGGCCACACCTGGTGACCGACGTCAACATCCACGAAGTCTGCGAACGCGTGCGCTCTTTGATACTGGCCGAGTTCCCCAAGGGCTTGCGCGTCATACGCGACTACGACACCTCCATCCCCGAGTTCCGTGGCGACCACGAGCAGTTGATCCAGACCGTACTCAATATCGCGCACAACGCCTGCCAGGCTCTTGCAGAGCGCATTGCAACGGGCGACGCGACCCTTACGTTTCGCACCCGCGTGTTGCGCCAAATCACTTTTGGCAAACAGCGCTATCGGTTGGCATTGGAATTGCATGTCATCGACAACGGACCTGGTGTGCCAGATTCGATCAAGGACCGTATTTTTTATCCGCTGGTGTCGGGGAGAGAAGGGGGTTCTGGCCTGGGGCTGACATTGGCGCAAACCTTTGTACAGCAACACCATGGATTGATCGAGGTCGATAGCGTGCCGGGCCGTACGGATTTCAAAATATTGATTCCGTTGCCTTGAAGTGTTGAGGACAGAGCTGGTTCACTGCGTGTAACTGCGGTCTGTCCCGCAAGTTTTTATATGGTTGAGGACAGAGCAGGCCCACAAGGCCTGGCTGGACTGTCCCGCACAGGCTAAAGGAGCGCAAAAATAATGAAGCCCATTTGGATAGTAGATGATGACCAGTCCATACGCTTCGTGCTGGAGAAGGCGTTATTGCGCGAACACCTGCCCACACGCAGCTTCTCCAATTCTCGTGATGTACTTGCCGCGCTGAATACCGCTGCCGACGACGAAGGCCCGCAGATCCTGGTCAGCGACATCCGCATGCCCGGTGGCTCAGGCCTGGAACTGTTGGAGAAGGTGAAGGCCAAGCACCCCGGCTTACCCGTCATCATCATGACGGCGTTTTCGGATCTGGACAGCGCAGTGAGTGCTTTCCAGGGCGGTGCCTTCGAATACCTGCCCAAGCCGTTCGATTTGCCCAAAGCCGTCGAGCTGATCCGTCGCGCGGTTGAAGAAAGCCAGCGCGAAGAGGTGGCCGAAGAGCGCATGAGCGAAACGCCCGAGATGCTGGGCCAGGCGCCCGCCATGCAGGACGTGTTCCGCGCGATTGGCCGTTTGAGCCAGAGCAATGTCACGGTGATGATCACCGGCGAATCGGGTTCGGGCAAAGAGCTGGTGGCGCGTGCGCTGCACAAGCATTCGCCCCGGGCTAACGGTCCGTTTGTGGCCATTAACACGGCGGCCATCCCCAAGGATTTGCTGGAAAGCGAACTCTTTGGCCATGAGCGCGGCGCCTTCACCGGCGCGCAGACCATGCGCCGCGGCCGCTTCGAGCAGGCCGATGGCGGCACCTTGTTCCTGGACGAAATTGGCGACATGCCGTTTGAGTTGCAGACACGCTTGCTGCGTGTGCTCAGTGACGGACACTTCTACCGCGTCGGCGGCCACAGCGCGGTCAAGACCAATGTGCGCGTTATTGCGGCCACCCATCAGGACCTGGAGCAGCGCGTCAAGGACGGCGGCTTTCGCGAGGATTTGTTCCACCGCCTGAATGTCATCCGCCTGCGCTTGCCGGCCCTGCGCGAGCGCAAGGAAGACATCGCGATGCTGACGCGGCATTTCCTGCAACAAAGCGCCCAGCAACTGGGGGTGGAGCCCAAGCGCATATCGGATGCGGCCCTGGCCTGGCTGGAGGGCTTCAACTTCCCCGGCAATGTGCGCCAGCTTGAAAACGTGTGCCACTGGCTGACTGTGATGGCCCCGGCGCAGATGGTGGAGGCCAAGGACTTGCCGCCTGAAGTTGGCGTGCGGCTGAC
>NZ_JANXUQ010000076.1 GCF_025356155.1 Rhodoferax sp. | reverse complement strand
GGCGTGTATTCGCGTCTGCGACAACGGCCCCGGAGTACCTGAAGCTTTTCAGGCGCGCATTTTTGAGCCCTTCTACCGCCTACCGGGCGCTTCAGAGCGCGACGGCGGCGTTGGGCTGGGGTTGGCACTGGTCAAGTCCATTACCTTGCGCCATGGCGGCACCGTGACCTGCAGCAATCGCCCCGACGGCGGTGCATGCTTTGAGATCCGGCTGCCCATGGGTAGCGTTGCCAGCACTTAGACAGTCCGCCGAGTCGGTTGGCTACGGCTGTTTTTTCTTGGGTTTTGATGAAAAACCACATAAACAGGGGATACCGCAATGCCGGTGAACCCCCTACAGTTAACCCCACTGCTGTCACAGCTCATGCGCGATAGAGTAAAGCCTGAAAACAAGGCTGCTCTTAAAGAATCCAACGACGTTCCCTTCGGGGGACTTTTATAAAGCCACCCTTGGGTGGCTTTTTTTTGTCCACAAAACCTGCAGGCGTAAAAAAAGGGCCGCCCCATTTAGGGTGGCCCTTTTTGGCTCAATGCTTTTCGGATCAGACCGACAAGACCAAATGCCCTGTCCGCCTGTGCCCAATCACATTAGAACTTCTTGCTGTACTGCACGCCCAGACGCACAGAACGTGGGTCGGTGTAAGACAAAGGCATGTTGGCCGTTGGGCTGGTGGTGTACAGCAAACGGTTGTTTTGACCTTCATCAACAGCTTGAATGGTTTGGGCGTTGAACACATTCAACACGTCAACCTTGAAGACCAAGCCCTTGAGGGCATCCGGCTTGTACTGCAAGTTCACGTCAAAGCGGATATCCCATGGCAGGTCACCAGCAGCTGCACGGCCACCCAGGCCTGGGCATAGGTAGAAGGTCGAGCCGTATTGGATCAGGCCAACGCCGTCTTTATCCAACCCGTTTGGCACACTGCAAGTCTTGCTGACCGGGCGACCAGAAGCAGCCAGGAAGTTGCCGCCAACGGCCCATTCGCTGCTGACTTCGTACAGGCCATAGGCCTTGATCTGATGCGTACGGTCGTTAGGCAAACGGCCCACGCTGTTCAGATTGTTTTCTGGAAAGTCCCATGTCGATGTGAAGCCAACGTCAGCCTGACCATTGTCGGACTTGGTCTGGCCTTCGTGGTTACCGTAGTCACGCGACCAGGTATACATGAACTTGCCGTACCAACCATTTTTCAATGGGTGTTCGAACATCAAGTCGATCGCGGTGTAATCGCGTTGCAAATCATCGGGGAATCCGATTTCAGCAGCGCTCAAGGTCACGTTACGACGCTCGGTGGGGCTGATGGCCACATTGAACGTGTTATCTGTACCTGGATTGAACAAAGCACCGGCCCAGATGCCTTCGAAGTAGCTGGTATCGGCAACGCCCATTTGCTTGAGCTTCTTGACGATAGCGCGGCTGTCAGAGTAGTCGTCAATCGTGCTCTTTAGCTTGCGGTACGTCAGGCGTGCGCCCATGTTGTAGTCGCTGCCCAATGCCTTCTCAAAGCCCAAGCTGAACTCATCTTGTGAGTGCGACTTGATGTCCACGGATGCCAGATCACGAACGTCTTTCTCTTGACCCAATTCGTTATTGGCAGACAGTGCAGGGCTGATTTGACGCAGGCCCAATGGCGCGCCAGTCACTGGATCCACACCGGTGTACGTGAAAGCCGTGTCGGTGTTAACCGAAGGGCCTGCAAAACGCACCGCCAAATTGGCAGGCAAAGGCAGGTTGTAGCGTCCAGCTGTACCAAACACCTTGAAAGAGGCGTCACCCATCACGTCCCAAGTAGCAGCCAAACGGGGAGCGATTTGTTGCTTCTGTTCAACGAAAGTTTCACCAGCGGTGTTCTTGTTGGCATAGGCTTCATTACGCAAACCGAATGTCAGCAAGACATCTTTGGTCATTTGGTAACGGTCTTCGATGTACATCGCGGACTGTTCGACAGTCGGAATCGCTCCGACGCTTTGAACGTTCTTAAACACATAGCAACCACCGACGCCAGCTTGACCAGCTACGGTACAGGTTGCGCCCAAGCCGCCACCTTGTTGTGGCGACAGGGTGTAGCCGTTAGGCACCGACACGCCCAAATCAGCAGCGCGCGAGTAGTTCCAGGTGCTGCCGCCGGCGCTGTTTGTGCCATTCACGCCGCGGATTTTGACGGAGTCGACGCCACCGCGCAGAGTGTGGGAGTCAGTCGCCTTAAATTCCAAGTCGACGCGCAGAGCCTTGTTGGTGCTTTGTGCATCTGGACGGAGCACGGCAGCAGCAAAACCTTGCGGGTTGCTAGGAAGGTAGTTGACGCCATCTGCACGGGAATCCAACGGGGCAGTGATAGGAGAAACGGTTGGCTGGTATCCAAACGGATCCTGCTTGTAGGGCGTGTAACTCTGGCCGATAACGATCTGGCCCGTGAAGCTGTCGGTGAAATAGCCGGTGTACTTCAGGATGTCGATGGACGCGCCTTGTGCCGCCTGCAGCGCAGCGCCGGTAGCACCCAGCCCGAGGATACCGCTTGCATAGTTGGTGAACTTTGCGCCGCCTTTTTGAATATCGTTAGTGCGACTCAGAGTTGCATAGCTGAAGCCGTAGTAACGATCTTCCACTTCAGATTTATCGTCAATGCGGGTGTATTCGAGATGGTGGTCAGGTGTGATGTTCCAGTCCAGCTTCAGCAATGAACGGGGCACCTGGGAATACTGCTCCAACCAGCCAACTGTCGCATTGGTCGTTGCTGTTCGTCCAAGACGGGCAGTTTGGCGGTCCACATTGGTTTTCTCAGCCGAGAAATACATGAACAACTTGTCTTCAATCAGCGGACCGCCGATGAAGCCGTTGACGCCGTATTCGTTGCGAATGTCACCTTCTTTGTAATTCTGGATCAGACCATCAGTGCCCACTGTATTGGCAGCACCAGTGACAGGGTATTCAATGTTCTTAGCCTTGGCACGCAGAGAATTAGGGGCCCAAGTAGCGCCAATGCCAGCTTCCCACTGGTTGGAACCGCTCTTGGTGGTGATGTTGATCACGCCGCCAGTAGAACGTCCGAACTCGGCACCGTAGCCGCCAGTAATGATCTGCGCCTGGGAGATCGCACCGAATGGCAGGGACGAGTAGCCAACTTGGTACAAACCGTTGGTAACGGGATAGCCGTTGATAAACGCAGCGTTTTCCGAAGGGCCTGCGCCGCCGAAGCTGGCAGCGTTGTTGCCGTAACGGTAGTCACCACGGGTCGTGGCGGGTGCCATTTGCACAATATTGGCGACGGCTGGAGCGATTGGCAATGCAGCCAGTTCTTTGGCTGTGAAGACGTTGCCTGCGTTTGCAGTTGTCACGTCCAGCTTTTTGGCTTGGCCAGTAACGACCACGGCGTCCAGCGTAGCAAAGGAAACCTCGCTACCTTGGCCGATCAAGACTTCTACGTTCTTCGAGCTGACGACAGCTCCGCCTTTTTGCAAGGTGACCTTGTAGTTGCCGGTTGGCAGCGACAAAGCCTGGAAACGGCCGTTTGAATCAGGGGCCAGCGTGCGCTTAACGCCAGTGTCGCTTTCAATCAGGACTGTTTCACCAGCTTTAGCCTGGCCAAAAATATTACCCGTTGCATTGGACTGTGCCATTGCCCCGGTGGATACAGTTGCTGCGATTGCCAGCAAAACTGCATGCGCGAACACAGTCCGCTTGAATGTTGTATTTCGACCCATAAAGGCATCTCCAAAAAGTTTCGGGAGTCTCATTCCTCCCTGTCAATGGTTTGACGGCCCACATACCCCGGAATTGGCGGCTCGGTAAAACCCCCTCCCCGAAATGGTGCAGACCCACTTACAGTTTCATCAGTTAGTTCATCTGACGGACACGATCCAGCAAGAATCGAACCCGCACAAAAAATAACTTCCGTACGACATGTTAAAAAGCCCGCCAGGGTTTTGTAAATAAGGGTCTTCAGTGAAAGTAACCATAGTGTTACATCAGCACAACGGATCTACACAAATACTGTTTCACCCTGATTACAACTTGGGCAATGTCTGCAGATTTCACGCTTCAACGCTGTCCGAAATCCAACACATGGGAGGGACTTGCAGAATTCAAAACCGCAAAAGGCCTGGATTCCCTCGGTGCTCAAATTTTGGGCACTTTCGGCGTTCGGGTAAAGCACTGAGCGCTATCGCATCGGTTTGCCCTTGCTTGGCCCACAACCCATCCTCGCCGG
>NZ_JANXUQ010000027.1 GCF_025356155.1 Rhodoferax sp. | reverse complement strand
GACCGGCGGCTTGGCCGCCATGGCCAAGATGCGCAAGGTCACCACCGTGCGCGGCTACGGCGCCTTCATCGGTGCCAACCATGTGGAAGTGGAAGAAACCACCGGCACGGCGCAAGAGAAGTCCGGCACCAAGAAGGTCATCGCCTTCAAGAAAGCCATCATCGCTGCCGGCAGCCAGGCTGTGCGCTTGCCCTTCATGCCCAACGACCCACGCGTCGTGGACAGCACCGGCGCGCTGGAGCTGAAAGAAGTCCCCAAGCGCATGCTGATCCTGGGCGGCGGCATCATCGGCTTGGAAATGGGCACGGTCTACAGCACGCTGGGCGCACGCCTGGACGTCGTGGAAATGCTGGACGGCCTGATGCAGGGCGCCGACCGCGACCTGGTCAAGATCTGGCAGAAGATGAACGCCAAGCGTTTCGACAACATCATGCTCAAGACCAAGACCGTCTCCGCACGCGCCTTGCCCGAAGGCATCGAGGTCACATTCGCATCGATGGAGGAGGGCGAGGCGGGAGGCAACGCAAGCGTTGCAGCCCCCGCACCGCAGGTCTACGACCTGGTGCTGCAAGCCGTGGGCCGTACGCCCAATGGCAAGAAGATTGCTGCCGAGAAGGCCGGCGTTGCCGTCACCGACCGTGGCTTCATCAATGTCGACATCCAGATGCGCACCAACGTGCCCCACATCTTCGCCATCGGCGACATCGTGGGCCAGCCCATGCTGGCGCACAAGGCCGTGCACGAGGCCCATGTGGCAGCGGAAGTGATCGCCGGTGAACTGCAAGGCAACAAGGAACTGGCAGCCGCAGCGTTCAACGCAAGAGTGATTCCATCGGTGGCCTACACCGACCCCGAAGTGGCCTGGGTGGGCCTGACTGAAGACCAGGCCAAGGCCCAAGGCATCAAGGTCAAGAAGGGCCTGTTCCCCTGGACCGCATCCGGCCGCGCGATTGCCAATGGCCGCGACGAAGGTGTCACCAAGCTGCTGTTTGACGATTCGCCCGAGGCCCATGGCCACGGCAAGATCCTGGGCGGCGGCATGGTCGGCACGCATGCGGGTGACATGATTGGCGAGATTGCGCTGGCGATCGAGATGGGTGCGGATGCTGTTGATATCGGCAAGACGATTCACCCGCATCCGACCTTGGGTGAGAGCATTGGCATGGCGGCAGAGATTGCGCATGGCAGCTGTACTGACGTGCCACCCGCTAGAAAGTAAAGTTGGTTTAACCCTCAGGTGCTACCAAATCAGTAGCTGGCCGCGCAGACTCCACGAGGGCTGCGCAGTTTTTTTGCAAAAATGGCTCGGACGCCATCACAGTCGCCAATAATCGCCTTGCATGGGTTCGTCACGCACGGGCCACACAGGGCGAAGCATTTGCACAACCTCCATCAGGCCCAACCATTCGGTGATGGGGTCGATCCCAGAAGCGTTGCCTAGCGGCGGCTGAAAAGGCACACCCGCTTCGCGCGCCAGCACCACCCTTGCATGGGCACCGCTTAGTGCCGCATCAGCGGCGATATCGGTGTTTTCCGAGAAGTTCATTGAGGAGTTCCGGTTTGTCGAACAGGGCAAAGTATTCAACCAACTCATCCATGTCGAGCGACCTGCGGTGTACTTTCAATAGTGCGCGAATGTCGTCCAAGTCGCGCGTTCGCGTTGCATCGTTGACGAAGCCTTGTAGTTTGAAGCCTATAAGTCCTTCAACGCTGATGATACGGATTCGACCCATGGGGGTCTCGCGCTGCGATGCCTGCGCAAGCAGGCGGCGCGCAAGGGGAAGGTGCGCATACAGCAAATTCAGCCCTTCCGCTGCGCGCACATAGTTGGCGGCGTCTTCACTGCGGTATAGGCATTCGTAGCCTAAATCCAGCAGCGCAGCATGTACCTTATCCGCAGCTTCGGCCTCCACCAGAAAATCCACATAAACGGTGTTGACTAGGCTGCGTGCTCCATGGAGCCAAACTCGAAGGAAAAAACACAGTCCCCGCCGGCCTGTTTGGCGTTGTAGGTGACCAGTTCAGCGCGGTCGATCAAGACATCGGTGCTGACGGCATCTTGCATGCCAATCAGGCAAAGCCCCATGCTCACCGACGTTTGCACCGTTGTCGCATTGATGTCGAACGTCTCTGCGAAGCAGTTGCGAACGCAGGTTGCCAGGTGTTGCGCGCTGGCAGCTGCATCGTCCAGCGTGCCGCCCAGCTCTTCCAAAACCAGTACAAACTTGTCAGCGAAGAGCCTGGCTAGCGCCACGTTGGAACCCAGAGCCTGTGTGATGCGCCGCGCCGATTGCTGCAAAAGCATGTCGCCTGCCAAGTGGCCCAGGCGCACGTTGTGGCTTTTGAAGTCGTCAATATCCACCAATAAAACCGCTGCATAACTCTGCTGTTCACGGCTCTTGTCGATGGCGCGTTGCAGGCTGATGAGCAGGGCTGAGCGGTTCTTCAGTCCAGTCAATGAGTCGGTAAAGCCGAGATGGATGATCTTCTTCTGCAGCGCTTTCTTGGCACTGAGGTCATTGAAGGTGGCTATGTAGTGCGTCACGCGGTCTTGGGCGTTGACAATTGCTTTGACCCTGAGTTTTGCCGTATAGATATCGCCACTTTTTTTGCGCCCTATGATCTCATCGTTCCAATTGCGGTCTCGCAGCAGTTGTTCGTGGATGTCGCTGAGGACCGTGGATTGGCTGCCTATGGCTTCGCGCTTGCTGTAGCCCGTGATGCGGGTAAACGAGTTGTTGACCTTTAGTGTGCGAAGGTTTGCGTCCGTCACGACGACGCCCTCAAATGATTCAAAGGTTATGTCGGCGATACAGCGGTCCAGGTGGGTGAGTGTGTCTTCGTCCGTCGTGGCATCTGCCCCGGACGACACATTCGCAAGCTCGGGCAGGCTCAGGCCATGCAGCAGGGTCGCCGCATGTTTTTGATCCGGTCCGGGGTTATGCGCTTTGCGTGTCAAGCGTCTTGGCGTAAGCCCTGAAGTCGGCGTTTGCAGGGTAGGGGTTTCTGTTGATTCCACGACATATCTCCTAGTAGCTGGATCTAACTGCACACCGTCGCCCGTTGCGGCGCCATCGGGTGGACGGTCGGACTGTGGGATTGCTATCAGCACGGAACATGCCAGTGGTGATATCCGCATATGCTTTGTAAGTCCTTGATTTGTAAGCACGTATGGCCTGGCGCCAAGCCCTCGCTTGCCTGCTTGTGTAGAAATCCGCACGCAGTGGCGTCAGCGTAGGCGGACTTCTACACATCAGGCAATTGACCCGACCAATTAATTTTTGCGCACCCATGCGGTGGACGGTGCTGAAGGCAGATTTGGGGTGATACTGCCCGCACTGCACGTTATGGACCCCACAGGAGTAGGCGCTTGGTTGCCGCGTATTTGTCGACGATATGTATGGTCCACCACCACTGAAACGACGCTTTGTTTTGCCGCGCTGGCTAGGCTCGGAATTCGCGTGGCTGGGCCTGACCCTGGCAGTGGCGGCGAGTATGGCCATGGCGTATAGGTGGAGCGAGCGCATTGGGTTTGAGCAGCTTGACGACATTGCGAATCGCCAACTGGATCTCTACGCCTCGACCTTGGAGAGCGAACTGGGTAAACACGCCTACCTGCCCAGTCTGATCGAAATGGACCCCGATATCGAGGCGTTGTTCGAAACCCCTGACAACCCGACCGCCCGTGCCAACGCTGGCCGCAAACTGGCCAGCTTCAAGGTCAGGGCAAGCGCCATCACCACATTTGCCTTAGATCCTGCCGGGACGCTTTTGGCGTCCAGCGAGGGCTACAAAACCCTAGTCGGCGATGCAGGCCCGGTGGCACTGCCCTCGCTGTTGTCACGGACACTGCAGGCGCAGCGGTCTCAGGTTTTTGTTGCGAATGCAGAGAGCGGAGCATCCGAATACTATTTTGCGCAACCTGTACGGCGTGATGCGCAGGTCGTCGGCATCGTCGGCGTCAAGCTGAGCCTGGACCCACTGGAAGCTACCTGGATTGACCTGGGCGTCCGTTCCGAAAGCGAGAAACTATTGGTTATCGATGAAGAGGGCGTGGTCATCATGTCGTCGGTACGTCAATGGAAATACAAATCTGTCGGCGTCTACCGGGTAGAGCCTGCGGTGGCGCTGCGTTACTCCGAGCAGTACCCACGCCAAGCTATCCGCCCGCTGAACATGGCCGTCGAGAACGTAGGGGTCCGAGGAGCCCGCCAGGTTCGCATCACGGAGCCCGATGGCCAGTACACGGTGCATATGGCGCAGGAACGGGCCATCCCGTTGTTGGGCTGGCATGTCATGATTTTGTCCGACCCCACAAGCGTATGGCGCAACGCCCGTTATGCTGCGTGGGGGGGAGGCGCTTTTGCTGCATTTTTGGGCTTGCTGGCCTTGTATTTTTGGCAGCGTCGCCAAGCCCTTCGCCAGATATCGTTTACGCGTAACGCGCTGCAAGAGGCGAACGCCCAATTGGAAAGCAAGGTTGCCCAGCGCACCGGTGAGCTGAGCCTGGCCAATGACGAATTGGTCAACGAAATGCAAGAGCGACAGTTGGCGCAAGACGAACTGGTGCAGGCCGGCAAGTTGGCAGTGTTGGGGCAGATGTCGGCTGGCATTTCCCACGAAATCAACCAGCCCTTGACGGCACTGCGCGCATTGGCCAAAAACACTTCGATGCTGATGGCTGCGGGCCGCATGGCCGATGTGGATGAAAATCTCAAAGCCATCAGCGAAGTGGCCGAGCGCATGGGCAGCATCACCGCGCAATTGAAATCGTTTGCCCGCAAGTCACAAGGCGAGCACCAGCCCGTACCGCTGGTCTCTGCGGTCCACTACATGCTGCGTCTGTTGGAGCACCGCGTTCGTGCAGAGCAGGTTCGTGTCGAGCTAAACATACCGGAGCAGATGCTGGTGTACTGTGACTTGAATCGACTAGAGCAGGTGCTGGTCAATTTGGCTGGCAACGCGCTGGATGCCATGCAAGACCAGGCAGTCAAAGTGCTTACCATCAGCAGCTTGCCCGCAGAGGGGCCTCGGGTGCGGGTGCGGGTGGAGGACACTGGAGTGGGATTGCCGGACGAATTGCTGGCCCGGTTATTCGAGCCGTTCTTCACGACCAAGGCTAGCGGCGAGGGGCTGGGTCTGGGCTTGGTGATTTCATCCAACATCGTGCGGGAGTTTGGTGGCACTTTGCGGGTGCACAAGGGCCAGCAGGGTTTGGCATTTGAGTTTGATCTGGAGTTGGCGCAAGGGGGGAATCATGTTTGAGGGATTCAAGGTGGTGTTTGTGGATGACGACGCCACGGTGCGGCGCAGCCTGACACAAACGCTGGAACTGGCAGGCATAGACGTGGTGGCCTGCGATTGCGCCGAAGCCGCGCTGCCGCACCTGTGGTCTGGCATGCAAGGCATAGTCATCAGCGACATTCAGCTGCCCGGCATGAATGGCTTGCAGCTGCTGGCGCATATGGCCGCGGTTAACCCTGCTGTTCCCGTCATCCTGATCACTGCGCATGGAGATGTGAATATGGCGGTGCAGGCCATGCGCACCGGTGCCTATGACTTTATTGAAAAACCTTTTTCCCCTGAGCGTTTCGTAGAGACCGCCCAGCGCGCTATGGAGAAGCGTGTGCTGGGCATGGCCGTGGAAGATTTGCGCGCCCAGTTGCAGCAAAAGATTGGGATTGAAGTTGCCCTGTTGGGCACCTCCTCAGCCATGGTACGGGTGCGGGAGCAAATCCTTAAGCTGGCCAGCACCTCGGCCGATGTGATGATTGTGGGTGAGACAGGTACGGGAAAGGAACTGGTGGCCCGTTGTTTGCACGACCACAGCAAGCGGCGGGATAGAAATTTTGTAGCACTCAACTGCGGCGGGCTTCCCGAGACGCTGTTTGAGAGTGAGCTGTTCGGCCACGAGGCGGGGGCCTTCACCACCGCCAGCAAACGGCGCATCGGCAAGATCGAACACGCCAACGGCGGGACCCTGCTCTTGGACGAAATCGAAAGCATGCCGACGCTATTCCAGGTCAAGCTGTTACGCGTGCTGCAAGAGCGCAAGGTCGAGCGGCTGGGCTCCAATGAAGAGGTCAAGGTGGATATTCGCGTGGTAGCGGCCACCAAGAGCGACCTACTGGCACTCAGCCGCGAGCAGAAGTTTCGCAGCGACCTGTATTACCGGCTCAACGTGGCGGTGCTGCAATTGCCGCCGCTGCGCGAGCGCAAGGAAGATGTGCCACTCCTATTTGAACATTTTGTGGCACAGGCCGCACAGCGCTATGGCTGTGAAGTGCCCACCCTGACCGGCCCGCGCATGCAGGACCTGATGGCCCACGATTGGCCAGGCAATGTTCGTGAGGTACGCAATGTGGCCGATCGTTATGTGTTGGAGTTGCCGCAGGCGGGCGAGGGTGCGGGGGAGGCGTCTGGCGAAGGCGCACCATCCACACTGGTACAACAAATGGACGTAGTTGAAAAAGTGCTGATTGAGCAAGCCTTGAAAGAGCACAAAGGCCGTCCTGCCGCCGTGGCGCAGGCCTTGGGTATTGCCAAGAAAACGCTGTACGACAAACTGCACCGGCACGCACTCTCGATAGATACCTATCGGTAGGGGCTGGCTGGTTACTCGTAGTGCTTGGGGTCGCCGTTGTCGGTTGGTGCGGCAATTGCCCGCTTCAAAGCCGCACTCATGGGAAGCCGCAGGTTGATGCCCTTAGGCGGTATGGGGGACTGAAACCATTTGTTGTAGATGGCGTGAATCTCACCGCTGCGATAGATACCCACAAGCACATCGTCCACCAATTGTTTGAAGACCGCGTCCCCCTTGATCATCGGGATGCCATAGGGCTCAATGGACAGGCTCTCTTCGGATATCGCGTAATCGCTTGGGTTCTTAACACCGGCTACCAAGCTACGCAGCAACACGTCGTCCATCACGTACGCGACTGCACGGTCGGTTTGCACCATCTGGAAAGATTCGGCATCGTCCAACCCCGCCAGGATTCTCATGTCGAGCTTTTGCGTGAGGTTCACCTCATTGAGGTAACGGATGCTGGTGGTGCCGACGGTTGACGCCACAGGTTCACCCTGCAGGTCGCTAAGCGTCTGGATGTTGGAGGATTTCTTGGCCAGCAAGCGGCTGGCTGCGACGAAGGTCGTTACTGAAAAGGCTTGGCTCTTTTGACGTTCCAGCGTGTTGGTGGTGACGCCACATTCCAGGTCCACCGTGCCATTGACCACCAGCGGAATGCGTGTGGCTGACGTCACCGGAAAAAGCTTTACTTGCAAATTGCGTAGCTTCAGCCGTATTTTGACGGCGTCCACAATTTTGTAGCACAAGTCCATTGAGTAACCAATGGGGTTGAGCTTTTCGTCCAGATAGGAAAAGGGTACCGAGCCGACCCTGTAGCCCAGGGTGATCAAGCCGGTCTGCTCGACCTTGTTCAAGGTGGGCGAGCCCTGTCCCCAGGCGCATGGAGCCAGCATGATCGCAAGACACGGAAACGCTATGGCCCGGCGTAGAAGTGTCGTGACTTTGCTTTTCATGCATTCATGCTAGCACGCGTTATCCATGGGGCTTTTACCAACCATCCACCAACTCGGCCACGTTGTGACTGCCAGATTCCTACTCCAGAAACATCATGCACGTGGATTGGCGGACCCCACATTCTTCCGTCCGCGGTTCTGGTGGAATGTCTGCTTTTGCTGACAGTAGTTTTTCCACCTACTCATTGGCGTTTGGCCAATATCCGCCAATCGCTGTCGGAAAAAACAGACAGACTCCATCGAAGCAAAAAGTCTAAGTCGTTGATTTAATTAAGGAATTTATTTGGCACGCATTGTGAGTAGACAGAGTGTCTATCAATTCAACCCCGATACCAAGGGCAAACAGCATGTATTTTCTCGGCCTTGTTTTACTCGTCATGATGGCCGCCCTGGTGGTGGATATTTTGTCTACCCACGCCGCGGTTCCCCTGATGCCAAGCGATGCCTTGGCGGAGCATTTTTCGACCACATCGGTCTCCGGTCGATAGATCTTTTAGGAGTGAGTGCGAATGCAAGAAACATGTGGACGATGGCAGATCTTCTAATAGGTACGCAAGCTATTGCGCTGGAGAACCTGGTTTGAAAGGTGCTTTTTGAATCCAAAGTGCGTTGCTCTGCGTACTGACAACAGACGTCCATTGTTTCCAGGTCGCTTGACCGAGCATTGGGCGCTATTTGAGCGCTGATCCTCTGGGGTTGGCGGATACACCACCACCTAGGAGTTCCAAAAATGATATTACGCACCGCTACTGCCTCTATTTCCGTTCTGGCAATTTCCCTTATCACCGCATGCGGCAGCATGTCGAGCATGCCCATGTATTCCCAGGCCAATCTGCCTGCCGCTGTGCAGGTGCCGGCTGGCAACAAGGTCGCCATGGAAACCGTGGGTGCGGGCGACATCACATACCAATGCAATGCCAAAAAGGACATGGCAGACCAGTTTGAATGGATGTTTGTGGGGCCTGATGCCAAGCTGAGTGACCGCGACGGCAAACAAGTTGGCAAATACTACGGACCCCCTGCTACATGGGAAAACATGGACGGCTCCAAGCTGACCGGCACGCAGGTCGCAGTGGCACCCAGTTCTGCGGGCAATATTCCCAACCAACTTGTCAAAGCCAACCCAGCGTCCGGCAGTGGCGCCATGACGGGCGTGACCTACATCCAACGCGTCAACACCATGGGTGGCGTAGCCCCGAGCAGCGCATGCGCCGCCAGCAGTGTGGGCTCCAAACAGGTCGTCAAATACCAAGCGGACTACATTTTTTACAAAGCCGCCATGTAATCCCAAAGGTGAGTGGCCGGCTCTGGGGTCGACCGGGGCCGGTTTTAGCCCACAGTTCCGTTCGCAAGAACGTGGACTGTGGGTTTTTTCTTTGGCGTGTCTGTTTCGTGCATTCCCCCGAATTCTCTGCTGCGATACTTGCCTGCATGCGGCCGGGTTTTCGACCCAAATTCTGGTCCCGTTTTCCCAATTTCGGAGTTTCGATCCCATGCGTCAACTGCTGTGCGCTTTTTCTCTGTTGGTCGCCCTCTCTGTGTCGGCATACGCCAAGCCTTCCGACAGCGAGCGTTTCAACCAATGGCTGGACACCAATTGGGAGGAAACGTTGCAACGCGACCCCATCCTGGCCACCTCGCTCGGCGACCCGCGTTACAACGGCCGTCTGGTCGACGACACCACTGCTGCATGGCGGGCAGATAACAAGCGCTATTTGGAGCGCCGGCTGAAGCAACTCAAAGCCTTCAACCCCAAAGCCCTGAGTGACAAGGACCGGTTGTCGTACGGCATCCTCAAGCGTGATATTGAACAGGCCCTGCAGGGTGAGCGCTTCCCCGGCTGGATGTTGCCCATCAGCCAGACCGGTGGCCTGCCCAGCTTCCTGGCACTGCTGGGATCGGGCAAATCCTTGCAGCCGTTCCGTACCACCAAGGACTATGACGACTGGATCCAGCGCCTGGCGCATGCCGTGCCGCTGTTCGACGGCATGGTCGCCAATTTGCGTGTCGGCATGTCCAACGGCGTGACGCAGCCGCGGGCCGTGGTGGACAAGGTGCTGCCGCAATTGACGGCCTTGATCGTTATCGACCCCGAGCAGAGCATTTTCTGGGGACCGATCAAGGACTTCCCCGAGTCCGTATCCGCGGCAGACCGTAGGCGTATCACCGCGCAGCTGCGGGCCTTGCTCGTGGACAAGGTCACGCCCGCCTACCAGCGCCTGCACAACTTTGTGCGCGACGACTACCTGCCCAAGGCACGTACCAGTACCGCATGGTCGGACCTGCCCGACGGCAAGGCCTGGTACGGGCATTTGGCACAAGCAAGCACCACGACCACGCTGTCGCCAGACGCCATCCACGCGCTGGGCCAGCGCGAAGTGAGCCGCATATTGGGCGAGATGGAGGCCGTGCGGCGTGAGGTGAAATTTGACGGTGACCTCAAGGCTTTCTTCAAACACCTGCAAGACGAGCCGCGCTACTACTACCAAAAGCCCGAAGATCTTTTGGCCGGTTATCGTGACCTGCAGATCCGCATCAATGGTCTGCTGCCCAAGCTGTTCGACATTGCACCCAAGGCCGACTACGAGGTGCGTGCGGTAGAGGCCTTCCGCGCAGAGAGTGCTGCGGGTGCGCAGTACGAAGGCCCTTCAGCTGATGGTGCACGGCCCGGTGTCTTTTATGTCAACACTTTTAACCTGAAGGCGCAACCCATCTTCGGCATGGAAACCTTGTCGTTGCACGAGGCCTCGCCCGGCCACCACTTCCAGATATCGATTGCGCAAGAAGACACATCGCTGCCAAAGTTCCGCCGCTTCAACACCCACTATGTGGCGTACGTGGAGGGCTGGGCGCTGTACGCCGAGAGCCTGGGTAAGGAACTGGGTCTGTTCACCGACCCCTACCAGTGGTACGGCCGCCTGTCCGACGAACAGCTGCGTGCCATGCGCCTGGTAGTGGACACCGGCCTGCACACCAAGGGCTGGAGCCGCCAGCAGGCCATCGACTACATGCTGGCCAACTCGTCGATGGCAGAGAGCGATGTGGTGTCCGAGGTGGAGCGTTACATTGCCCGCCCGGGCCAAGCACTGGGCTACAAGATCGGACAGTTGGAGATCAGCCGCCTGCGCCGCGAGGCCGAAGCCACGTTGGGTGTGCGTTTTGACGTCAAGGGTTTCCACCGTCTGGTGCTGACATCGGGCCAGTTGCCGATGAGCGTGTTGCGCGCCAGCGTGGTGGAATGGGTCCAAACCGAAAAAGCGAAGCGCTGAGCGTGCAACAAATCCATGCTGTTATTTGACGCCACCCACCGATCCCTGCGGCCCGTTGTCGCACAACTCCAGCAAGCGGGCCGCAGCGGCCGTGGCGCTGCACTCTACAGCGAATGCCTGGCGGCGCTGGAGCAGGCCCGCGCAATGGGCGACGATGCGGCCCAGGTGCTGATTGCACAGACCTTTGGCCTCGTCATTGACCAGGACGGCTACTCCGACGCCTCCATCGCCTGGCTGCTGGAGGCCGTGGAATGCGCCAAGCGCTGTGGCGAATTTGGCGAGCAATCCCACATGCTCTACCTGGTGGGCCGCGCCTACTACTCTCGCGCCGAATACGGCGTTGCGCTGGGCTATTGGACCGACGGCATGGAGATCGCCAAGCGCGATGGCGACCGCATCAGCTGGAGCTGGTGCAAGTTGGGCATAGGCCAAATCTGCGATGCGCTGGATGCCCCGGCCATGGCGGTCAAGGTGTTTTCTGATTTGGGCACCAACCTCAGCAAACTCGACAGCTCCACGCAGCGCCTGCCGCTGACGCAGTGGGCACGGTTCGACCTGCGACTGCGCGAGCTTAAAGCGGTCAATACCGTGAACCTGGGCGTCAACCAGATGCACATGGGTCAGTACGACGAAGCGCTGATCAGCCTGGGCCACGGACAGGCCATGGCCCAGGCACAGCAGATGGAAGACATCGCCAGCGAATGCCTGGTGCGCATTGCCGAAGTGGCAGCGCTGCAGGGACGACCGGCCGAGGCGCTGGATCTGCTGGTGCCGGCGCAGCGCGCGCTGAAGGCCTGCTCGCACTTCTGGGGTCTGGCGACGATGTTTCTGTTGCGCGCGCAGTGCCAGTCGGCACTTGGGCAGTTGCCCGAGGCCAAGACTTCCATCACCGCTGCCCGGGGCGCGGCGCAAAAGGCCAACGCCAAGCACATTGCCCTGCGCATCGAGCGCGAGAACGCGTTGATCGCCGAAAAGGCCGGCGACCTGGCCCAGGCTTTGGAGTCGCTGAAGACCGCCGCCACGCTACAGACCGAACTGGACCGCGGCAGCAAAGCCCATCTGCTGCGCCACCTGCAGACGCTGGCCGAACAGAGTGCGACCAGCGACCGCGAGTTACCGGGCTTCTCGATGGGGGTTCGGCGCAAGCTGGCCCGTTGATAGGATTGCTATCTATTTGGTAGCTGCTCACGTATATTCGGCGAGGGCTAGCGGCTCATTTATCGTATGACGTTTGGCTGGAAGGCACTGTACGGCTGTACGCAGCCCGAGCCGCGCCCCTAGCGCCGCCTGCCACTGCTGCCCCAGCGCCGTGCCGCTTCTTCCGGCGTTTGCGCGCTGGCCATCAATGCGCCCAGCGGTGCCAGCAGGGCATCCAGATCGGCCTGGTCAAACTTCAGCGCACCCGCTGCGTCATGCCCTAGCACGCTGTCCGTCAGCGCCAGCTTGCGGGCTTGCAGCTCCAGCATGCGTTCCTCTATGCTGCCTTCCACGACCAGCTTGTAGACAAACACGGGCTGGTCCTGGCCTATGCGGTGG
The DNA here is from genome assembly GCF_025356155.1 of Rhodoferax sp. Taxonomy (GTDB): domain Bacteria; phylum Pseudomonadota; class Gammaproteobacteria; order Burkholderiales; family Burkholderiaceae_C; genus Allorhodoferax. The sequence goes on along the minus strand of NZ_JANXUQ010000027.1, from coordinate 54,604 downwards.
GCGCGGGCTGTGGCTTGCTCTTCCACGGCCGGGTTCCACCACGGGTCCATGTGGATCACGGTGTCGGCGGCAGTCAGGTTCAGGCCTATGCCGCCGGCTTTCAGGCTGAGCAGAAAGATGGGTGCCTCTTGCGCCTGGAAGCGTTGCACCACGCCGCCGCGGTCTTTGGGGCTGGTCTTGCCAGTCAGGCTGAAGAAGGGCAGGGCCTGCGCCTGCAGTTGCCCGGCGATCAGCTCCAGCAACTCGGTGAACTGCGAGAACACCAGCACGCTTCGACCTTCTTCCACCAGCGCGGGCAGCATATCGGCCAGCAGCTCCAGCTTAGCGCGCTCCATGCTCGGGTCCGCCTTATTGCCCTTGACTAAGCGCGGGTCGCAGCAGACTTGGCGCAATTTCAACAGCGCATCCAGGATGCTGATCTGCGCGCCGTTAAAGCTCTGGCGCTGCAGCACGCGGCGCACCTGCACGTCGGCGGCCACGCGCACGCTTTCGTACAACTCGCGCTGCTGGCCTTGCAGCTGCACCCGTTTGATGACCTCGGTGCGCGGCGGCAGCTCACTCGCCACGTCCTGCTTGCGTCGGCGCAGGATGAAGGGGCGCACGCGCTGGGCCAGCAGCGCGGCACGCAAGGTTTCGCCGTTCTCTTCAATCGGCTTGCGCCAGCGCGCGGCGAAGTGGCGCGCGTCGCCCAGAAAGCCCGGCATCAGCCAGTCGAACTGCGCCCACAGTTCACCCAGGTGGTTTTCCATCGGCGTGCCGGTCAGGCACAGGCTGTGGCGGGTCTGCAGGCGGCGCAACGCGCGGGCGCTGCGGCTGCCGGCGTTTTTGACCATCTGGGCTTCGTCCAGGATGACGAGATGAAAGCGCTGCGCGGCCAGCGCGTCCATGTCGCGCCAGAGCAGCGGGTAGGTGGTCAGCACGAGGTCATGGACTGGCATCTGTGCGAACAAGTCTGCGCGGTCCGGCCCTTGCAGCGTCAGCAGGCGCAGCCCGGGCGCCATGCGGCGGGCCTCGGCCTGCCAGTTGAAGATCAGCGAGGTAGGCAGTACCACCAGCACCGGCAAGTCCAGCCGCCCGGCGTGTTTTTCGGTCAGTACGTGGGCCAATGCCTGCGCGGTTTTGCCCAGACCCATGTCGTCGGCCAATATGCCGCCCAACGTGTGGGCGCGCAGATATTGCAGCCAGGCCAGGCCTTCGAGCTGGTAGGGGCGCAGTTGCACTTGCAGGCCGTCGGGCGCGGCTACGGGCTGCGGTGCGCCCAGGGCTATGAGGCGTTTGGCCAGGCTGGCCAGGCCGGCATCACCTTCCAATTGCCAAGCGTTGTGCGGCCCCACGCGGTGGGCCTCCAGCAGGCTGTCGCGCAAGGCGTCCAGGCGCCGAGCCTCCCAGGCGCCAAGCTTTAGCGGGCCTGCGTTTTGCGCACGCAGTGGGTCGGTCAGCAAATCGACCATTGCGCCGACGATGGCTTTCAGCGGAGCGGCGGGCGCATCTATGCGTTTGCCGCCCGGTGCGCGCAACGACACGATGGAACTATCGTCGATGGCGGCGATCATGGCTGCATTGAGCCAGCGTGCGTCGCGGCGCAGCAGGTCGGCCAGCATCGGGGCCAGGTCCAGCGTCTGGCCATCAATCTCTATGCCCAAGCTCAGCAGCCAAGCGCCTTCACGCGCGGGCAGTTGCAGCTTTTGCGCGCCACGCCCGGGTTTGACCAGACGCTCGGCCAGCTCCTTGGACAGGATCTCGCCGGTGTCGGGGCTGACGACCAGCTTCCAGCGCTGCACGGGCACGCTCTCATGGGCAAACCCGGGTTTGACGACCACGGACCAGCCCTTGGCCTGCAGCACGGGCACCTGGTCGGCCCAGAAGTCGCCAAAGAATTCTTCTTGGGGCAGCGTCCAGACCGGGCCCAGCACAGGGCTGTGATCGCGGCTGCGCCATTGGAAGGATTTGTCTGCCAAGGGTACAAAACCCCTGTCCCACACCAGGTCCATGGCGTCGGCCTCAGCCGCCACGTCGCGCCGCATGACGACCACCGGGCCGCCGGTGTCGAACAGCTCTTGCAACGCAGGTGGGCGGCTGTTGAGGATGGACGTGGGGGCGGACGTCTCCCAGCGGTCGCCGTTTTCGGTGCGGTAGGTCCAGTCGAAGTGGGCCAGTGTCACGCTGTCGCCACGCGGGCCCAGTTTGCCTTGGGGTGTAAGGCCCAGCAGGCCATCGCCACGGCCTAGGGTTTGCAGCGTGAGGCGCGGGCGGAAGTGGCCGGCGACGCTGTGTGCGCCTGCATCGCCATTCGGCGGGGGAGTGGAGGGACCGTTGCGGGGGCTGAGCATGCGGCGATTGTGCCGCGCCCGCGAATGGGGCTTTAGCGTACTACGCTGAGGTAGGCGTAAGCGGCTTCGCGCAGTTCCTGGGCGTGGTGGGGGCTGTTGCCGGCGCAGGCGTCGGCGCTGCTCATCAACTGGCTGGCGAGGCTTTTGTCTTCCTGCGCGGTGGGGCGGGCTGACAACAAACGGGCGATCTGGGCAAACAAGGTATACATAAAGAGGCCACCGGTTAGGATGGAAAGTTGCGATACCTGTAGATTAAGGGTTTTCCCTAGGTTTGCAAGCAAGCGCAATCCAATTGACTATGCACATCTTGCATGGTTTGCTGTGGGAGATGCATACCGAACTTTCAAAATCTACCAATTGCTATTAAATTGGGAGCTGTATGTGCAGTGGCGACGAGGGCTAGCGGCCATTTCCCCCCAGGCCCCTAGATTTTCTGGACGTCATGCTCCCCATTGCCGGTTTGTCAGCGCATGCGAGGCACCTGGACACCAGGACCGTGCAGTACCGGCTTGATGGCGTCGGTGAAAGTCGTCTATGCTGCTTTGTGGGGCCTGCTGGCGGGCCTGGGAACTTCTACAAGGAGAATGCATGGCTGACCAATCGACCTTGCCCGGATTCGGCAATGATGCAGCCGTTTCTGGCGACAAAGTCTTGCCAAAACCACGAAAAGAAAAACTGCCTTTCAGCCTGTTTTTCTCCATCTTTTTGCCCCTCGACATTGCCAAGCCCATTGCTGCACAGGTTGCCAGTTTTGGGCGTGAACATGGGCTGCTGGGGAAACCCCTGCTGCCCCACCGTCTGCACATCACGCTGCACGACCTGGGCAACTTTGCCGAGGTGCCAGAAGAATTGGTCCAGCTGGCGCTGACCGCCGGCAACGCGGTGACAAGCCCGGCCTTTGCCGTGACTTTCGACCATGCGATGAGCTTTCCGAGCAGCGGGACGTATGTCGTATGTGGCAACGAATCGGGCACGTCAGCGCTGGTAGCCTTTCGCGAAGCGCTGGGTACGGCGATGAAAGAGGCGGGCATCAAGGTCAAAAAAGGCTTCACGCCGCATATGACCGTGGCCTACGACCGCCACCGCATTGCCAAGCACGACATAGACCCCATCGTCTGGCCAGCTGGGGGATTCATGCTGATCAAAAGCCATGTGGGTAAGGGCATATACGACGAGTTAGGGCGTTGGCCGCTGCCGGGCTGAAACACGCCTTGGTTACGTCCCGTCGAACGTGGCAATGATGTTGTCACGCAACCAGCGGTTGGCGGGGTCGTAATCGGCGCTGGCATGCCAGTACAGGAAGATGTCGTGCGCGCTCACCGCGATGGGGAACGGGATCAACTGGTTGCCCAGCGGGCCATCCCGAGGTCTTGTCGTATGGACACGGTAGGCAATAAAGTAGCGGCCAAGGAGATTGCAATGATCAAGGTGGCCGCCCCCAACAACTGCTGCAAGGTCATTGACTGGGCGATCCAGGCACACGGTGCCGGTGGCTTCAGCCGGGACTAACGGCGGTGAAGGCACGGTCGCCCAGATCCGCGATGCGGGTGGCACGGCCAGTTTTTTGCGCTGTGATGTGGCGCGGGATGCCGAGGTCACGGCCTTGATCGAGACGACGATCTCCACCTACTGCAGCGACGCCGCCGGTTTCACCACCGGTATTGGCCCGCCCGTGGACGGCGGCCTGACGGCCTGCTAGCCGCATTTAGCATTACATACCCGCGTAGTTCGGGCCGCCTCCACCTTCAGGTGTGACCCAGACGATGTTTTGCGTAGGGTCCTTGATGTCGCAGGTCTTGCAGTGCACGCAGTTCTGCGCGTTGATCTGCAGGCGCTGTGCATCACCGCCCTTGGCGGTGTCGGGCACAAATTCATACACACCGGCCGGGCAGTAGCGGGCTTCGGGGCCCGCATATTTGTTCAGATTGATGTTGACGGGCACCGACGCGTCTTTGAGGGTCAAATGCGCGGGCTGCTGCTCTTCATGGTTGGTGTTGCTGATAAATACGCTGGAGAGGCGGTCGAAGGTGAGCTTGCCATCGGGCTTGGGGTAGACGATGGGTTTGCACTCGACCGCGGGCTTCAGGTAGGCGTAATCGGGCTTGGTGCGGCGCAGCGTCCAGGGGATATGGCCGCGCAAAATCAGCTGCTCAAAGCCGTTCATGATGGTGGCCACCGTTAGGCCGTACTTGAACCAGTTCTTGAAGTTGCGGTCTTTGTTCAGCTCGGTGTGCAACCAGCTCTTTTCAAACGCTTCAGGGTAGGCGCTCAACTCGTCGTGCTGGCGGCCCGCCACTATCGCGTCATACGCGGCTTCCGCAGCCTGCATGCCGGTTTTGATGGCGGCGTGGCTGCCCTTGATGCGTCCCACGTTCAGATAGCCCGCATTACAGCCAATCAGGCAGCCACCAGGGAATACGGTCTTGGGCAGCGCATTGATTCCGCTCGCGTTGATGGCACGCGCACCGTAGCCCAAGCGCTTGGCGGTGATTTCGCCTTTGGCGTTCTCAAAGTAGTAGCGAATATTGGGGTGTGTCTTCCAGCGCTGGAATTCTTCAAACGGGCTGAGATAAGGATTGGAATAGCCCAGGCCGGTGACAAAGCCCAGCGCAACCTTGTTGCCTTCCAGGTGGTACAAAAATGCGCCGCCGTAGGTGTCGGACTCCATGGGCCAGCCGGCGGTGTGCATCACGAAGCCGGGTTGGTGGCGGCTGGGGTCAATCTCCCATAGTTCCTTGATCCCCAGGCCCCAGCTTTGTGGGTCTTTGCCGTCGTCGAGTTTGAACTTGGCGATCAGTTGTTTGCCCAGATGGCCGCGTGCGCCTTCTGCAAACACGGTGTACTTGCCCAGCAACTCCATGCCCAGTTGGAAGTTCTCGGTGGGTTCACCATCTTTGCCAACACCCATATTGCCGGTGGCCACGCCTTTGACCGATCCGTTGTCGTTGTAGAGCACTTCGGCGGCGGCAAAGCCAGGGAAGATTTCAACGCCCAGGCCTTCGGCCTGCTCGGCCAGCCACTTCGTGACTGCACCAAGGCTGACGATGTAGTTGCCATGGTTTTGCGCGAAGGGGGGCAGTACCACATTGGGTATGCGCACGCCGGTTTTCTCGCCGAGGAGCATATAGGCGTCATCGGTCACCGGCTGGTTGAGTGGTGCGCCCATTTCCTTCCAGTTGGGGAAGAGTTCGGTCAGCGCAATCGGGTCCATGATGGCGCCCGACAAAATGTGCGCGCCGGGCTCTGAGCCTTTTTCCAGCACCACGACGGATACATCCTTGCCTTTTTCCACTGCGAGTTGTTTGACGCGGATGGCGGTCGCCAGACCCCCAGGTCCGCCGCCCACGACAACAACGTCGTATTCCATCGCTTCACGGGGGCCGAATTGGGCAAGAATTTCCTCGTTGGTCATGGTGTGTCTCGTTCAATAATGGAATCTGTAGGGATTGTGCCAACCAAGGCTTGCCTTGGTTGGATTTGCATGGCATTTTATGCCCTGAATCGACGTAATAGCACGGTCGTTCTTTTTTATTCGTGGAGATTCTCTAAATGGCGTACACCATCGATCTTTCAGGCCGCGTGGCCTTCATCACCGGAGCGTCCAGCGGCCTCGGCGCGCAGTTTGCGCGGACGCTGGCATCAGCTGGTGCGGCGGTGGTGCTGGCCAGCCGCCGTGTGGAAAAACTCAAGGACCTGCGCGCCACCATCAACGGCGAGGGCGGTGACGCCCATGTGATTGAGCTGGACGTCAACGACCACGACTCCATCAAATCAGCCGTGGCGCACGCGGAGACTGAAGTGGGTTCCATCGACATATTGGTCAACAACTCGGGTGTTAGCACTACCCAGCGGATTCAGGACGTGTCGCCCGATGATTTTGACTACATGTTTAATACCAACGTCAAGGGCGCATTTTTTGTTGCCCAAGAGGTAGGCAAACGCATGCTGGCGCGGGCAACGGGCTCTGCGCCCGGAAGCTATACCGGCGGGCGCATCATCAACGTGGCGTCCATGGCGGGCCTGCGCGTGTTGCCGCAGATCGGCGTGTACTGCATGAGCAAGTCGGCCGTGGTCCAGATGACCAAGGCCATGGCGCTGGAGTGGGGTCGCTTTGGCATCAATGTGAACGCCATTTGCCCGGGCTATATCGACACCGAAATCAACCACCGCCATTGGCAGACTGAAGCCGGTCAAAAGCTGATCCAGATGTTGCCGCGCAAACGGGTTGGCCAGCCGCAGGATTTGGATGTGTTGATTGTGATGTTGTGCTCGGACCAAAGCCACTTCATCAATGGCGCAGTGATCGCCGCAGACGATGGCTTCGGTGTCTAGTGAATATTTGCCCCCTCGCTTCCCCACTTCGTGTGGGCCCCCAAAAAAAACGGGGCCGCATTTCACCTAGGGGCGGCCCGGCGGTGAAACTTAGCGCGGAGCGAGGCGGATCGCGCCATCCAGGCGAATCACTTCGCCATTGAGCATGTCGTTCTCAAAAATGTGCACGGCCAGTTTGGCGTAATCCTGCGGAGTGCCCAGGCGGGAAGGGAAGGGTACGGCTGCCGCCAGCGAGTCTTGCACTTCTTGCGGCATGCCAAACATCATGGGTGTGCCAAAAATGCCTGGGGCGATGGTCATGTTGCGAATGCCGTTGCGGGCCAGATCGCGTGCGATCGGCAGGGTCATGCCAACCACGCCACCTTTGGACGCGCTGTAGGCGGCTTGGCCCATCTGTCCGTCATAGGCCGCGACCGATGCGGTGGAGATGATGGCGCCGCGTTCGCCAGTGGACTCGGGTTCGTTCTTGGACATGGCTTGCGACGCCAGACGGATCATGTTGAAACTGCCGACCAGGTTGACGGTGATGGTCTTGCTGAACACGGCTAGGCTATGCGCACCGTTCTTGCCAATGGTCTTTTCTGCAGGCGCAATGCCAGCGCAGTTGACCAGGCCCATCAGCTTGCCCAGGGACACTGCCTTGGCCACCACGGCCTGGCCATCGGCCTCCTGGCTCACATCGCATTTCACAAAAGCGCCGCCCAGTTCCTTGGCAATGGCTTCACCTTTTTCGACTTGCATGTCTGCGATTACGACTGTTGCGCCCTTTGCGGTGAGCATGCGGGCCGTGCCTTCGCCCAAGCCGGATGCGCCACCGGTGACGATGAATACTTTGCCTGCGATTTCCATGGTGTTTTCCTTGTGGAGTGGATGAAAGAATTGACGTTTACGTTAACGTCAATTATGGCGTAAGTCGGTGTTGCGGTGCCGCGCATTCGAGCACCAGTTTTTTACTGCTATACTTTGGCCTCTCGAATACTGTAGGCGCATAGCTCAGCTGGTTAGAGCACCACCTTGACATGGTGGGGGTCGTTGGTTCGAGTCCAATTGCGCCTACCAAAATATGCCCCGTATCCCTTGTGGATGCGGGGCTTTTTTGTGCCTATCGGTAGCCTAGGGTAATCCCAGGCTGGGGCCTCTCGACGAGTCCCTAGAATGTGTTGCACTGCAATACACCTTTCGCTCCCCAGGGAAGCCGCTACTCGCTATGCAAAGCAAAACCAACACCGATAGAAAACCCACTCAGCGGGTCATCAAGAAATACCCCAATCGGCGTTTGTACGATACCGACACGTCGAGCTACATCACGCTGGCCGAAATCAAACAGCTGGTCATGGAAAACGAGCCTTGCGTTGTGCGCGACGCCAAGACCGGCGAAGACCTGACGCGCAGTATTCTGTTGCAAATCATTCTGGAAGAAGAAGCCAACGGCACGCCCATGTTTACCGCGGCCGTTCTGGCCAACATCATCCGCTTTTACGGCCATACCATGCAAGGCATGATGGGCGGCTACCTTGAGAAGAACATGCAGGCGTTGATGGACATGCAAGTGCCACTGGTGCAAGGAACCATGGGCAACAACCTGTTTCAGCAGATGCAGGAACAGATGCAAAAACAAACCGAACAGCTTTTGGGAACTTTTGGGCTCAAGCGTTAGGCCTATTAGGCGCTATCCCGGTTAGTAGGGCGGGTTGGTAGGGGGAAAACAGCGACAATCCACGCATGAGTGAAGCAATTTCTACCCCCGCGCGTGTCCCTACCGTTGGCTTCGTCAGCCTCGGATGTCCAAAGGCCTTGACGGACTCTGAACTGATCCTGACCCAACTGAGTGCCGAAGGTTACCAGACCTCCAAGACATTCCAGGGTGCCGATCTGGTGATCGTCAACACCTGTGGCTTCATTGATGATGCCGTCAAGGAAAGCCTTGACACCATTGGTGAGGCGCTGGCCGAGAATGGTCGTGTGATCGTCACCGGATGCCTGGGCGCCAAGACGGCTGCTAATGGTGACAACATGGTGCGCCAGATGCACCCCAAGGTGCTGGCAGTAACCGGTCCGCACGCCACCCAAGAAGTCATGGACGCGGTGCATCTCAATTTGCCCAAGCCGCATGATCCCTTTCTCGATTTGGTGCCCAATTCCTTTGGCGTGGCGGGTATCAAGCTCACGCCCCGGCACTATGCGTATTTGAAAATCAGCGAAGGCTGCAACCACCGTTGCACCTTTTGCATCATCCCGTCTATGCGAGGCGATTTGGTGTCGCGGCCCATTGGCGATGTGTTGACCGAAGCCCGCGCCTTGTTTGAAGGCGGCGTCAAAGAGTTGCTCGTGATCAGCCAAGACACGTCAGCCTATGGTGTGGACGTCAAATACCGCACGGGCTTTTGGGATGGCAAGCCCGTCAAGACGCGCATGCTGGAACTGGTGCAGACTCTGGGTGAGATTGCCGAGCCCTATGGAGCCTGGGTGCGCTTGCACTATGTGTACCCTTACCCCAGTGTGAACGACATCGTGCCGCTGATGGCGACGGGACGCGTATTGCCTTATTTAGATGTGCCCTTGCAACACAGCCATCCCGATGTGCTGCGTCGCATGAAGCGGCCCGCCAGCGGGGAGAAAAATCTAGAGCGTTTGCAGGCTTGGCGTGAGGTTTGTCCCGAGATTGTGATCCGCAGCACCTTCATTGCGGGTTTTCCTGGCGAAACCGAAGAAGAGTTCTCGCACCTTTTAGACTTTGTCCGTGAAGCGGAGATTGACCGTGCCGGTTGCTTTGCCTACAGCGCAGTCAATGGAGCAACTGCCAACGATATTCCTGGCATGCTGCCGGTGGAGTTGCGTGAGGAACGCCGTGCGCGCTTTATGGCGGTGGCCGAGGCAGTATCGATTGCAAAATTGCAAAAACGCGTTGGCTCCACGATGCAAATCCTGGTGGACTCGGCGCCGGGCATGGGCAAAAAAGGTGGTGTCGGCAGAAGCTACGCCGATGCGCCAGAGATCGACGGCGTGGTGCGGTTGCTGCCGCCGGAGAAAATCAGCAAGACCTTGAAGGTGGGTGAATTCACCAAGGCTCGCATTGTGGCTGCGCAAGGGCATGATCTGGTTGCCATGCCCATATAACGGTGGATGGCCACAGAGTCAGTATTCACAATAAAAAAGCTGCTGAATTTCAGCGTTTTTTATTGTTCTTTGAACATCTCAAAAAGGTTATTTTACTTGGGTGGGCTTTTTGTAGCGCACAAGAAAAAGGCCTGTAACTTGCGTTACAGGCCTCATCTAATTTTGGTGCCCAGAAGAAGACTCGAACTTCCACGGTCTTGCAACCGCCAGCACCTGAAGCTGGTGCGTCTACCAATTTCGCCATCTGGGCAACGACTCGAATCATAGCATGGTTTTCGGCTGCTGAATGCGGTGTGCAATTTGAAATGCTCCAATCGAAGGGAGCACTGGGTCTTAGCCGTGCACGGAAAGTGGTGTGCGATGATGTTGGCTTGACCTAGTACCTGAAATTGCTGCGTCTACCCATTCCGCCACCTGGGCATCTCAGGAAAGAGAGCATTCGTATCAAAAATATTAGCCAGACCAGCGGCTTGCTGGATGAAGTTGAAGGAATAGTCCAGGGCCACCGTGATGGCCATGGATTTGTGTCCCGCGACGACGGTGCGCCTGACATCTATTTACCCCCGAATGAGATGCGTGCCGTGCTGCACAAAGACCGTGTGAAAGTCCGCATCGTTCGCAGTGATCGTAAAGGCCGTCCCGAAGGGCGTGTGGTGGAAATACTGGAGCGTTCCAAACAGCCCATCATTGGCCGCCTGTTGCAAGAAAGCGGGGTATGGCTAGTTGCACCGGAAGACAAGCGCTACGGTCACGACGTGCTCATCCCCAAGGGCGCGACCAGTGTGGCGAAGCCGGGACAGGTCGTTGTCGTTGAGCTTGTCGAACCACCTGCCTTGTTTGGACAACCCGTGGGCCGTATCAAGGAAGTCCTGGGTGAGGTGGATGACCCCGGGATGGAAATTGAAATCGCGGTGCGTAAGTTCAGCGTGCCGCATGAGTTTTCAGAAGCATGTATTGCGCTGGCACGCACGTTGCCAGACAAAGTGCGCCCCCAGGACAAAGTTGATCGCATTGATTTGACAGATGTGCCTTTGGTGACTATCGACGGCGAAGATGCACGCGACTTCGACGACGCGGTTTATTGCGAACCCGCGACCCAGGGCCGTGGCAAATCTGGCGTTAAGGGATGGCGCTTGCTGGTAGCTATCGCAGACGTTAGCCACTATGTGGAAAATGGCTCGGCAATTGATATTGATGCCTATGACCGGGCGACCAGCGTGTATTTCCCGCGTAGGGTTATTCCCATGCTGCCGGAGAAGCTCTCCAATGGTTTGTGCTCACTCAACCCCGAGGTGGAGCGCCTGTGCATGGTGTGCGATATGTTTGTCACCGCCGATGGCGAGGTCAATGCCTACCAGTTCTACCCTGCTGTCATGTGGAGCCACGCGCGGTTCACTTACACCGAGGTGGCGGCTATTCTGGGTAATACCCGTGGGCCTGAGGCCATCAAGCGCAAAGACCGTGTGGGCGACTTGCTCAATTTGCATGGTGTGTTCCAGGCGTTGCTGAAATCCCGTCAAAAGCGGGGCGCAGTTGACTTCGAGACCACCGAGACGCAAATCGTGTGTGACGAAAATGGGCGCATCGAAAAAATTGTGCCGCGCACGCGCAACGTGGCGCATCGGGTGATTGAAGAGGCCATGTTGGCCGCCAACGTGTGCAGTGCCGATTTCATTGCCCAAAGCAAACACCCCGGTCTGTTTCGGGTGCACGAAGGCCCCACACCCGAGAAAAAAGAGATTTTGCAGAATTACTTAAAGGTGACGGGTCTGGGTATGACGATCAGCGATGATCCTTCGCCCGGTGAGTTTCAGGCGATTGCCGTGGCCACCAAGGACAGGCCTGACGCGCAGCAAATTCACTCCATGCTGTTGCGGTCCATGCAGCAAGCGATTTACACGCCGACCAACAGTGGCCACTTCGGCTTGGCTTACGACGCATACACTCATTTCACCAGCCCAATACGTCGTTATCCTGATTTACTGGTGCACAGGGTGATCAAGGCGATTCTTGCCAAGACGCGCTACCAGCTACCCGTATTGCCCATTCCCGGAGAGGCACATGCCAAGTTGGCTCGCAGGTTGGAAAAAGGCGTAGCGTCCCGTGTGGAGCAGCCCAATCAAGTGCCGAAAAAGACAAATGCGGAGGGCATGGCTTGGTTGGCTGCTGGTTTGCATTGCAGCGCCAATGAGCGCCGGGCTGACGAGGCCAGCCGTGATGTGGAAGCTTGGCTCAAGTGCAAGTACATGAAGGAGCATTTGGGAGAGGAGTATGGGGGCGTGGTTACCGCTGCGACCAGCTTTGGTGTCTTCGTCACACTGGATGCCATGTACGTGGAGGGCTTGGTGCACATCACCGAGTTGGGCGGCGAGTATTTTCGTTTCGATGAAGCCCGCCAGGAACTGCGCGGTGAGAGAACGGGAACCCGTTATGCCATCGGAACACGGGTTCGCATACAGGTTAGCCGTGTGGATCTGGATGGTCGAAAAATCGACTTCCGGTTGATACAAGACGGCGATGCGCTGGTGTCGCGGGCGATGGCTGATAAGGGTATGGGGCGTGATGTAAAGCCTCGGACGTCAAAAGGAGACCGATCTGAAGCTCCTGGCCATGTTCGGTTGGCGCCGTTTGCGGAAGAGCCGCGCAAACGCTCGGTCGGTAAATCCTCAAAACCGTCTAAATCCGTAGATAAAGGAGCGGCATCGCAAAAGAAGGCTCCGCGAAAACGCCGTTAATTTTTTGGACGACGCTACTCAGCCCGTGGATATGCCGACATCATCTATTGATGACTCGGGTTTTTGTTCACAAAGCTTGAGCCAGTGAGTGGGCTGTCATGGTTGTGTTGGATATCCAGTCATCTGCGACCTGCCCATGCCGGAACACGGATTCACAGGCGCTAGAAAATGCGTGTCTTCCCGCAACGAGGCGGGCACCGATGAGGCCCGCCAAGACGTCGCCAGTGCCAGCGGTTGCCAGGCGTGAGTTGCCAGTTGTGTTGATGTGCGGCAGCACGCCGGGTGCAGCGATGACCGTGCCGGAGCCTTTGAGCACCACGGTACAGGCAAACCGATCAGCCATTGCCTGTGCTACTCTCAAACGATTCGCTTGAACATCTGTAGTGTTCAGGTTCATCAAGCGAGCGGCCTCCAAGGGGTGGGGCGTTAGCACCGTGGTCTGCTTCGGTCTTGCGGTTAACAAATTTTGCAGTGCCACATCTTTGGCAATTGCATTTAGCGCATCGGCATCAAGTACCAATCGGGCAGACTGGGTTAGAAGCACTGACAATTGCGCAACGATAGCGTCGCCACCACCGCAACCCGCAACCACGGTCATCCTTTCGTAGGCCATTTCCGACAGTTCACGAAACATCAATTCAGGTCGGCAAATGTCCAGTTGGACAGCCGTTGAGCCCAACAAGCCCACATACACCCGTCCAGCGCCGCCTTGCAGTGCAGCCCGTGCAGCAAGCAAGGCTGCGCCCGTCATACCGCTGCTTCCTCCTACTATGCAAACGTCGCCATAGCTGCCCTTGTGGGTGTTGTGCGCACGAGGCGGGATGGTGGGCGCATTGTTCAAGCGGGCGCATGCACCCTCCGGTTCGTCTACACCAAGGTTATTGAACCAGATCTCCCCGCAAGCAGCGCGGCCATCTGCAGTAAAAAGGCCTGGCTTTAGAGTTAAAAGACTCAGCGTGTAGTCTGCTTTGACGTGTAGCCCCTGGGTTGTGCCGGTATCTGCGTCCAGACCAGATGGAAGATCGATCGAGACCGTTGGAACTGCGCCAGAATTGATGCGTTGAACCCAGTCGGCGCCTCGTTCATCCCATGGTCGAACCCGACCGATTCCAAGTATGGCGTCGATGCACATATCGTAGTGCGGCGGCACAACCTCAGAGAAAACGATACCAGCGTCAGACGCCATCTTTCGGGCGGCTGCGGCATCAGCGGGCATGTTGCTGGAGTTCCCCATGCAGGTTACGACCGGATACTTTCCCCATGACTTGAGGTGCATGGCTGCTTCGTATCCGTCACCGCCTTTGTTCCCTGGCCCGCAAGCTACCCAGATAGTCTTGGCGTGTGGCGCAATTGCTACGGCGAACTTCGCAACGGCAAGACCAGCGCGCTGCATAAGTGCGTGTGGCGGCAGATGAAGGGCATGGGACGTTTCCGCTGCACGTGTTTGGGCATTTACAAAAAGAGGTGCTCCACTGAACGAGCCCACGCCATGGTCGCCCAGTATGCGTTCAGAATTCGTAGGTCTCTCCTTCGCGTGCAAGGCGGATATCCATTCCAGCAGCAATGCTTGCATTGCTTTTTAGCGCATGCTGGAAGGCTTCTTCGAGCGCATCATCACTGCGGGTTGGTTCATGGTGTGTGCAGATCAAGACCTTGGCATTGGCTTGTTTCGCGCTAGCAATGCTGGAGCTAAACGTGCCGTGCCCCCAACCTATTTTGGTCGGGTATTCTGCGTCGGTGTAAGAGCAGTCGGCGATAAACACGTCTACGTCCCGAATGGCTTCGATGATTGCCGCGTTCTTGTCGTCAACAAATTCCTGGTATTCGTCGTAGCCGTTGTCTCCGGGCTGATAGATGTTGTATGGAGGCTCGTGGTCACCGGTAAAAAATACCGATTTCCCATGGCTCTCGATCCGGTAGCCAAAATCGATGACCGGGTGGTTGAGCATGCAAGGAGTAATCGTTGCGGATCCAATTTGGTGGGACTCACCAGGTACGAGGGTGACGTACTCAATGCGCGCTTTCATCTCGGCTTCCCGCACCGGGAAAAAACTGTATTGCAACTGAACCGACATCACTTGCTCAATACCTTTGCCTGACACCGGGTCAAATCCCCCGTGCAAGCGCAGGGTGTTTCCGGGTATGAAGTTCGGTATAAAAAATGGAAGGCCCTGGATATGGTCCCAGTGGGAATGGGTAATCAGTACATTGGCCGTGACCGGCAATTCGGCTAGCAAAGTTTGTGACAGGGGAAAAATGCCTGTACCGGCATCCAGAATGATGAGCTCGTTGTTGTCAGTGCGAATCTCGATGCAGGTTGTGTTGCCGCCATAACGCACCGTTTTGGGGCCGGGTGAGGCGATCGATCCGCGAACACCCCAAAATCTAACCTTCATGGCGATTCCTTCCTACGCGTTAAAAAGTCGGCCCAGCCCACCAACCGACAAATAGGCAGACACCCTACGGAGCCAACGTCTTCAGTCTCGATACATTGTCTGTCGGAAATGCCCCGGATGTCCGGGTGTTTATTGCCGGGCCTCGTAGTTTGCCAGCATGTTATACTCGACTGGCTTTGCCGATGGTGCATGTAACCTTCAGTAAGCAAATCGCAGATCTGCCCCGTCAAGGTGTTGCCGGTTCAAGCAATATTGATTGTGCTTGAGCAGGTGATAAGGGGGCTGGATCTTAGACCTAACCTTTGGAGTAATTTATGGCAGTAACTATGCGCGAAATGCTGGAAGCCGGCGTTCACTTTGGACACCAAACCCGCTTCTGGAACCCTAAGATGGCCCCGTTTATTTTCGGCCATCGCAACAAAATTCACATCATCAATCTGGAAAAATCGCTCCCGATGTTCCAGGACGCGGCAAAGTTTGTCCGCCAGTTGTCTGCCAAGCGCGGTACTATTTTGATGGTCGGCACGAAGCGCCAAGCGCGCGAAACCGTGGCTGAAGAAGCGCAACGCGCTGGCGTTCCTTTCGTGGACCAACGCTGGTTAGGCGGCATGTTGACCAATTTCAAGACGGTCAAGACCTCGATCAAGCGTTTAAAAGAGATGAAGGCCCAGCAAGAAACTGGTCTGGACAGCATGAGCAAGAAAGAGCAATTGATGTTTGCTCGCGAGCTGGCCAAGCTGGAAAAAGACATCGGCGGTATCCAAGATATGGCTGCTTTGCCAGACGCGATTTTTGTTATCGACGTGGGTTACCACAAGATCGCTATCGCAGAAGCACGCAAGCTGGGCATTCCTTTGATCGGCGTGGTTGACTCCAACCACTCGCCAGAAGGTATTGACTACGTGATTCCTGGTAACGATGACTCCTCCAAGGCTGTGACGCTGTATGCCCGTGGCATCGCTGACGCGATTCTGGAAGGTCGCGCGAACCAGATGGACGATGTGGTCAAAGCGGTTGCCGCCGAGAGCAGCGACGAATTCGTTGAGGTGAGCGACGCTTCGGCTTGAACTTGTCCCGCCTGAAAAAGGGGGCTTCGTTGCCCCTTTTTTTTAGCCCTTTATTAAACTATTGAATTGATTACGGAGAAACAAAATGGCTGCAATTACCGCAAGCATGGTTGCTGAACTGCGTGGAAAAACTGACGCTCCCATGATGGAGTGCAAGAGGGCATTGACTGAAGCCGAAGGCGATATGGTCAAAGCCGAAGAATTGTTGCGCGTCAAGCTGGGTAGCAAGGCTGGTAAAGCAGCTGCCCGTATCACAGCAGAAGGCGTTGTGGTCAGTTCGGTGGAAGGCAATGTGGGCGCACTGCTCGAAGTCAATTGCGAAACTGATTTTGTGACCAAGAATGACAGCTTCCTGGGTCTGGCCAACGCCGCTGTTGCGCTGATCGCCAAACACAATCCGGCCGATGTGGCCGCATTGGGCGCGCTCGCCTACGAACAGGATGGATTCGGTCCGACTTTGGAAGACGTGCGTAAGGGTTTGATTGGCAAGATTGGCGAAAATATGACGTTCCGCCGCTTCAAGCGTTTTGCAACCGGCGCGCAACTTGCGTCTTATCTGCACGGAACGCGCATTGGTGTGGTGGTTGAGTTTGAAGGCGATACCACTGCAGCCAAAGATGTTGCCATGCACGTGGCCGCTATGAAGCCCGTGGCGTTGACCAGCAATGATGTGCCCGCTGAGTTGGTGGAGCGCGAGCGTTCCGTAGCTGCTGCCAAGGCGGCTGAAGATGCTGCTGTGGCAACGGCTGCTGGCAAGCCTGTGCAATCTGCTGAAATCGTTGCCAAACGCATTGACGGTGGTGTGCAAAAGTACCTCAAAGAAGTCTCCTTGTTTAACCAGACTTTTGTCAAGAACGACAAGCAGACCGTGGAGCAGATGTTGAAAGCTGCCGGTACTACGGTGAAGGCCTTCACCATGTACGTGGTCGGCGAAGGCATTGAGAAGAAGGTTGACGACTTTGCGGCTGAAGTGGCTGCACAAGTTGCGGCTGCACAGCAAGCTGCGTAATCGACTGCCTTTGCGCGCCGATCTGTCTATTTGCGATAACTGGAGTCACCCATGAACCAAGAAAAGCCTGCTTACAAACGCATATTGCTGAAGTTGTCGGGCGAGGCCTTGATGGGTGACGACCAGTTCGGCATAAATCGCGACACCATCGTGCGCATGGTGGACGAAATTGCCGAGGTGACGCGTCTGGGTGTCGAGATGGCAGTTGTGATCGGCGGCGGAAATATTTTCCGTGGGGTGGCTGGCGGATCTGTGGGTATGGACCGGGCCACCGCCGACTACATGGGAATGCTGGCAACCGTGATGAACGCACTGGCTCTGGGCGACACGATGAACAAAGCCGGGTTGATTGCCCGCGTGATGTCAGCCATCGGAATCGAGCAGGTCGTGGAGCCCTATGTGCGTCCTAAAGCCTTGCAGTATTTGGAAGAAGGCAAGGTCGTTATTTTTGCGGCCGGGACCGGTAACCCATTTTTTACCACCGACACGGCCGCGGCCTTGCGCGGTGCTGAAATCGGTGCGGAAATCGTGCTCAAGGCGACCAAGGTCGACGGCGTCTATTCGGCGGACCCCAAGAAAGACCCGAACGCCACCCGCTATGCCAAGATAACATTCAACGACGCGATGTCGCAAAATCTGGGGATCATGGACGCCGCTGCATTTGCGCTGTGCCGTGACCAAAAGTTACCAATCAAGGTGTTTTCAATATTCAAACATGGCGCTCTCAAACGGGTGGTGATGGGTGAAGACGAGGGTACGTTGGTATACGCTTGACAGATTTTTGAATCTTTGCACCGTGCTTGAAGATCAGAGGATGAACTATGGCAATCGATGAAATCAAAAAAACGCTTGATGCAAAAATGGACCAGTCCATTGCGTCTTTCAAGACTAACTTGACAAAAATCCGCACCGGGCGTGCCAACCCAGCCTTGCTAGACACAGTCCATGTGGACTACTACGGCGCTATGTTGCCCCTCAGCCAGGTCGCCAATCTCTCCTTGTTGGATGCCCGCACGATCAGCGTGCAACCTTGGGAAAAAGGTATGGGCGCTAAGATTGAAAAAGCCATTCGCGACAGTGATCTCGGTTTGAACCCTTCCAGCATGGGTGACTTGATTCGCGTGCCCATGCCCGTAATGACTGAAGAGCGCCGCCGTGAACTCACCAAGCTTGTCCGCGGTGAAGGTGAAAACGCCAAAATCGCCGTGCGCAATTTGCGACGCGATGCCAATGAATCTGTTAAAAAATTGGTCAAAGACAAGTTGGCTTCAGAGGACGATCAAAAGCGTTCCGAAGGCGAAATACAAAAACTGACGGATCGGCACATTACCGACATCGACCGTCTGGTTGCGTCAAAAGAACACGACATCATGGCGGTTTGAAACCCGTGATGATTTGAAACGAGTGCTCCATCCGTATGGCAGAACAGCTTAGCGTGCCGCGCCATATTGCCATTGTGATGGACGGGAATGGCCGCTGGGCATCCAAGCGGTATATGCCCAGAATCGCAGGCCACAAGCAGGGTGTGGACGCGCTCAAGCGCATCGTCAGCGCCTGCCCTAGCCGCAACATCGAGATACTCACGGTTTTTGCCTTTTCTTCCGAAAACTGGAGCCGTCCAGTTGAAGAGGTGTCGGCTCTGATGGATATTCTGGCCATGGCGTTGTCTCGCGAGGTTCCCAAACTCAAGCGCGATGGCGTGCGCTTGCGTTTTGTTGGTGCCCGGGAAGGCTTATCGGAACGGACGAAGGCTGGCCTAGAACAGGCTGAGGCCGCGACGGCCGATAACTCGGGGTTGTCGCTCAATGTCTGCTTCAACTACGGTGGCCGTTGGGATATCGCGTCGGCTGCCGCACGTCTGGCGACTGCAGGAACACCGATTACCGAGGCATCGCTGTCGAGCGCTCTGTCCATGGCTTTTTGCGCGGACCCCGACCTGCTCATACGAACCGGCAATGAAATGCGGCTGAGCAATTTCCTGCTGTGGCAGTCTGCATATTCCGAACTGTATTTCAGCGATTTGCTATGGCCGGATTTCGACGAGGCAGCCTTGGACGCGGTCTTATTGGCCTACGCATCACGCGAGCGCCGGTTCGGAAAAACTTCGGACCAGGTCTCCGGCAATTCAGCCGCGACTACCTAAAAGGGACACCCCATGCTGAAGCAAAGAATCATCACGGCGTTGCTGATGCTGGCCATACTGCTGCCGGCCGTTTTTTACCCCTTGCCTGAAGTGTTTGCCTCAGTCGCCGTGGTTTTGATCGCAGCGGCCGCTTGGGAGTGGGCTCGCATGAACCAAAGCGGCCCATTGACATCACTGATGGTTGGCGGTTTGTGTGCCGCAGTGTGTCTGCTGTCGTGGTACGCCGGGCTTTTGTATGCCCCATTGAAGGCGCTCTGGATGGTCGCTGGTAGTTCCTGGGTTATTTTGGGCGCTTGGCTTTTATACCGCGGTGTTGCAGTTTGGTCTGGCGTGCCCAGGCCTTTGCGTCTGGTCGGCGGAGTATGTGCATTGTGGGTGGCGTGGATGGCAGTGGTTCACGCACGCATCGAGGGTATCAATTTTCTCTTCTCCGTGCTTGTGTTGGTATGGGCGGCTGATGTCTTTGCCTATTTCGCGGGCAGAGCCTTGGGCGGTCATTTTTTCGCCCGCAAACTTGCACCCTCCATCAGTCCGGGCAAGACTTGGGAAGGCGCTTGTGGCGGTATGTTGGGGGTAGTCGTGTGTGCCTTTGTCTGGCGTCATCTGGACGCTACTTTGTCTTTGGGTGCTGCTAGCCTTTACACCCGCTTGGGAGCGGTCAACGTGGCGTTTATGGTCTTGGCCGTTCTATTTTTGGCGACGATGAGCATCGTGGGTGACTTGGTCGAATCGCTGTTCAAGCGCAGTGCGGGTGTTAAAGACAGCAGTGGCTTGTTGCCAGGCCACGGCGGCGTGCTGGACCGCGTAGACGCCTTGCTGCCCATACTGCCACTTGCGATGATGCTGACGACCTCATGAAGCACGAAAAGACCAGAGTGGTTGTACTGGGTTCGACTGGCTCCATCGGGATCAGTACGCTCGACGTGATTGCGCGCCATTCGGACCGGTTCGACGTCTTTGCCTTGACTGCTGCGACCAGTGTGGACGCTATGCTGGCCCAGTGCGCTTTGCACAAGCCTGCCTTTGCCGTGATGGCCAGTGAGCAGCACGGCCAGCAGCTTCAACAGAGGTGTGCGGCTGAAGGTTTGTCCACCAGGGTGTTATGGGGCGCCGATGCAATCTGTAGGGTTGCATCACACGAAATGGCGGATACGGTCATGGCGGCGATTGTGGGTGCTGCTGGTTTGGCTTCGTGTCTGGCCGCAGCGCAAGCGGGCAAACGCCTCTTGCTTGCTAACAAAGAGGCGCTGGTGGTGGGCGGCCAATTGTTCATGGACGCGGTTGCTGCCGGTGGCGCTACTTTGCTGCCTATCGACAGCGAACATTCCGCAGTTTTCCAGTCTTTGCCGCAGGACCCGCGGGATTGGGCTGCGCGCATAGACAAAATCATATTGACCGCGTCGGGTGGGCCGTTCCGAACCCGCGATCCTTTGACCTTACGCGATGTGACGCCCCAAGAGGCCTGCGCCCATCCCAATTGGGTGATGGGCCGCAAGATTTCAGTGGACTCCGCAACCATGATGAACAAGGCGCTGGAAGTCATTGAGGCTAAGTTCCTCTTTGGTGTGGCGCCTGAGAAAATCCAGGTGGTCATTCATCCGCAAAGCGTGATTCATTCCATGGTGCAGTACGTGGATAACTCGGTTGTCGCACAGTTGGGAACACCGGACATGCGTGGCCCCATCGCTTACGGATTGTCGTGGCCAGAACGCGTTGCTTCCGGTGCAGCCGCGCTGGATTTCTCGACCATGGCAGGTCTGAGCTTTGAAACATTTGACACAGAAGACCACAAAAAGCGTTATCCAGGACTCAGCTTGGCATGGAAAGTTCTGAAGGGGCCTGCGGGTACCACGGCCGTGCTTAATGCTGCCAATGAGGTGGGTGTAGCCGCCTTTTTGGAGCGCAAAATTCGTTTTGACCAGATCCACCATGTCAACCTTGCAACCCTGAGCACGGTTGTGCCGCGGGCGCCCGCTTCATTGGGCGATCTGCTGGCGTTGGACATGCAGTCCAGAGAAGCTGCAGAACGTGCGATTGCGCATCTGCCTGCCTGATGCCTGCGAAGCTTTGACCCGATGACCGTACTCGCCTTCCTTGTCGCCATCGTGGTCTTGGTTGCTGTGCATGAGCTGGGCCATTTTTCGGTCGCGCGCCTCTGCGGCGTCAAAGTCATCCGATTTTCCGTGGGATTTGGTCCTCGGCTGTGGGGTTGGACATCGTCCACGTCGGGTACTGAATTTATCGTGGGGATGCTGCCTTTCGGGGGCTACGTCAAGATGCTGGACGAGCGCGAAGCCCCGGTGGATATACACGAGCGGGGGAAGGCATTCAACACGCAGCCCTTGCGCAGCAAGGCGGCGATTGTGCTGGCCGGACCGGTGGCCAATTTGATATTGGCCGTGGCCCTGTACAGCTGCGTCAATTGGTCGGGCATTGAGATGGCGCAGGCCATCGTGGGTAAGCCGCCGCAAGACTCCGTACTGGCAGCGGCCGGCTTTACCGGCGGTGAACGGATTCAGCGCGCTGGCTTCGAAGGCGAGGCGCTGGAAGACGTCGTTTCTTTTGAAGGCTTCCGCTGGTGGTTGGCACGGAGCACCATTGGGCACCACAATCTGCAAGTCGAGTTCACATTGCCGCAAAAACAAAGCCCAAAGGCCGCGTTACTGCAGCTGAGTGGCGTGGACGCCAGCACTGCAGATGCCAAATTGTTCCAAAAAATCGGTGTCGTGGCGCCGTTTTCCCAGGCCCGGTTGGGCAGCGTGTTGCCAAATGGCGCCGCGGCGCAAGCGCAACTGCGGGCCGGCGACGTGGTGCTTCGCGTGGATCAGGCGGACATTGTTGACAGCATGCAGTTGTATGAACTGATTCGCGCTTCGGCCAATGTTGGTGTGCCGCGTGAGCAGACATGGCTGATTGAACGCGGTGGCGTGCGCACCACTCTTTTGGTGTCACCCAAGCTCGAGCAGGACAAAGGCAAACCTATTGGTCGAATTGGTGCCATGGTTGCAGCGCCTCCGGCCATGGCGACGGTTCGTTATGGTCTGACGGACGGCCTGGGGCAGGCATTTGCCCGGACTTGGGAAACATCGGCACTGACGCTCAAGGTCATGGGTCAAATCGTCATTGGCGAGGCGTCGCTAAGCAATGTGAGTGGGCCTATTGCCATTGCAGGTTATGCAGGACAGTCCGCTGCCATGGGCTTTACCCAATTTTTACTCTTTCTCGCGCTGATGAGCGTCAGTCTTGGAGTGCTGAACTTGCTACCCGTGCCGATCCTCGATGGAGGGCTCCTGATGTATTATCTTTGGGAGGCACTTTCCGGCAAGCCGGTGTCGCAATTGTGGACCGAACGCTTGCAAAAGTTGGGGTTGGTGGTCTTGCTGATGATGATGTCCGTCGCCGTTTTTAACGATGTGACGCGTTTGTTTCGGTGACCGACCGAAGCCAACCTCAAATTTCCGGAATACTTAAATTGATAAAAATGCAATTCAATCGTAATTTTCTGCGCCGCGCTTCAGCAGTGGCTGTGTCGCTTTTCCTCTTGCAGAGCGCGTGGGCGGTAGAGCCCTTCACCGTCAAAGACATTCGCGTTGAAGGTCTGCAACGGGCCGAGGCCGGGACAATTTTCGCGTCGCTGCCCGTGCGGGTGGGCGATATGTACAGCGATGACAAAGCGGCCGCTTCCATCAAGGCACTTTTCGGCCTGGGTCTGTTCAAGGATGTTCGCATCGACGTCAACGACGGCGTGTTGGTTGTTATTGTTGAAGAGCGCCCTACTATTGCGGACATCGACTTTCTGGGCACCAAGGAATTTGACAAAGACGTCTTGAAAAAGGCCTTGCTGCAAATTGGTTTGGCCGATGGGCGTCCTTTTGATAAGGCGTTGGTCGACAAAGCCGAGCAGGAGTTGAAGCGCCAGTACATCAACCGCAGCATGTATGCGTCCGAGGTGATCACGACGGTCACTCCGGTCGACCGCAACCGCGTCAATCTGAGCTTCTCAGTGCAAGAAGGCGAGCCTGCCAAAATCAATGACATCCGCATTGTCGGCAATAAAGCCTTTTCGGAATCCACACTGCGCGGTTTGTTCGACTTGGATACCGGTGGCTGGCTGAGCTGGTACACCAAATCTGATCGTTATGCCCGTGCCAAACTGACGGCCGATCTGGAGGCTTTGCGCTCCTACTACTTGGCACGCGGTTACCTTGAATTCAAAATCGAGTCCACCCAAGTTGCGATCTCTCCCAATAAACAGGACATTGGTATCACCATCAATGTGACCGAAGGTGACCAGTTTGTGGTGTCCAAGGTCCAATTGGAGGGCAACTTCCTGGGTAAAGAAGCTGAGTTCAAGTCCCTTATCGGTATCCAGGTTGGCCAGCCGTACAACGCCGATCAGGTTGCGCAGACCAACAAAGCATTCACCGACTATTTTGGTAATTTTGGCTACGCGTTTTCCCGCGTGGAACCGCGTACCGTGATCGACCGCGCCACCAACCGTGTGGAAGTGACGTTGCAGGTCGATCCGTCGCGCCGCGTCTATGTGCGACGCATCAATGTGGCTGGCAACGACCGCACCCGTGACGAAGTCATCCGCCGCGAATTCCGCCAGTTGGAAGCCTCCTGGTACGACGGCGAAAAAATCAAGCAATCCCGCAACCGCGTGGACCGCTTGGGCTATTTTAAAGAAGTGACCATGGACACCTCGGAGGTGCCCGGCTCTTTCGACCAAGTGGACCTGACCGTGTCGGTGACAGAAAAGCCTACGGGCAGCATCAGCTTGGGCGCGGGTATTTCCAGTGCCGATGGCCTGGGTGTGTCCTTTGGCTTCAAGCAGGACAATGCCTTTGGCTCCGGCAATTCACTGGGTATCGAGGTCAACACCAGCAAGCAAAATCGCACGCTGGTCTTCAACACCACCAACCCGTATTTCACTGAAGACGGTGTGTCTCGCACCATTGACGTGTATCAGCGCAACTCCAAGCCCTATGTTGATATCGATAGTTATGCGATTGAAACAACAGGTGGAAGCATCCGCTTTGGTGTGCCGTTTACTGAATACGATACGGTGTATTTTGGCCTGGGCATTGACCAGACCACGATTGTTTCGGGCAATTTGCTGCCGGTTGTCTACCAGGACTTTGCCAATAAATTCGGTTTCACCAGCAATGCCGTCCCACTGACCGTGGGTTGGGGCCGCGACACGCGCGACAGTGCATTGGTGCCAACGACCGGTAAGGTCATCAAGACCTCGGCCGAATGGAGTATTGCGGGCGAGCTGAAATATGTGCGTGGAACAGCAGGGTATCAACAATACATTCCTGTCACCAACAAGATCACTGCCGCGCTGAACGCGGAACTGTCAGTCGGATCGGCCACGAGCGACGCGACATACCCTATCTTCAAGAATTTTTATTCGGGTGGTTTGGGTACTGTGCGCGGATTTGAGCAGGGCAGTTTAACGACCGCGACCCAACGTGCACTGAACCTGACAGCAACGGGCGGTACCAAGAAGATCAACTTCAATGCAGAACTGTTGTCGCCATTGCCCGGTGGCGGCAAAGACAGGACCTTGCGCGTGTATGCATTCATGGATGCTGGCGGCCTCTATGGGCCGGATGAAAATATTCAGCTTGCTGACATGCGCGCCTCTTACGGTGTCGGTATCAGTTGGATCTCGCCGGTGGGCCCATTGCGCCTAGCCTTTGCCAAACCTGTTAAAAAGTTTGATGGCGATAGAATCCAGGCTCTGCAATTCCAGATCGGAAGCTCTTTCTAATGAATACTCTAAAACTGCGCTGGTTGCTTTCGGCGCTGCTGGCTGTCAGTGCTAGCTGTGCCATTGCCCAAGACTTCAAGGTCGGTTACGTCAATACGCAACGCATTACCACCGAATCCATACCGGCCAAAACGGCACAGACCAAGCTGGAGCAGGAGTTTTCCAAGCGCCAAAAGGAGCTACTCGACCAACAGGTTGCGTTCAAGGCATTTGGCGAAAAATTTGAGCGCGATGCTCCCACACTGAGCGAAAACCAGCGCGCCGCGCGCCAAAAAGAGGGCGCGGAACTGAGCCGTGATCTACAGCGCCGTCAGCGCGAATTTCAGGAAGACCTAAACGGTCGCCGTAACGAAGAATTGCAACAGGTACTGGATCGTGCCACCAAAGCTGTCAAGCAAGTAGCGGACGCTGAAAAATATGATGTGGTGATTCAGGAAGTGGTCTACGTGAACACCAAACATGACATCACCGACAAGGTCCTCAAGATCCTTAACTCTGGCTCCAAATAGAGCCCGGGTGACCGGGTTTGGGGTATGAAGCTTGATCT
Source organism: Rhodoferax sp. (assembly GCF_025356155.1). GTDB lineage: Bacteria > Pseudomonadota > Gammaproteobacteria > Burkholderiales > Burkholderiaceae_C > Allorhodoferax. The sequence continues at coordinate 29,149 of NZ_JANXUQ010000027.1, read as the reverse complement.
AGCTTCGGTCGTCGCCGCACTCGGTGGTGAACTGTATGGAGACGCATCCCTGGTGGTGACGGGCTTGGCGCCGCTGGAAACAGCGACGCCACAGCAACTGAGTTTTTTAAGTAATCCGCGTTACCAGCAACAGTTGCTGGCATCCCAAGCGGCTTGCGTTATTGTTGCACCGCAGATGAAAGAGGCCGCGCTTGCTCGCGGTGCCTGCATTGTCACCGAGCAGCCTTATGTATATTTTGCAAGGCTCACACAGCTCTGGAAGCGCGAACGTGGTCCACGCAAGAATGCATCCGTCCATCCCAGCGCAGTTGTTGACGCTGAAGCCGTGGTTCACCCATCGGCGTCCATTGGCGCTCTATGCGTGGTGGAGCGTGGCGCACGCATCGGTGCGGACACCGTCCTCAAATCCCGCGTTACGGTGGGCGAAGACTGTGTGTTGGGCGAGCGCTGCATAGTGCACTCTGGCGTCGTCATCGGTGCGGATGGCTTTGGCTTCGCACCCAATGGCGATGTGTGGGAAAAAATTGAACAGTTGGGCGCCGTGCAGATTGGCAATGACGTGGAGATCGGCGCCAACACCTGCATAGACCGCGGCGCGCTGCAAGACACAGTTATTGAAGACGGCGTGAAGCTCGACAACCTGATTCAAATCGGCCACAACGTGCGCGTGGGGCGCAACACGGCCATGGCGGGTTGTGTGGGCATTGCCGGCAGTGCCACCATTGGCGAACACTGCACGATCGGCGGCGGCGCCATCATCCTGGGGCATTTGACACTGGGCGCCCACGTCAACATTTCCGCCGCAACGCTGGTCAGCAAGTCGATCCTGAAACCGGGCCACTACACTGGCATATTCCCGGTCGATGACAACGCGTCCTGGGAGCGCAACGCCGCATCGCTGAAGCAATTGCACAGCATGCGCGACCGCATAAAAACTTTGGAAAAAGAGACAAAAAAATGATGATGGACATCCACAAGATTCTTAAGCTGTTGCCGCACCGGTATCCGTTCCTGCTGGTGGACCGCGTGCTGGAGATAGACAAAGGCAAAACTATCAAGGCGTTGAAGAACGTCACCATGAACGAACCGTTCTTTGAGGGGCATTTTCCGCATCGCCCAGTGATGCCGGGTGTATTGATGCTTGAAGCCTTGGCGCAGGCTGCGGCCCTGTTGTCCTTCGACGCCCTGGGCGCATCGCCCAATGACAAGATGATCTACTACTTTGCCGGTATTGATGGCGCACGTTTCAAGCGCCCGGTGGAGCCTGGCGATCAACTGATACTGGAAGCGGAATTGCTGCGCATGAAAGCGGGCATCTTCAAATTCAAAACCCGCGCGACCGTGGATGGCGAATTGGCGGTAGAGGCCGAGCTCACCTGTGCCATGCGCACCGTCCCTGAAGAAAAATAGGGCCGCCCGTCGTGAGCGCCATCCACCCCACTGCCATTGTTGATCCGGCTGCCGAGCTGGACAGCAGCGTCACCGTTGGCCCCTACACCGTCATCGGCCCGCATGTGCGCATGGGTGCGGGCACTGCGGTTGGCCCGCACTGCGTCGTTGAAGGCCACACGACGATTGGCCGTGACAACCGTATCTTTCAGTTCAACTCGCTGGGCGCTATTCCTCAGGATAAGAAATACGACGGCGAGCCATGCGAGCTGCAGATTGGCGACCGCAACACCATCCGTGAGTTTTGCACCTTCAATATCGGCTCTCCTGGCGATGCCAAAGTCACCCGCATCGGCAGCGACAACTGGATCATGGCCTACACGCACATCGCGCACGATTGCCAGCTAGGCAATCAGATCACGATGGCCAACAACGCCACGCTGGCCGGCCACGTGCATGTCGGTGACTGGGCCACGGTTGGCGGTCTGACCGGCGTGTTGCAGCGCATGCGTATCGGTGCCCACGCCATGGTCGGTTTTGCCAGCCATGTGGGCAAGGATGTGCCGCCCTTCATGGTGGTGGACGGCAACCCGCTGGCCGTGCGGGCGGTCAACCTGGTCGGCCTGCGCCGGCGTGATTTTTCTGCGGAGCGCATTGCCGCCATTCGCGAGATGCACAAGTTCCTCTACCGCCAGGGCAAGACGCTGGACGAAGCGCGGGCGGCGATCCAGGGCTTGGCGGCTACCATGCCCGAAGCGGCGGCCGATATCGCACTGATGGACGACTTCCTCGCCACCTCCGCCAGCGGCATCGCGCGCTAAGCATGCCAGCCCCGCAAGTAGCCATGGTGGCCGGGGAGGCCTCCGGCGATTTGCTCGCCGGGCTGGTGCTCGATGGTCTGCGTACGCGTTGGCCGGATCTGCAATCCAGCGGCATCGGCGGCCCGCAGATGGCCCAACGCGGCTTCCAGGCCCATTGGGCAAGCGAACGCCTGGCAGTGCACGGATACAGCATCGAAGTTTTCAAGCGCGTGGCCGGGCTGCTGCGTATCCGCAAGCAGCTGCGCGAACGCCTGCTGCTCGAGCGCCCCGGCGTCTTTATCGGCGTGGACGCGCCGGATTTCAACCTGGGCTTGGAGGCGGCGCTGAAGGCACAGGGCATCCCGACGGTGCACTTCGTTTGCCCGTCGATCTGGGCCTGGCGTGCCGATCGGGTCCAGAAGATCCGCCGCGCCGCCGACCACGTGTTGTGCATCTTCCCGTTTGAGCCGGCCCTGCTGGCCCAACACGGCATTGCCGCCACCTATGTAGGTCATCCGCTGGCCAATCTGATCCCGTTGGAGCCGGACCGCGCCGCCGCCCGCGCCAAGCTCGGCCTGGCGCCTGATGCCCGCCTAGTGGCGATACTGCCGGGCAGCCGCAAGTCCGAGGTGGAATACCTGGCGCTCAGGTTCTTTCAGGCTGCAGCCCTCATGCAACAAGCGTACCCTGCTATGCAATTTGTAGTACCCGCCATGCCCACACTGCGCGCACGCATTGAGGCATTGGCAGCGCAGGCCGGCATGGCGGGCCGTATCCAGATCGTAGCAGGGCAGTCCCACACCGTGCTGGCTGCCTGCGATGCCACGCTGATCGCCAGCGGCACCGCCACGCTGGAGGCCGCACTGTTCAAGCGGCCCATGGTCATCGCCTACAACATGCACTGGTTGTCATGGAAGCTGATGCAGCGCAAGCAATTGCAGCCCTGGGTGGGCCTGCCCAATATCCTCTCCGGCGAGTTTGTCGTACCCGAGTTATTGCAAGACCATGCCACCCCGCAGGCCTTGGCTGATGCGATGCTGCAATGGTTTGATGCCATGGACCGCGAGCCTGCGAAAATCACGGCTCTGCAAAACCGTTTTTTGGCGCTGCACCACACCCTGCTGCGCGACACTTCTACTTTGGCAACCGATGCGATTGAAAAAATTCTTGCACGCTGAGCAGGTTGCGCTGGCGTGGGACACCCCGGGCCTGATGGCCGGTGTGGACGAGGCCGGGCGTGGCCCGCTGGCCGGGCCGGTGATGGCCGCCGCCGTGATACTGGACGAGCGCAACCCCATCCAGGGCCTGGCCGACTCCAAGGTGCTGACTGCGCGCCGACGCGAACAGCTATATGACGAAATCCGCGCTAAGGCGCTGTGCTGCTCCATTGCGCAGGCCAGTGTTGAAGAGATTGACCAGATCAACATCCTGCAAGCCACCATGCTGGCCATGCGCCGCGCCGTTGAAGGCCTGCGCCTGAAACCGACGCTGGTACTGGTGGACGGCAACCGTCTGCCAGTGCTGAGCATGCGGGCCGAGGCCATCGTCAAGGGCGACAGCAAGGTGGCGGCCATCTCGGCTGCATCCATCTTGGCAAAGGTCGCGCGTGACCGCTGGTGTGACGAACTGCATGTGCAGTACCCCCAGTATGGATTTGCGGGCCATAAGGGTTACGGCACGGCCGAGCACCTGTTGGCGCTGCAAACCCATGGCGCCTGCCCGCAGCACCGCAGAACCTTCAGCCCGGTGACCAAGGTCCTGGCCTACGCTTGAGACCGTACACCGTGAGCCAACCCACCCCCATCACGTCGCGCGAAAACCCGCTGCTCAAGGAGTTGCGCAAGGTCACCCAAGACACCACCGCCTACCGCAAGGCCGGCCGTTTTTGGATCGAGGGCGATCACCTGTGCAGCGCAGCCCTGCAGCGCGGCCTGAAGCCTGCCGTGGCGGTGTTCACTGAAACATTCTGGCCGCTAGCCCCCGCAGAATATGCGCAGGCAGCTATCAAAAGCATAGTGATCCCGGCACCACTGTTCCGCGAGCTGAGCGGGTTGGAGTCTCCCGCGGGTGTCGGTTTTGTGCTGGACCTGCCTGGCGAAGCGGCCTTGTTGCCGGATGCAGCGACCGTTATTCTGGACCGTGTGCAAGATGCCGGCAATGTCGGCTCCATCCTGCGCAGCGCCGGGGCGTTTGGCTTTCGCCAGGTCGTGGCGCTCAAAGGCAGTGCGGCACTCTGGTCGCCCAAGGTCTTGCGCGCAGGCATGGGTGCGCATTTTGGCCTGCACCTGATCGAAGGCATGGATGAGGCGGGTTTGCAAGCCCTGCAGGTGCCCATCGTCGTGACCAGCTCCCACCAGGGCGAGCTGATCCAGAACCTGCGCCTGCCCGCGGTCTGCGCCTGGGCTTTTGGCCATGAAGGGCAGGGCGTGGGTGCCGGCCTGATGGCGCGCGCCAGCGTACACGTGCGCATCGGGCAGCCCGGTGGCGAAGAGTCTCTCAACGTGGCGGCTGCAGCCGCCATTTGCCTGCACGCCAGCAGCTTGCCGGGTCAGTCTTAACCGCCTGCAGGGCGCGGTCGCCAGTCCCTTGCTTTTACCGGCCGTTCGCGGGCGCGGCGGGCCCGCCCAAACACGGTTTCGCCCCACAAATGGCTGCTGGGTGCGCCGGGGAATAGTCGGTAGGGCGTGCATTCGGCAGACGGCACCACGTTGCTGAATCGAGATTCGGACGATGTTTGCCGGTTTTCAAAAGTACCTATACGCAGACGGCGGGCGTAGTCAATGAATTTGACCGGAATTGTTTTGCATTTGCTATCTATATGATAGCTACATACGCATATCAGACGAGGGCTAGCGGTCACTTTTACTTAAATGGCCCCGCAAGAACCTCGAAACGGGTATTTATGGGCTGTTTTTTGCCCCGTCCGCCATCCACTCCGCCCAGTAATCAATACACGCCCGGATCTTCGGCAGCCGATGCCGCTCCTGCAGGATCACGGCGTAGATGGGCACCTGCGGGCTGACAAAATACGATTGCAGGATGGGCACCAGCCGTCCTTGGCGTATCAGGGGCAGGGCGGACAGGTCGTGTATGCGGGCGACGCCCAGGCCCTGCAGCACCAGGCTGACCAGCAAGGCAGTGTTGTCGGCCCGGGTGTGGCCGTTGACCTGCAGCTCGGCACGGCTGTGGCTCAGCGGGTCGGTCCAGGCCCAGCGGTTCAGCGCAGGGCTGGCGCTGTTGGTGAGCATGCGGTGGTGTTCCAGATCGCGCGGGTGGGTAGGCGTGCCATGGGTGTGCAGGTATTCCGGAGAGGCGCACACGGTGCGGCCAAAGGTACCAATCTGGCGTGCGACCACGGTCTCGCTGTGCTGCGTGCCGCTGCGAATGGCGATGTCAAAGCCCTCGCGTGCCATGTCGGCGATGCGGTCATCGGCGCTGATGTCCAGGTGCAGGTTCGGGTGGCGCTGGTACAAGCCGGGCAGGCTGGGCGCGATCACGCATTCGGCCATCAGCGGGCTGGCCGTCACGCGCACCCAGCCGCTGGGGCCGCTGACCTTGCCGGTAAGCTCACTGTCCAGCTCCGCGCTGGTGTCCAGCAGGCGGCGGCCATAGCCCAGAAACGTATCGCCCTCGTCGGTCAGGCTCAGGCCATGGGTCGTGCGGTGCAGCAGGCGCACGCCGCAGGCCGCCTCCAGCCGGGCCAGTGATCGCGTCACCTGGCTGACCGGCACATCGCGTTCGCGGGCAGCAGCCGACAGGGTGCCCAGTTCAGCAATACGGGCGAAGAGGGCGATATCGTCGAGTTGGAGTTGCATGGGCGAGATTGTGGTTTGTTTTGCAAAAAATGCAAAACCATATGTGATTTTTTGCCGTTTCGAGAACTTGGATTAGTCAATAAAGTTCATTCCACAGCAACCAACCGGAATGTCCCCGCCATGAATACCCCCATCCACCCAACCGCCGAGCAAAGGGCGGACGTGCCCGACAGGGCCCGCCGCCGGGCGCAACAGTTGCGCAATGCCGCCATTGCCAATTTTTGGCATGGCGTGTACCGCTTCGCCGTCCATGCACTGCGCGCAGCAACCCGCACAAGCACAGGCGCCACGCGCACCTGTATCACCGCCGTTTCCCGTCACCCATCGAAAGTTTGAACATGCCTACCCTGTCACTCAAAGTAGCCCCTTTGCTCAACCCCACGCAATACCGCGCCCTGGCCCACGCGCTGACCCAGTTGACCGCTCAGCATCTTGGCAAGCGTGAAGAGGTGACCGCCGTCATCATCGACGACCTGCCCGCAGCACACTGGTACATCGCTGGCCGTGATGTCCAAAGGCCCACCGCCTTGCTGGAGATCAGCATCACCGCGGGCACCAATACCGTGGACCAGAAAGAGGCGTTCATCGCAGCCGTCCATGCCGAGCTGGAGGCGCAACTGGGCCACGGCCATCCGCTGGAGGAGGCCAGTTATGTGATCGTGCGTGAGCTGCCCGCCAGCGACTGGGGCTATGGTGGCAAGACCCAGGCTGCGCGCAGACAAAAAGCCCCTGCACTTTAGGCCCAAACACCAGTCTTTTGAACAATAATGGCCTCGACTATTCGGAGGCTATATGGGATTGCGTCTTAAATTTAATCTGGTGCTGATCGTGGTGTTTTTGGCCGGCTTTGCGGCCGCCGGCTTCATCTCACGCCAGCTCTTGCAAGAGAACGCACGGGACGAAGTGCTGCGCAATGCGCGCCTGATGATGGACACTGCACTGGCCGTACGGTCTTACACCGTGGACCAGATCAAGCCGCACTTGGACCCCCGTTTGGAAGAAGTCTTTTTGCCGCAAACCGTGCCGGCCTTCGCCGCCACCGAGACGCTGGCCCATATCCAGAAAAAATACCGCGACTATGCCTACAAAGAGGCCACGCTGAACCCCACCAACCCGCGCGACCGCAGCACCGATTGGGAGAGTGATCTGGTGCAGCAGTTCCGCCAAAATCCCGACACCAAAGAGCTGGTCTCCGAACGTGAAAGCGCCACCGGCCGCTTGCTCTACATTTCCAAGCCCATCCAGATCACCAACCCCGCCTGCTTGCGCTGCCACAGCGTGCCGTCCGCCGCACCCGCCACGATGGTCAAGATCTATGGTGAAGCCAACGGCTTTGGCTGGAAGCACAACGAAATCATCGGCGCCCAGGTGGTGACGGTGCCCATGCAGATCCCCATTGCCAATGCAAACCGCGCGCTCAAGACCTTCATGGCGTCGTTGGCCGGTGTATTTTTGGTGTTCTTCATCGTGCTGAATGTGATGTTGAGCTGGTTCATCATCCGCCCGATCCGCCGCATGTCGGTGGCGGCCGATCAGGTCAGTACCGGTAACTTTGAGGTGCCCGAATTTGCCGAGGGTGGCAAGGACGAGGTTGCCATTTTGGGCAGCTCCTTCAACCGCCTGCGCCGCAGTATCGAGAAGGCCATGCAGATGATTGAGCGCGGCGCCTGAGCGTGATGCCAACGCCCGACCCCGGCCCACAGCCGCCGCCCAAGCGCAAGGGCAGTTCACCCGCCGATGTGGCCGCCTTGCTGCCGGGGCAGACCGTTTTTGAATACCAGATTGAGAAAGTACTGGGCGGTGGTGGCTTTGGCATCACCTATTTGGCGCACGACGTCAACCTGCAGTTGCCGGTCGCCATCAAGGAATATTTTCCAGCCGACCTGGCGGTGCGCGGCGCAGATGATTCGGTGCGTATGCGTTCTGCCGACGGCGCGGCCCAGTTTGAATGGGGCCTGGAGCGGTTCATCGACGAGGCGCGTGCGCTGGCATCGTTTCGCCATCCCAACATCGTGCGCGTGCTGCGCTACTTCAAGGAACACGGCACGGCGTATATCGTCATGGAGTACGAATCGGGCGACCCACTCAAACATTGGCTGGCTGCACACCCGGGCTTGGGTCAGCACAGCCTGCTGCAAATTGTCTTCCCGCTGCTCGATGGGCTGGAGGCCGTGCACAAACTCAACTTTTTGCACCGCGACATCAAGCCTGACAACATCTACATGCGGGCCGACGGCACACCAGTGCTGCTGGACTTTGGCGCGGCGCGGCGCGTGACCAGCGGGCAGGAGATGACCAATATCGTCAGCCCCGGTTTCGCACCGTTTGAGCAGTACCACAGCAAGGGCAACCAGGGCCCGTGGACCGATTTGTATTCGCTGGGTGCCGTGATGTACTGGATGGCCACCGGCCGCAAGCCGATGGAGGCCGCGTCCCGCGTGCGCACCGACGACATGCCCAAGGCCTATGGCAACGCCTCCACGGTAGTGTTTGGCGATGCGCTCTTGCGTGCCATCGACTGGGCAATGACGCCCGACGAAACACAACGCCCGCAAAACGTGGCGGCTTTTCGCAAGGTGCTGCAAGAGGCCCAGCGCATCGGCGCGCAGACCATGGAGGGTGGCACCACGCACCGTCTGGCTGAAAGCGATGCGGTGCTGGCCTTTGTGGCCCACTCCCAGTCAGTGCCAATCAGCAATGCCGAGGCCATGCGCAAGAATGTGCTGGGCACCATCATGTTCATGGACCTGGTCTCGTATTCGACCTACTCGATGGACCAGCAGGTGCTCATCAAGGCGATGTTCAACGAGCTGATCGGCAAGGCCATTGCCGGTGTCAAGGAATCGTCGCGCATCATGCTTGACACAGGGGATGGTGCTGCCATCTGCTTTCTGGGCGACCCCGAAGAAGCCTTGCAATCGGCGCTGCTGATGCGTGATCTGCTGGTGCATAAGTATGGCAAAAAATTGTCCATACGAGTGGGCCTGCACCTGGGCCCTATCCGCATGATGATGGATATCAACAACCGCGTGAACGTGGTGGGTGATGGCATCAATGTAGCGCAGCGGGTCATGGATTTTTCTAAGCCCAATGTCATCGTGGTGTCGCGCGCCTATTACGACGTGATCTCGCAGATCAGCGACAACGCGGCCAACCTGTTCAACTACCTTGGCCCCCATACAGACAAGCACCAGCGCATCCACGAAATCTATGCGGTGATAGACCGCACGGGGCAGGCGGTCCAGGTCAGTGCGTCGGCGGACATTGCCTTTGAGCCCACGCGCACCGTGACGCCGGCCGAGCTGATTACGCCCGATGCCGCGCTCGAAATCGAAACGGCGTTGGCCCGCATTATTGGCCCCTTGGCCCATGTACTGGTGAAGAAGGCCTTGCCCCGCGCCACCGATGCCCAAAGCCTGCGCGACGCGCTGGCGGTGTCCATTCCCGATGCGCTGGCGCGCGACGCGTTTTTGCGTGCGCACTCGCTGAGCCGCCCGCTGTCGACGCCGGTGAGCAGCGCGTCGGGTTTCTCCCGCACGGGTGTCAGCCGGCCGTCGGAAGTGCTGCGTTCGGAGCACAGGTCGGAGGTTCGCTCGGAACTGCGCTCCGAGGTGCGGTCCGACGCAAGATCCGATTCCATGAAGGTGCTGGCCGTCAACGCCGAACAGCAGGCCGCGCTGGAGAAGGCGCTGGGACAGTACCTGGGGCCTTTGGCCAAGACCCTGGTCCGCCGCGAGGTGGCCCGCCAACTCACATTCAACACGCTGCTGCAGGCACTGGCCGACCACATCGACAAGCCGGATGAAAAGGCTAAATTCATCGCCAATGCGAAGAAGCTGGTCGGCGGGGTTTGACTGCGCGGGCGGGGCTGCTTACTTGCTCAGCTCTGTGGTGGCAATCTTGTTGATCTGACCACTCTTCTTCATGTCGGCAATCGCCTTATTGAACTTCGTCAACGCGTCGGTTTGCTTGGCGCCTTTGCTGAAGGCTAGGAACGTCGGGTTTTCAAAAAGGTATTTGGGGCTCTTTTCCACGTCGTTGAACTTGCCGCCCTTGAGTGCCGCAGTTCCCGCCTCGTCAATCGCCAGCACGGCGTCGATCCGCCCGGCCGCGATTTTTTGGAAGTTTTGCGCATCCGCTGCGACCTCTTCCACGGTGATTTTTCCGTCCTTGACGGCCTTGTCAAACTCATCGCCGTAGCTCCAGCCGCGCACCACGCCGGCCCGCTTGCCCAGCAGCTTGTCCACGCCGGTGAAGTCCAGTGCATGGGTCTTGTTGAAATACACGGCCATCTTTTCCACAAATATCTGTTCGCTGAAATCATATTTCTTCAGTCGCTCGTCGTTTTTGTAGATGCCACCCACGCCCACGGTTCCGGCGTCAATGTCGGCAATGCAGCGCTTCCAGGGCCTAGCATCGAGCTGGGCGCTGACGCCGGCCGTTTGCAGTGCGCTGGCAACCAGAGCTGGGTAGATCCCAGCGGCCTTGCCATCCACCGACGACATGAAGGGCGGGTTGGCAGCGTCCACGCATATGACCAATGGCTCGGCTGCATGTGCGTGCAGGGTCGTCGCCAGGGCAAGCACCAGCCCACATTTTGCAAATCCAAGGTTCATGGAAGTCCCCCGAAGTGGTTGAAAATCAGGTCTCGTCTCCCCGGAAGCTATTTTTTTTGCATTGTGCGCTCGACGCCCGGTTTAGGAAAGAAAAACCGCATGATCCATCTCCCCATGGCGGCTGATACATTGAAGAGGCTGGTCGCGCAGACGCTCTGCACGGTACTGCGCAGCGCGTGCCGATGCCTCATGGGCCTAAGCATGGTTGGCCTGCTGGCCTGTCGATCGAACGACACGTTACAAATGCTGCCATTGCCAAGCTTGCCCACCGGTGCCATCGAACTGCGGGTCGCCTATGTGGTCAACGACCGGCTACCCAGAATGTCCAGCGTGCAACTGGCCGGGCTGTTGGCGAGCATGGGCGCTACTGCGCGCGCGCACTTTGGGGTTGAGTTGCGGTTTTCCGAGATCACCGAGCTGCCCATTGAGCAGGTGTTCAAGGGCATACCGTCGGCTAAGCGGGCGGAGGCTTTCAGGGACATCTTCGACTTCAAGTCCGGCGGCGGCGGCCTGGCACGCCTGAAGACCGTGTTTGCCAAACAGTTTGCCGCGCAGAGCGAGCCGTTGGCGGACCGCATTGCCTTTGCACAACCGTATGCGCCCGCTTTGCGCAGCACCGCGTCGATGGACGAGTTTGCGTCTGCCATCGCCGACCTTCAGTTGCAGCGTTTGGGCCAGTGGCGTGACTTGAAAGCCGGGGATGGTGGCACCGTGATCGACGGCAACCCGTACAACGAATTCACGCTGTGGCTGGCTTTGGGCTATTCGGATCTGCCGTATGAATTGGTGCTGACCAACCAGGTCATCGCCAGCATGGAGTTCAACTACCCGTCGGTGCACAGCGCCATACGCGGCGGCTATACCAACGGCATCACCACCCACAACAAGCAGTCGCGCTATGGGACGATGTCGGTGTGGAGTACTTTTGCCTTTACTGACAACAGCGAGTATTGGGTGAAGATGCGCAACGGTGAGCGTTACGAGTCGATAGAGGCAGCCCAGTTGGCGGGCGCAGCCGCAACGCACGAGATAGGGCACCAACTGTGGCATCTGGCACACCCGTTTGCCAGACCCGCATGCGTGATGAGTCCTGTGCCGATGTTCGCCTACCGAGAGTGGCGCGACAAGCTGTCCGCACCCGATTGCCGCTTGGGTAGCGACCCATCCATGACGCCGGGGGCATTCAAGTTTCAATACTAGGCCCAGCGGCTAGACCTCGACAATACCGTGCATAGTTCTTCAAACCCATATCCCCATGCATCCCCACCGTTCCAACGGCCTTGACAATTTGCGCGCCCTGGCCATCGCGTTGGTCTTCATGTACCACTACATGGTCTTTGTGTCCGGCGAGGCTACCTTTGGCTGGGCCAGCAGCGTGGGCTGGGTGGGGGTGGACTTGTTCTTCGTGCTCAGCGGCTATCTGATTGGCAACCAACTATTTTCTGGACTGGTCGCGCGGCGCGACTTATCTTTGCCGCGCTTCTACGCCCGGCGCGCACTGCGAACCTGGCCGGTATTCTGGTTAGTGCTGGCGGCGTACTTTATTTTTCCGTCGGTCATGGGTGGCAAGCCGCCACCGCCGTTGTGGACGTTTCTGACCTTTACCCAAAACTACCAGTTGCAGCCGGGTACCGCGTTTTCACATGCCTGGTCGTTGTGCATTGAGGAGCAGTTCTATTTGGTGCTGCCTCTGGTCGTGTTGCTGGCTGTGAAGGTGGGCAGCCGCCGCATACAGGCCTGGCTGCTACTGCTGGCGTTGTTGGCTTTTGGCATCACAGCACGCTGGGTTTTGTGGTCCGAGTACGGGCTGGAAGCGGGAGGCAAGGGCGATGGCTATTACCCCAATGTCTACTACGCCACACTGGGACGGTTCGATGAGTTCCTGCCCGGCATCGCGGTCGCTCTGGTCAAGAATTACCATCCCCTGCTGTGGCAACGCCTGCTGGCACGCGGTGCTGCACTGTTTGCGGTGGGCCTGGTGTCAGTGCTCGCGATTTTGTATGGCGTGCTGTTCCACTATTACATTGATGACTACGGTTATCCCTTCTTCATGAGCGTGTTCGGCTATTCCCTGGTGGCGATGGCGTTTTCGCTGCTGGTGGCCTCGGCACTGAGTCCGCATTCGCCGCTACAACGTATCAAGATACCCGGTGCCAATTCGCTGGCGCTGTGGTCGTATTCGATTTATCTGACGCACAAGCCGGTTGGGTTTATTTTGAAGGGCTATCTGGCGCCGTATGCGTTGTCGCAGCCTGTGCTGGTTGTAGTGATTACCGCTGCCAGCATCGCACTGGGCGCGGTGCTGTACCGCCTGATCGAGTTGCCCTTTATGCAGTTGCGCGACCACGGCGTGCCCAGCCTGTTCCGGCCGGCGCCGGTGTATCCGCATGCACAAAAGACATAGGACGGGGTGGGGCGTCCAGCATCACCCGCTATAATGAGAGGCTTTCCAGAAAACTGCCGTCCCAAGCGCATTTCAAGCACCTTTCCCAACCTACATAAGCCGCCAAGAATCGTTCTTGAGCGCGCTTGGGCGTACCCGTAACACACTCGGAGAACCCAGTGCTTTTGTCTCTCAAGGGAACCACCCCCCCCGCCATTTTGGCGCTCGCAGACGGCACGGTCTACATTGGCAACTCTGTTGGAGCCAGTGGCTCCACCGTCGGTGAGGTCGTGTTCAACACGTCCATGACCGGCTACCAGGAGATCCTGACCGATCCCAGCTATTGCCAGCAGATCGTTACCCTGACCTATCCCCACATCGGCAACTACGGCACCAACCCCGAGGACGTTGAGTCTGACCGGGTGCACGCTGCTGGTTTGATCATCCGTGATCTGCCCATGGTGGCCTCCAACTTCCGCAGCACGGCACCGTTGAGTGAATACCTGGCGCAAGCCGGCACCGTGGCTATTGCGAACATCGACACCCGCCAGCTGACACGACAACTGCGCACCCAGGGTGCGCAAAACGGCTGCATCCTGGCGCTGGCCTCCGGCGAAGTTGTGACCACGGCGCTGCTGGACAAAGCGATTGCAGCCGCCAAGGCCGCACCGTCAATGTCAGGCCTGGATCTGGCCAAGGTCGTCTCCGCATCTGAGACCACGCAGTGGACCGAAGCCGAGTGGACGCTGGGGAAGGGTTATGGTCAGCAGACCACCCCACGTTTCCATGTGGTGGCCTACGACTTTGGAGTCAAGAAAAATATTCTGCGTATGCTGGCAGAGCGCGGTTGCAAGGTCACCGTGGTACCGGCACAAACGTCTGCCGCTGATGTGTTGAAGCACCAACCCAATGGCATTTTCCTCAGCAATGGCCCTGGCGACCCTGAGCCTTGCGACTACGCCATTGATGCGACCCGCACGCTGATCGATTCAGGCATCCCCACCTTTGGCATCTGCCTGGGCCACCAAATAATGGCGCTGGCCTCAGGTGCCAAAACCTTCAAGATGAAGTTTGGCCACCACGGCGCCAACCACCCGGTCAAGGACTTGGACAGCGGGCGCGTATCCATCACCAGCCAGAATCACGGTTTTGCGGTGGACGAGAAGACGCTACCCGTCAACCTGCGCGCCACCCACATCAGCCTGTTTGACAACACGCTGCAGGGCTTGGAGCGCACGGACAAGCCCGCGTTTTGCTTCCAGGGGCACCCTGAGGCATCGCCTGGCCCGCATGACATTGGTTACCTGTTTGACCGATTCATCACGATGATGGAAACCGCGAAGGGCGTGCAGGCATGAGCGCCGCGCCGGGCCGCCCCAAGCAAGCTCGCACCGCAGTGCGCAGCACGGAGGTTGTTCAATGACCTTCTACGGTGTCACCGATATCTGGACCTATGTGATGGGGGCGATGGGCATTATTTTGCTGCCCGGCCCCAATTCACTGTTCGTTTTGTCGGTGGCAACGGCGCGTGGCGTCAAGGCTGGCTACACGGGCGCCGTGGGGGTGTTCGTTGGCGATACCATTTTGCTGGCGCTTACTGCGCTGGGGGCCGCCAGCCTGCTGCGCGGCAATCCCACGCTGTTCATGGTGGTGAAGTATTCAGGCGCCGCCTACCTGGCCTGGCTGGGAGTGAACCTGGTCTGGGCCGCCATCCAGAAGTGGCGCAGCGCTGATGCGCCTGAGGCGCAGGCCGTTGCCGAGACGCCAGCCAACCTGGCGAACCCGTTCAAGCGCGCGCTGGTCATCAGCCTGTTGAATCCAAAGGCGATTTTGTTCTTGTTGTCGTTCTTTGTGCAGTTCATTGACCCGACGTATGAGACACCCGCCGTGCCGTTTTTGATACTGAGCGCCATCGTCATGGCATTCAGCGCCTTGTACCTGTCCGCGCTGATTTTCGCCGGCGCCCGCCTGGCTCGGTTGTTCCGTGCGCGCAAACGCCTGTCTGGCGCGTTGTCCAGCTCGGTGGGTGGACTGTTTTTGTGGTTCGGCGCCAAGCTGGCGACTGCAAGCTTGGGTTAAGCAAGCTTGAGCTGAGCGCGCACGCCTGAATAGATTGATTGAAAAGTAAAGAGCAGAGAAGAAGAAATGCCAAAACGTACCGACATCCAAAGCATCCTCATCATCGGCGCCGGCCCCATCATCATTGGCCAGGCCTGCGAGTTCGACTACTCCGGCGTGCAGGCCTGCAAGGCACTGCGCGAAGAGGGCTACCGCGTCATCCTGATCAACAGCAACCCCGCGACGATCATGACCGACCCCGCCACGGCGGATGTGACCTACATCGAGCCCATCACCTGGCAGACGGTCGAAAAAATCATCGCCAAGGAAAAGCCAGATGCGATCCTGCCGACCATGGGTGGCCAAACCGCACTGAACTGCGCGCTGGACCTGTGGCACAACGGCGTGCTGGCCAAGTACACCGGTGCGGCCACTGGCAAACCGGTGGAGCTGATCGGCGCCACACCCGAGGCCATCGACAAGGCCGAGGATCGTTTGAAGTTCAAGGACGCGATGACCAAGATCGGCCTGGGCTCCGCCCGCTCCGGCATTGCGCACAGCATGACCGAGGCCTGGGATGTGCAGAAGACGCTGGGCTTCCCCACCGTCATCCGCCCCAGCTTCACGTTGGGCGGCACGGGTGGCGGCATTGCCTACAACCCCGAGGAATTTGAAACCATCTGCAAACGTGGCTTGGAAGCCTCGCCGACCAACGAGCTGCTGATTGAAGAGTCGCTGCTGGGTTGGAAAGAGTACGAGATGGAAGTGGTGCGCGACAAGGCGGACAACTGCATCATCGTCTGCTCCATCGAGAATCTGGACCCGATGGGCGTGCACACCGGCGACTCCATCACCGTGGCACCCGCACAAACGCTGACCGACAAGGAATACCAGATCCTGCGCAACGCCTCGTTGGCTGTGCTGCGCGAGATTGGCGTGGACACCGGTGGGTCGAATGTGCAGTTCTCCATCAACCCGGACGACGGTCGCATGGTTGTTATCGAGATGAATCCGCGTGTGTCGCGTTCGTCTGCATTGGCATCCAAAGCCACCGGTTTTCCCATCGCCAAGATCGCCGCCAAGCTGGCTGTCGGCTTTACGCTGGACGAACTGCGCAACGACATCACCGGCGGTGCAACCCCCGCGTCGTTCGAGCCCAGCATCGACTACGTGGTCACCAAGATCCCGCGCTTTGCGTTCGAGAAATTCCCCGCTGCCGACAGCCGCCTGACCACACAAATGAAGAGTGTGGGCGAGGTTATGGCCATGGGCCGGACCTTCCAGGAATCTTTCCAGAAAGCCCTGCGCGGTCTGGAAGTGGGCGTGGACGGCTTGAACGAAAAAACACAAGACCGCGAAGTGCTGGAAAAAGAGCTGGGCGAGCCCGGCCCCGAGCGCATCTGGTATGTGGGTGATGCCTTCGCCCAGGGCATGAGCGTGGACGAGGTCTTCGCGTTGACCAAGATCGACCGCTGGTTTTTGGTGCAGATCGAGCAGATCGTCAAGATCGAACTGGAGATCGAACGCCTGCCGCAGCCCGCCAGCGGCACGGCCTTTGACAAGATCGACGCTGCCACCTTGCGCAGCCTGAAGCAAAAGGGTTTTTCGGACCGCCGCTTGGCGCGCCAGTTCAAGACCACGGACAAGGCCATCCGTGAAAAGCGCCGCGCCCTGGGTGTGCGTCCCGTCTACAAACGTGTGGACACCTGCGCGGCCGAATTTGGCACCAACACCGCCTACATGTACTCGACCTATGAGTCCGAAGGCGCGGAGTGCGAAGCCGAACCTACGACCAACAAGAAGATCATGGTGCTGGGCGGTGGGCCCAACCGCATTGGCCAGGGCATTGAGTTTGACTACTGCTGTGTGCACGCGGCCTTGGCCATGCGCGAAGACGGCTACGAGACCATCATGGTCAACTGCAATCCTGAGACCGTGTCCACCGACTACGACACGTCTGACCGCTTGTATTTCGAGCCATTGACTTTGGAAGACGTGCTGGAAATCGTTGACAAAGAAAAACCGGTCGGCGTCATCGTGCAATACGGTGGCCAGACGCCTTTGAAGTTGGCGCTGGATCTGGAAGCCAACGGCGTGCCCATCATCGGCACCAGCCCGGACATGATTGATGCAGCCGAAGACCGCGAGCGTTTCCAGAAATTGCTGCACGAATTGAAGCTGCGCCAACCGCCGAACGCAACGGCCCGTACCGAGCCAGAAGCGCTGGAAAAGGCCGCTGCCCTGGGTTACCCCCTGGTCGTGCGCCCCAGCTACGTGCTGGGCGGCCGCGCCATGGAAATCGTCCACGAGCAGCGCGACCTGGAGCGTTATATGCGCGAAGCGGTCAAGGTCAGCCATGATTCTCCTGTGCTGCTGGACCGCTTCTTGAATGACGCGATTGAATGTGACGTGGACTGCATCCGCGACAACACGGGCGTGACCTTTATCGGTGGCGTCATGGAACACATTGAGCAGGCCGGCGTGCACAGCGGCGATTCCGCTTGCTCCTTGCCACCCTACAGCCTGAGCGCTGCCACGGTGACCGAGATCAAGCGGCAGACCGCAGCCATGGCCGCGGCGCTGAACGTGGTGGGCCTGATGAATGTGCAATTCGCCATCCAGAGCACGGACGGCAAGGATGTGATTTTTGTGCTGGAGGTGAACCCACGTGCATCACGCACTGTGCCCTTTGTCTCCAAGGCCACCGGCATCCAGCTGGCCAAGGTCGCGGCGCGTTGCATGGTCGGCCAGTCGTTGGCGTCGCAAGGCGTCACCAAAGAAGTGACACCGCCGTACTTCAGCGTCAAGGAAGCCGTGTTCCCCTTCGTCAAATTCCCCGGTGTCGACACCATTCTCGGCCCCGAGATGAAGTCCACCGGCGAAGTCATGGGCGTGGGCAAGACCTTTGGCGAAGCCTTTGTGAAGTCGCAACTGGGCGCAGGTGCAAAGTTGCCACGCTCGGGCAAGGCCTTCATCTCGGTCAAGCAAAGCGACAAACCGCGCGTGGTGGAAGTGGCGCGCAAGCTGATCGATATGGGCTTTACGCTCGTGGCGACCAAGGGTACGGCGGCCAGCATCAATGCCGCAGGCGTGCCCTGTTCCGTCGTCAACAAAGTGACTGAGGGCCGCCCGCACATCGTGGACATGATCAAGAACGAGCCGCTGGCCATGGTCATCAACACCGTGGAAGAGCGCCGCAACGCAATCGCTGATTCGCGCCAGATCCGTACCAGCGCGCTGCTGGCACGAGTCACAACCTACACCACCATTGCCGGCGCCGAGGCGGCGGTGGAGGGCATGAAGTACCTGGACCAGCTGGATGTCATTTCGGTGCAGGAAATGCACGCGCAGTTGCAAGCCTAGTTGCAAGACTGGTTTCTGCGCGCAAGACTTGGCATAATCCAAGCTAGATTTAAAGGACAGTGCAGCGTGTAGACGTTGCGCTGTCCTTGTTATTTATACACAGCCGTTTCGGCCTTTGTTGTTATCCACACCGACCACTGTTTTATCAATATGGCAACCCTTCCCATTACCAAACGCGGCGCAGAAATCCTCAAGGCCGAGCTGCACAAACTCAAGACCGTGGACCGGCCCTGGGTCATCAACGCCATCTCCGAGGCGCGCGCGCAGGGCGATTTGAGCGAAAACGCCGAGTACGAGTCCGCCAAAGACCGCCAGGGTTTTGTGGAGGGCCGTATCCAGGAAGTCGAAGGCAAGCTATCCGCCGCGCAAATCATCGACCCGGCCGAGCTGAACGCCGGTGGCAAAGTGGTATTTGGTGCCACGGTGGAATTGGAAGAAGAAGAAACCGGCGAGCGCGTCAAATACCAGATCGTTGGTGAAGATGAAGCCGACCTGAAGTTTGGTCGCGTCAATATCGGCTCCCCAATAGCCCGTGCGCTGATCGGCAAGATGGAGGGCGACACCGCGGAGGTGCAAGCGCCCGGCGGCGTCAAGGCTTACGAAATCGTTGCGG
This sequence comes from Rhodoferax sp., assembly GCF_025356155.1. Lineage (GTDB taxonomy): Bacteria > Pseudomonadota > Gammaproteobacteria > Burkholderiales > Burkholderiaceae_C > Allorhodoferax. The sequence continues at coordinate 10,112 of NZ_JANXUQ010000027.1, read as the reverse complement.
TCCATTACATCTAACCCGCTGATTCGGCATGCGCAATTTGCCCATCTGGCTTGCAGCGGTCTGGTGGGGTAGTTTGAGCACCTTGGGCTTTTTTGTGGTGCCTATGCTGTTCATGCATCTGCCAACCCCGGCGATGGCCGGAAATTTGGCGGCCAAGCTGTTTACGGCTCAAGCGGCAATTTCTACCGTTTGTGGCCTGGTTTTACTGATGGTCTTCCGGTCTGACAAGGCGCTAGCCCCCGCTGATATTGCCCAGTCCGCTACACTTTTTGTAGTGGGTGGGGTGCTGATGGCGCTGCTGGTCGAGTTTGGCGCAACCCCCCATATCGTCGCCCGCGACAACCTGGCCTTGTGGCATGGGCTTGGAACGGGGATGTATGTGGTGCAGTGGGTGTGCGCTGCGGTGGTGTTTGGCAAGCTGGCCAAACGCAGCTAATCAGTTCAGGACAGAGCTGGTCTGCTTCGCGTTCTGCGGTCTGTCCCGCAAAGAATCACCCTTGGTTTCTTTTCTTCAAGCTGACTTTTGGCTTGGGTTTGGCCCGCTTCACATTCCCACCTGCGGTCAAACGTTGATTGCCCAGAACGCGTAGGGTCTTGACCTCGGGGCGCTGACCGGCACGCTTGCTGTACTTCAAAACCTTGACGTCGCGCGGTCCCGCCATGCGGTCTTCATCAACGATTTTTTCTTTATCGACCTTGGGCCGCCACAATACCAGCAACTTGCCGATGTGTTGAATCGGCGCCGCGCTCAAGTCCTCAGCCAGTGACTGGAACATTGCATCACGGGCGACGCGGTCGTCCGAAAAAACGCGGACCTTGATCAGACCGTGCGCACTCAGCGCGCCGTCAATCTCTTTTTTGACATTTTCAGTGAGGCCATCGTTACCCACCATGACCACGGGGTCGAGGTGGTGTGCTTCGGCACGGTGTTCTTTGCGCTGGGCAGGGGTCAATTGAATTAGGGGCATCCCTGTATTATCGGTTGAACGCAAACAGGGCGGTAGAGCCACCCACTCAGAAAGTACCCATGAAAACCAAAGCAGGCAACAAAAAGGTCAATAAGGCCTGGCTGCACGATCACATCAATGACCCCTACGTCAAATTGGCGACCCGGGAAGGCTACCGCGCCCGCGCGGCCTACAAACTCAAGGAAATCGACGAAACCCTGGGCCTGATCAAACCGGGCTATTTGGTGGTTGACTTGGGCTGCACACCCGGTGCGTGGAGCCAGTATGTTCGCCGTCGCCTGTCGCCCACCGGGGCGGCGGTTGGCGCGCTCAACGGCACCATCATCGGCTTGGACCTGCTGCCTATGGAACCGATTGAGGGCGTGACCTTTATCCAGGGAGATTTTCGGGAGGCCGACGTGCTGACTAAGCTGGAACAAGCCCTGCAGGGCCGTAAAGCAGATCTTGTGGTGTCAGACATGGCCCCCAACCTGTCCGGTATATCTTCAGCTGACGCCGCGCGCATCGAGCACTTGGTCGAACTGGCCATCGAGTTTTCTCAAAACCACATGAAGCCCCAGGGCGCACTGGTGGCCAAGGTGTTCCATGGCGGTAGTTACAACGACGTGGTGCAGCATTTCAAGGCGGCTTTTGACGTGGTCAAACCGCTCAAGCCCAAGGCCTCGCGCGACCGCTCGTCTGAGACCTTTTTGGTGGGCCTTGGGCTCAAAAAACAGGGTGCTTAGCCTAGCCCCTAGACCGTCGATGGCGACACAGTGGTTACATAAGCTTGCGGTATATGTGGCATAAACTGGAAAATAGCGCCTTGCGCACCTTGAAACGCCTAAAATGGTACGCAGATATGCACAGTGTCCTAGTCTGTGCCCCTATTGGAGCTTCGCTTGAATAATCAGTGGTTTTCGAAAATTGCAGTGTGGGTGGTGATTGGCCTGGTGCTTTTCACCGTGTTCAGGTCGTTTGACAAGGGCGGAGTCGCTGGGGCTACGACCATCGGGTACTCCGATTTCCTGGACGAAGTGCGTAACAAACACGTCAAAAACGCAGTAATTCAGGACGCCGGCATGGGTGGCTCGGATATTTTGGCCATCACCTCCGATGACCGCAAAATCAAAACAACAGCTCCAAATATCGACAAAGGGCTCATTGGTGATCTGATCAACAACAACGTCAAATTTGATGTCAAACCCCGTGAGGAAGAATCTTTCCTCGTCCGATTGTTGATTAATTTTGGTCCCATGTTGCTGTTGGTAGGGGTCTGGATTTACTTCATGCGCCAGATGCAGGGCGGGGGCAAAGGCGGCGCTTTCAGCTTCGGCAAGAGCAAGGCGCGCCTGCTTGACGAGAACACCAATACTGTGACCTTTGCCGATGTGGCAGGTTGCGACGAAGCCAAGGAAGAAGTCAAGGAAGTTGTCGACTTCTTGAAAGACCCTAGCAAATTCCAGAAACTGGGCGGCCGTATTCCCCGTGGCTTGCTGCTGGTTGGCCCTCCTGGAACCGGTAAGACCCTGCTGGCAAAGTCCATCGCCGGTGAAGCTAAGGTACCTTTCTTCAGCATCTCTGGCTCCGATTTTGTGGAAATGTTTGTTGGCGTGGGCGCCTCCCGCGTGCGCGACATGTTCGACAACGCCAAGAAAAATGCGCCGTGCATCATCTTCATTGATGAAATTGACGCCGTCGGTCGCCAGCGTGGCGCTGGCCTGGGTGGTGGTAACGACGAGCGCGAACAGACTCTGAACCAGATGCTGGTCGAGATGGACGGCTTCGAGACCAATGTCGGCGTCATCGTGGTGGCTGCCACCAACCGCCCTGACATATTGGATTCCGCATTGCTGCGCCCTGGCCGGTTCGATCGCCAGGTCTATGTGACGCTGCCCGACATCCGTGGCCGTGAACAAATTTTGGCCGTGCACATGCGCAAGGTTCCGTTGGGCCAGGATGTCAATCCCAACACCATTGCCCGGGGTACGCCTGGCATGTCGGGTGCCGATCTTGCCAATCTGTGCAACGAAGCAGCTTTGATGGCGGCCCGCCGCAATGCGCGTGTTGTCGAGATGCAGGATTTCGAGAAGGCCAAGGACAAAATCTTCATGGGTCCTGAGCGCAAGAGCATGGTCATGCCCGAAGAGGAACGCCGCAACACTGCCTACCACGAGTCCGGCCACGCCCTGATTGGCAAGATGCTGCCAAAGTGCGACCCGGTACACAAGGTTACCATCATCCCCCGTGGCCGTGCCCTGGGCGTGACTATGAGCCTGCCAGCGCAAGACCGCTACAGCTACGACAGCGAATACATGTTGAACCAGATCAGCATGTTGTTTGGTGGCCGAATTGCCGAAGAAGTGTTCATGAACCAGATGACCACTGGCGCCAGCAACGACTTTGAACGTGCAACCCATATCGCCCGCGACATGGTGACCCGTTACGGCATGACCGACGCCTTAGGCCCTATGGTTTATGCCGAAAACGAAGGCGAAGTCTTCCTGGGCCGCTCGGTGACCAAGACCACCAATATGAGCGAGCAGACCATGCAGAAGGTCGACGGCGAAGTGCGCCGCATCATCGACCAGCAGTACACGCTAGCACGCAAGCTGATCGAAGACAATCAGGACAAGATGCACGCCATGGCCAAGGCCTTGCTGGAGTGGGAAACCATTGACAGCGACCAACTCGATGACATCATGGCTGGCAAAGAGCCACGCCCACCCAAAGACTGGACGCCACGTACGCCCAACAATTCCGGTAGCGGTGGCAGCGGCGGTGCTCCAGCCGTGGCAGCAGACCCGACGCCTACTGTCGCCTGAAGAATGGACTAACATCAGAGAAAACGGGGCCTTGTGCCCCGTTTTCTTATGGTTGAAACCCTGGTCGCAGCAGTGGCTAACCAATCAAGGGAACAAAAAAATATGCAATGGCAAACCGGCCGCTTCCTGCTCGATCTGGGCACGCCCAAGGTCATGGGCATTGTCAATGTCACTCCAGACTCGTTTTCCGATGGTGGCCAGCACGCCAGCCGGGACGCAGCTCTGGCGCATTGCGATCGCCTGGTCAAAGACGGCGCTGACATCCTGGACATTGGTGGCGAATCCACCCGCCCCGGCGCGCAAGAACTGCCGGTAGCCGAAGAGTTGGAGCGGGTATTGCCTGTCGTGCGCCACGCGGTCACGTTGGGTGTGCCGGTCTCGGTTGACACCTACAAGCCCCAAGTCATGCAGGCTGTGCTGGACCTGGGTGCCGACATCATCAACGACGTATGGGCGCTGCGCTGGAGTGGAGATCCTAGCGGTCTAACGGGTGTGGAGGTCATACGCCAGCATGCCAACTGTGGCGTCTGCATGATGCACATGCACCGCGATCCACAAACCATGCAGGTCACGCCCATGGTGGGCGACGTGATGCCGCAGGTGCTATCGTTTTTGCAGCAGCTTACTCAGCATCTGCGAGGGCTAGGCGTCAATCCGGTTCGCATCTGTATTGACCCTGGCATTGGTTTTGGTAAAACCGTGCAGCAAAATTTCGCATTGCTGGCGCAACAGGCGGCCTTGCTGCCCATGGGTTATGCGGTGATGGCGGGCTGGTCGCGCAAATCGTCGTTGGCGGCTGTGACCCAGCGTTCGCTATCCTCGGTGGCCACGCTGGACAACCGTGAACGCGTGGTGCCTAGCGTGACGGCCGCTTTGCTGGCGGTGCAAAACGGCGCCCACGTGGTGCGGGTGCACGACGTCAAAGAGACCGTGCAGGCCCTCAAGGTATTTGGTGCCATGGAGCAGCAATGCTGATGGTTTGAAATTTCAAGAAATCCATAGACATGACAAGAAAATATTTCGGTACCGACGGCATTCGCGGCACAGTAGGTCAAGCCCCCATTACCCCCGACTTTGTGATGCGACTGGCCCATGCGGTCGGGCGGGTGTTGAAACAAAGCGAATCCCGCCCCACGGTATTGATTGGCAAGGACACGCGTATTTCCGGCTACATGCTGGAGAGCGCGCTGGAGAGCGGTTTCAACTCGGCCGGTGTGGATGTGGTGCTGCTCGGCCCGTTGCCCACGCCGGGCGTGGCCTACTTGACCCGCGCGCAGCGGGCCTCGTTGGGCGTGGTCATCAGCGCCAGCCACAACCCGTTTGCCGACAACGGCATCAAATTTTTCAGCGCCAAGGGCACCAAGCTGTCCGACGCCTGGGAGCACGCGGTAGAAGCCGCGCTGGAGGAGCCACCCGTGTGGGCCGACTCTGCCACGCTGGGCAAGACGCGAAGGCTGGACGATGCAGCCGGCCGCTACATCGAATTTTGCAAGAGTACCTTTGCCAACGACCTCACGCTCAAGGGCATGAAGATCGTCGTAGATGCGGCACACGGTGCGGCCTACCATATCGCGCCCAAGGTCTTCCATGAACTGGGTGCCGAGGTGGTGGCCATTGGCTGCGCGCCCGATGGCCTCAACATCAACCACGAGGTGGGCGCTACGCACCCGCAGGCACTGGTAGCCGCCGTCAAGGCCCACCAGGCCGACTTTGGGGTTGCGCTGGACGGTGATGCCGACCGCCTGCAGGTCGTCGATGCCGATGGCCGTCTTTACAACGGTGACGAGTTGTTGTACTTGATGGCCGACGAACGCCTGGGCCGCGACGAACACGTTCCTGGTGTTGTGGGTACGCTGATGACGAATATGGCTGTGGAAGTGGCGCTCAAGGCCCGTGGCGTGCAATTTGTGCGCGCCAAGGTCGGCGATCGCTACGTGCTGGAAGAATTGGAGAAGCACCACTGGATGTTGGGCGGTGAAGGCTCCGGTCATTTGCTGGCGTTGGATAAACACACCACCGGTGATGGCCTGATTTCCGCATTGCAGGTGTTGCAAGCCTTGCAACGCAGTGGCAAGACCATGGCGCAACTGTTGGTTGCGGTAGCGCTATTCCCCCAAACCCTGATCAATGTGCGGCTCAAGCCCGGTCAGGACTGGAAGGCCAATGCCCGTATGGAGCAGGCCACCCGAGAGGTTCAAGCCGAGCTGGGCGACACTGGCAGGGTGCTGATCCGCGCCAGCGGTACCGAGCCACTGGTCCGCGTCATGGTCGAGGCGAGCGACGCCGTGCAAGCCAAAGCCTGTGCCCAGCGCATTGCCGATACCCTGATCGACTAAAAAGTACCAACGATGAATACGACGATGACTACAAACGCCACTGCCATACCTGTGTCGACTTCCGTCCATGTGGTGCGCGCCGACTACGGCAACCCAATCCACGCCGCGGCGTTGGTACATTTGCTTGACGCCTACGCGTGCGACCCCATGGGCGGCGCCCACGCCCTGAGCGAGTTTGTCAAGGCCAACCTGGTATCGGCGCTGGCCGCACGCCCACAGGCCTACAGCGTGCTGGCGTTTGACGGTGACCGTGCCATTGGCCTGGTGAACTGCATAGAAGGGTTTTCGACCTTTGCCTGCCGCCCCTTGGTCAATGTGCACGATGTTGCCGTGCTGGCCAGCCACCGCGGACAAAAAGTGGCAGAAAAGATGCTGGCCTTCGCCGAATCCGTTGCCGTGGAGCGGGGCGCTTGCAAGATGACACTGGAAGTGCTGCAGGGCAATGGCGGCGCGTACCGGCTCTACCAGCGCCTGGGCTTTGCCAATTACCAGTTGGATCCCGCCATGGGGCAGGCGCAATTTATGCAGAAGTGGTTAGACTGAGTGGCCGCGCCATCGCTCGGTGCTTACAACCACCGGGCGCCTCCAGAATCCGTGCGTGTAGCTCCAGGGAGTCTTATGAATACATCCAGCAAAACCTGCTCAATCGCTATCGTTGAAGATGACGAAACGATGGGTGCGCTGGTGGCGCAGATGCTGGCGCTGTATGGGCTTCCTACACAGTTGTTCACGGGTGGTTTTGCTTTGCTCAGGAGCGATGCCCTGTCGACTTTTAAAGCCATCGTCATGGACCTTTCGTTGCCCGATATGGACGGCTTCGAGTTGATCCAAAAATTGGCAGAGCGCGTATCCGATGTTGAACTGGTATTGATGACTGGGCGCGGCAACGCCACGTTGGAGAGTGCGCGCTTGGTGGCCGAGGGCCTGGGTTTTCGGGTGGCGGGAGCGCTGAACAAACCCTTCTCCCATCTGGAGCTATCCCTCGCCCTCAAGCTGAGGGAACCTGGCATTTCCTAGCCCCTAGTCGTACCATGCGTTGAGCGCATCGGCATGCAGTTTGGCCCGAGTGTCGCTGGTGGGCACCCAGCGTGCGTGGCTGGCCGTCGCGCGGGACAAAAAATCCAGCAACGACAGATGCCGACGCAATACGCGGTGCTGTCGGTGCGCGATCAGCGGGTTGAAGATGCCCTTGAGTGAAAACATCTGGCGCGGGTTTTTCTTGATCCACAACCAGGAGCCCATCTCCAGCGTCAGCGGCAAAAAAATTCGCTCTGGGTCGGTGCAGGCTTCCAAGTACAGATAGTCCCAAATGTCACCGTGGGCCAGGTACTGCAGGCTCTGCGGCTCGAACACATAGGGGTGGTGGCTGTAGGTCTGCAGAAACACCTCTTTCAGTGCCTGCATTTCGGCAAGATGCGCAATGGGTTTGCGGGTGTGTGCATAGGGCAGCCAGATGCGGTCGCTGGCGCCAAAGCCGGAGTGGCAATCCAGCGCCATGCTGAACGGGCGCGACAACAGCTCGCTGCGCACCTCGGCACACAGCGCCAGGTTCTCGGCCTCCATCGGTGCGTCCGGGCGCCCACGGTACCAGGGCAGGGTTGCGCTGATGCGCTGGCCACCGACCAGAAACGGGACCTTGTCCACCGCGTCCACCGGTGCGTTGCGCATCAGGTCAATGCCTTGGGGGTTTGCCCGTGTACCCATCAGCATGCCACCGGGATTGACGATGGGCATAAACAACAGTCGTACCGATTCGAGTTGGCTGTGTAACGTGGTGTCCCACTGCAAACGCATCACCAGACTGTGCAAAAAGGCGATGACCACTTCCGCGCCGATGCGTTCCAGGCCATGCACACCGCCAAAAAAGCCGATGGCGGGCACGTCCGGACTGGGGTTGCCCAGGCCAATGGCGTAGACGGGCAGGGCGGTGCCCGCTGGTGCCGATACTTGGTGCACGACTCTGACCTGCAGGTGTGGCGCGCCAAGGTCCAGGATGCGCTCCAGGGCTTCGAGTTCTGGCAGATGTTTGGCTTGCAATGGGTAGGGCCGTAGGCTTTGTAGGATGACTGGGCGGATTGAGCATAGCCCGCAAAACACCGTATGGTGGCATGGCACAGCACGGCCCAAGGGTATGGACCTTTTACGCACAACTGTCACACAAGCCCGCTAGCCTAGGGGCTCATTCAACGACTCAATAGGAGAGCACCATGATCTGGAAACTCTTGGGATTGCAGAAGAAGCTGGACGACTTGTTTGACGATGGATGGGTCAGCCTGGGCTTGCCGACCAAGCGCAGCGCCAAGGTCTGATCCTATGCGCCGCCTATATATGCTGAGCAGCATCACCTGGGGCGTGGTCGAGCTGGTCGCCCTGCAACATTCGCGCTACCAGGCATGGAGGCGCAAGCGCTGAGCGACCTTCAGCTTGAACGTTTTGTCGGGGTATTGATCTGTTGGGTCAGCGCCCCTTGGCTGGGCAGATCTGCCATTGCGCGTTCGCACAAGCGTTGGATCTTGACGAAGGGCCGGTTGGCTTCGCCAACCTGTGGAAGGTCGTCTCGACCCGCGCTTAAATCCGTTGTAAAACCCCCACCGTACAGGACTTACTGGTAGTTAAAAAGGCGAAGGTTTCGGTGTCCAGCACGAAATCGGAGCCCCCTTGCGGTCTGCGTTTCGATGTAGTAGATAGCGGTCGGCGTAGTTCAGGGGCGCCGTGTTTGTGCCATCGCTTGCGCGCCCGCCGCACCTTATTGCAATTGGGGCCCAGACTCGCTGGCATCTGGTTCAGCTACACCGGGCATCGCCAATATCTCCAAAATACTCGCGCTCTCGACGGTGAGGCGGCGGAAGTCCCCAATGCGCATCATTACGTGGGTGGGCTGCCCGCATTCAGCGATCAATGCCGGTTCGGCACGTGCTGCGCGCTTGGCTAAGCTGACATCAAGGTTGAATTCTCGACTGGTGAGAAAACTCATGGTTACAAAAGTGTACTGAAGGTGCCTGCAACAATGCAAACACTATGTCGTGCGTGGATACAAGGCCTGAACACCCGTTTGGACATGATCAACTTCGCCGCCTCCTACCTGGCCGCGCGCTTGTCGGGCGAAGACAACCGAACGCAGCTTGGCATCGGCGCGCTCATGCACTCGCGTGGATTGATGAAGCTGATGATCATCAACATCGGGCTGCAAAAGGGCATCATCGGGCCAGCCTTGTTCACCATGCTGGTGCTCATGGCCGTAGTCACCACCATGATGGCCAGCCCTGTGTTTGAGCTGGTGTATGGCCGTAAGGCGCGTGATTCCGGCGAGTTGGGCGCCATTTCTGGTAGTGCTGCCGACCGTCGCGTCAGTCATCCGGCCTGAGCGATTTCTTCTACTGAGCGGTGCGTTGCGCGCCCTCGCAGCGCGTTACCGCTGCCTGCACACTCGCTATGCAATGCCGTGTTGCTTGCCAACGGCGACGCCACGCAAAAAGTCCAGCAGGCTGGAGGCGAGCTTGAGGCGGGTGGCGATGGCCAGTGCCCGCTGCACGTCGCGGGCCGAACCCATATCGGCCTGTAAGCGGCTAGCCTGTTGGTGCCAGTGTTTGGCGCGCCGTTTAGGCAGCAGTGGGCGCAGCGCCTCGATGCCGTAGCGCAGGCGCTTGGCCAGGATGCGGGCACGGTGCGTGCCATCTTCATCATGCGCCTGGGACAAGGCCTTTTTCAGTTGATCATGCCAGGGCCGGGTTTGCTGTCGGGCCCAGTCTTGCAAGCTGCTTTTGGGGTCGGGCTCAGCATGGGCCGCCAACTGCGCCAGGTCAAGCTCCAGCCACCGGGTCACGGCCAGCAATGCAACACCCACTTGGGGTTCGCACAGCGCACGGTGCACGTCGTCGCGCTGCTGCTCTGCTGCGTGGGCCAACGCCTGATCCATGGCGCGCCAATGGGTCTGGCGCGCGGGCTTGCCCTCGGTGTAGGCATTGGCCAACATGGGCAGCGTCTCCAGCGCGGCAACATCTAGG
>NZ_JANXUQ010000019.1 GCF_025356155.1 Rhodoferax sp. | reverse complement strand
ACAAGAAGTGGGCGCGCTCAGGGCCTTCGGCCTCGATGACAGCGCTGAGGGCGTCCATCCATTCGCGGGTTTCCTGGCTGTCCAGGTCTGGATTAGAGGCGCTGGCCGCACCTGGGGGAACTGCTGACATGGATGTCTCCTCGTTGTTTTGAAGCAATTTAGTACGTTTTAGGTCGTTCTATCTATTTTCACACAAGTATTTTAAAATTTCAACCAGTGCATATTGATTTCATAATATGAATTATTAAAATCCTTGCCACTGGGCACTCCCCTACACTAGACACATGCCCCTGCCCAAGCTGATTTCGTTGCCAAAACCCTTGGCGTTCAACACTGTGGACCGCGCACGCCGCTGGTGGCACAGGCTGGCGCCGCACCGGCAAGACCGATTGGCCGTACTGGCGCCACTGCTCGCTGTTTTGTTGTTTTTTGCCGCCATCGTCGCCGCCCTGGGTTATTTGCGGCTGGAAGAGATGGACCGCGAGCAACAAGCCGTGCAACGCGACGTGGAATACACCCAGCAGCGCCTGCGCCTGCGCCTGTTGGAGCGCCAGGAACAGTTGATGCGCATTGCCCGCGAAATCTCCAATCGCGAGCTGGAGGTGGAGGAATTTCGCACACGCGCCCGCTCCATGCTCAACCAATACCCTGAACTGCAAGGCCTGGCCTGGGTGGATGAGCGCAGGCGGGTTAAATCAGCGCTGGGTACTGCGGTGTTGGTTGGCAACCAGTTGAATGCTGGTAATGCCGGCGGAGACAGCGCCCAGCGCAACGAAACCTTGGGAGGCTTTCTGGCAGCGCGTGAATTGCAACAACCGGTCTACGTGCAGCCACTGGGCACCGACCACGAAACGCCGCTGCTGCAAATGCATTTGCCACTGACCGATCGCACGCGGTTTGCGGGTGTGCTGTTGGCTGAGTATTCCGTCGACGGCTTGTACCGGTACGGCGTACCCACCGAGGTTACCGCCCGTTACGCCGTGTCGCTGCAAGACGCCAAAGGCAGCTTGTTGGCCGGCATTGCCATTCCCGCCAAGAAGACGGTCAAAAACCTGTTGCCTTGGGCCAACCCGGCCAATGAATTTTCGATGCCGGTATCGCCCGTGGGCAGTGCGCTGGTGGTGCGAGGCCAGGCCTACCGCGCGTCGTTGGGTGTGATCGGCAGCGGCTTGTTCTGGCTGGTCAGCACCTTGAGCGTGATGACGGCCTGGATGTTGATCGCCAACTGGCGCCACACACGCAGGCGCATGCAGGCGCAGCAAGCGCTGATTTCCGAGACCACGTTCCGCCGTGCGATGGAAAATTCCATGCTGACCGGCATGCGCGCCATGGATTTGCAGGGCCGCATTACCTACGTCAACGCTGCGTTTTGCCAGATGACGGGTTGGACCGAGCCCGAGCTGGTGGGCCGCACTGCCCCCTTCCCCTATTGGCCCGAAAACGACCGCGAACAACTGCATTCCTTGCTGGACGAAGAACTGTCGGGCAAAACTGCGCCGGGAGGCATACAGGTGCGGGTCAAACGGCGCGACAACACGGTGTTCGACGCCCGCCTCTACGTGTCGCCACTGATTGATGCGGTGGGCAAGCAAACCGGCTGGATGACGTCCATGACGGACATCACCGAACCCAACCGTGTGCGGGAACAGTTGTCGGCCTCGCACGAGCGCTTCACCACGGTGCTTGAGGCGCTGGATGCGTCGATATCGGTGGCGCCGCTGGGCAGCGACGAGCTGTTATTTGCCAACAAACTCTACCGACAATGGTTTGGCCTGCAGGCCAATGGCCACCTCCAACTGGTAGCCCAAGCCGGCGTGCCCGACAGCCTGCCCAATGACGAATCGACTGACAGCGTGGATTCCTTTGCTGGTCTACCCACCACCGCGCTGCCCGACACCGAAACTGAGAGCGCCGAGATTTTTATTGCTGACCTGAACCAATGGCTGGAGGTGCGCACGCGTTATCTGAGCTGGGTGGATGGCCGCCTGGCGCAAATGGTGATTGCCACCGACATCACATCGCGCCGCCTGACCGAAGAACAAGCAGCCAGCCAGACCGAACGCGCCCAGACCGCCAGCCGCCTGATCACGATGGGCGAAATGGCGTCCAGCGTCGCCCACGAGCTGAACCAGCCCCTGACCGCTATCAACAACTACTGCAACGGAATGGTGTCGCGCATCAAGGCGCAGCAAATCACCGAAGAAGACCTGCTGGGTGCGCTGGAGAAGACCGCCAAGCAGGCCCAGCGTGCGGGGCAGATCATCCACCGCATCCGCTCCTTCGTGAAACGCAGCGAACCCAACCGCACGCCATCCGAGGTGAGCAGCATCGTTGCCGAGGCCGTGGAACTGGCCGAAATCGAACTGCGCCGCTTCAACGTGCGGCTGAATCACTACGTCGCAGCCCGCCTGCCCACGCTCATGGTGGACCCGATCCTGATTGAACAGGTGCTGATCAACCTGCTGCGCAACGCAGCCGAATCCATCGACATGGCGCTGCGCCAGACCGCGCAGCGGATTGTGGAATTGCGCGTGGTTCCGCGCGTCATGGACGACAAACAGGTGGTAGAGTTTTCGGTGCAGGACACCGGCAAGGGCCTGGCGCCCGAAGTCATGGCCCGGCTGTATGAGGCCTTCTATTCCACCAAGTCCGACGGCATGGGTATTGGCCTCTCTCTATGCCGCTCGATTGTCGAATCCCACCTGGGGCGGATGTCAGCAGAGAACCTCTACAATGGTGACGATGTATCGGGGTGCCGATTTTCATTCTGGATACCTTTGACCGAGGTAAGCCCCAGTTTGACGCGACATCCGCGCACAAGCAATTAGAACCCTGGAAACCTGAATGAGCCTGCTTCCCAAAAAAGGTACTGTGTACGTTGTCGACGACGACGAGGCCGTGCGCGATTCGCTGCAATGGCTGCTCGAAGGCAAAGGCTTTAGGGTCCGCTGCTTTGATTCCGCCGAATCGTTTTTGAGCCGCTACGACGCGCGCGAAGTCGCCTGCCTGATTGTGGACATCCGCATGGGTGGCATGACCGGGTTGGAGCTGCAAAGCCGTCTGATCGAAGCCCGCTCGCCACTACCCATCGTCTTCATCACCGGCCATGGCGATGTACCCATGGCGGTGGACACCATGAAGAAGGGTGCCATGGATTTCATCCAGAAGCCATTCAACGAAGACCAATTGGTCGGCCTCGTGGAGCGCATGCTGGACCATGCCAAGGATTCGTTCAGCGATTTCCAGCTGGCCGCCAGCCGCGACGCGCTGCTGTCCAAGCTGACACTTCGCGAATCCCAGGTGCTGGAACGAATCGTCGCTGGGCGCCTAAACAAGCAAATTGCCGACGACCTGGGCATCAGCATCAAGACAGTTGAAGCCCACCGCGCCAACATCATGGAGAAGCTCAGCGCCAATACTGTGGCCGACCTGTTGAAGATCGCACTGGGACAAGCCGCCCCGAAAACCTGACGCCTGCGACCTATCCCGCAAAGCTATTTACTTCATAGCATCTCACGCCCGCCCCGCAAGGACTGCGGGCGTTTTACATTTGAAAGCCCTGCATGCGCACCACAGCAAAAATCATTGACGGCAACGCCCTCTCCAAACAATTGCGCGAAGACGTAGCCGCCCGCACATCGGCCCTCAAAGCCCGTGGCCTGACACCCGGCCTGGCTGTGGTGCTGGTGGGTGACAACCCCGCATCGCAGGTCTATGTACGCAACAAGGTCAAAGCCTGCTTGGATGCAGGCCTGCACTCGGTGCTGGAGAAATACGAAGCCACGATGACCGAGGCTGAGTTGCTGGCCCGGGTAGATGCCTTGAACAACGACCCGAGCATCCATGGCATCCTGGTGCAACTGCCCCTGCCCGCCCACATCGACGCGCACAAGGTTATCGAAGCCATTTCCCCCGCCAAGGATGTCGATGGCTTCCATGTGGCCAGCGCCGGCGCACTGATGGTGGGCCAACCCGGTTTCTGGCCCTGCACACCCTATGGCTGCATGAAGATGCTGGAATCCATTGGCTATGACCTGCGCGGCAAGCACGCCGTGGTCATAGGCCGCAGCAACATCGTGGGCAAGCCCATGGCGCTGATGCTGCTGCAAAAGAACGCCACCGTCACCGTGTGCCACAGCGCCACGGCCAACCTCAAGGCCATGACACTGCAGGCCGACGTGATCGTGGCCGCGGTGGGCAAGCGCAATGTGCTGACCGCCGACATGGTCAAACCCGGCGCCGTGGTGCTGGACGTGGGGATGAACCGGGATGACGCTGGCAAGCTCTGTGGCGATGTAGACTTTGCCGGTGTCAGCCAAGTCGCCAGCCACATCACCCCAGTGCCCGGCGGCGTGGGTCCCATGACCATCACCATGCTACTGGTCAACACGCTGGAAGCGGCCGAAAGGGCATGCGCTTCATGAAAATACGGGCCGTACTGGCCATGGCTTTGGTGGTGGGTGTCGCCAGTCCGGCGCACGCCGACAAGCAGATTTGTGACAGCGCGCTTTGCCTCATCGGGCTTCTTCCTGTCATAGCCGTGGGCGCCGTCGTGCTCGCAGTGACCCCCGACCCGCCGGAAACAGCTGCTGCCAAGGCCATCCAGGCCGGCAACCTGCCCCAGCTTCAGTTTGTGCTGAAACAGCATCCAGAGTTACTGCAAGACGTCGATAAAAGTTACGATTTGCTATATGAAGCCGCAAGAGTTGGTAACGTGCCAGCAACCACCTTGCTGCTGGACTCTGGCGTTCCCGCCGCCATTGGCAAAAGCCGTTTACTCGCGCATGCCTCCACAATGGCAGAAGTCGACCTCTTGCTGGCACGCGGCGCCAATGCCGATGAAATGGACTTGGGTGAAATGAGTTTCCTGTTCAACTCGCCCCAGGTGCTGGAGCTAGTGGGCACCGTTTTAAGCCGTCGTACGGCGTTGGACCCGAACGACCGTGGTGCGGTGAAGCTACTGAACGACGTTGTGATCGGTGGCCCGCGCGCAAAAAAATTGCCCTTGGTCCACCTGCTATTGCAGCACGGTGTCAACCCCAACGGCAACGGGCCGTCCAAAAGGTCGATCCTCGCCCTAGTGGCATTGGGCTCGGAAATTGAATGCCGAGGAAAAGATGCCGTCTGTAACGATGTCTACTTATCCATTGCCCAGGCTCTCATCGACAAGGGCGCGGATGTCAATCACAAACCTACGGGCCTAGACTCGACTCCGCTTGGCGAAGCAAAATTTCATAAAAATACCGCACTCGTGGCACTGCTCGAATCGGCCGGCGCCCGCACCGCGGATACCGCGCCAAGCGGTAAACGTTAGCAAGACGAGGCATCCATGAAAGCAAACTTCCTGATCGCGATGGCTGTGCTGGCGGCTGGCATTGCCAGTCCGGCGCAGGCCGACAAGGTGATTTGCGACGGCAATCCGCTGTGCCTCATCAGCTTGGTTCCGATCGTGGCCGTGGGTGTGGCCGTCCAGGCCCTGACCCCCGACCCACCGGAGACAGCTGCAGCCAAAGCCATCCAAGCCAACAACCTATCCCAGCTTCAGTTCGTGCTGGAGACACATCCGCAGTTGCTGAAAGACACGGCAAAAAGTCATAGTTTGCTGCTTGCGGCTGCAAAAGCGGGTAATGTGGCGGCCACCACCCTGCTGCTGGATGCGGGCGTGCCCGCCAACACCGGCAATAGCCGCGCCCTGTGGTACGCCACCACGGTGGAGGAAATTGAACTCTTGTTGGCACGCGGCGCCAATTCGGATGAAATGGACTTGGGTGGCTTGGTATACAGGCTGCGCGCACCCGTGGTTCAAGATTTGGTCAGTACCTTACTGAGCCACCGCACGGTGTTGAATCCGAATGATCGGGGTGCGTTGAACCTGCTCAACGCCGTAGTACGAGAAAACCAATTCGAGAAAATGAAATTGCCGCTGGTCAATCTGCTATTGCAGCACGGCGTCAATCCCAATGGGCCTTCTGACATGCCGACCCTAGTCCAACTCGCATTTGCCTGTTCAGAGTCAGACGCCGCTTGTGCTAAAGCCCATCTACCCATTGCCCAGGCACTCATCAACAAAGGCGCAGATGTCAATGGGGGCTGCAGGTGGACGCCGCTGCAAGCCGCTAAAAACGCCAAAAATCTCGACCTGGTTGCGCTATTGGAATCAGCGGGTGCGCACGCTCCTGTGGCACCGCCAAATCCCTGCAACAACAGCACAAAAACCGCGTCCAAGCCGCCACTGCGCGTGGTGGACCCTTGATCCGCCCGTGATCCCCACTTGATTGACAGCCCAGAACCCCCACATCCGCCATATGACCAATCCACTCCTGTCCCCGCTGAATCTGCCTTTGTTTGACCAGATCCGTCCAGAGCACATTGCACCTGCGATTACCTCGCTACTGGAACGTGCCGACGTCGCCTTGGACACGGTATGCGCACCCGATTTCCCTGCGCAATGGAACGCCATAGCCAAGATTCTCGACGTCGCAACCGAGAAGCTGGGCATGGCCTGGGGCGCGGTAAGCCACCTGAACAATGTTGCGGACACGCCCGAGCTGCGTGCCGCCTACAATGCCGCGCTACCCGTGGTCACCGAGTTCTGGACCCGCCTGGGTGCGGATGAGCGGCTGTACGCCAAGTACAAGGCCATTGATGTCCAAACCCTGAACCCCGAACAACGCCAAGCCCACAAGAACGCCCTGCGCAACTTTGTGCTGGGCGGGGCTGACCTGGTTGGCGCCCAACGTGAGCGCTTTGCGGAGATCCAGGAGCAGCAGGCCGCACTGGGCCAGAAGTTCAGCGAAAACACGCTGGACGCCACCGATGCCTTCAGCTACTACGCCACCGCCGAAGAGGTGGCCGGTGTGCCGGACGACGTGCAGCAAACTGCACTGGCGGCAGCCCAGGCCGAAGGCAAGACGGGTTACAAACTGACCCTCAAAATGCCCTGCTATTTGCCGGTCATGCAATTTGCCCGCAGCAGCGCGCTGCGCGCCACGTTGTACCGCGCCTTTGCGACCCGCGCCTCGGACCAGGCCGAGGCAGACGCCAAAAAATTTGACAACACTCAGGGCATTCGCGACATCCTAAGCCTGCGCAAGGAAGAGGCCGAGCTACTGGGCTACCCTAACTTTGGCGCCCTGTCGCTGGTGCCCAAAATGGCATCGTCGCCCGACGCGGTCATCACCTTTTTGCGCGATCTGGCCCGCAAAGCACGCCCCTTTGCCGAAAAAGACCTGGCCGACCTGCGCGCCTTTGCCCGCGACGAATTGCAGATGAAGGATCCCCAGCCATGGGATTGGCCCTACATCAGCGAAAAGCTCAAGGAGGCGCGCTACGCCTTCAGCGAGCAAGAGGTCAAGCAATACTTCACGTTCCCCAAGGTGCTGGCTGGCCTGTTTAAGATTTCCGAAACGCTATTCGACATCGCCATCACCCGCGACCATGCCTCAGTGTGGAATGCCAATGTGGAGTTCTACCGCATTGAGCGCAACGGTGCAGACGGCACGCGGCAATTGGTGGGTCAGTTTTACCTGGACCCCACCGCCCGCAGCGGCAAACGCGGCGGGGCCTGGATGGACGACGTGTGCGCCCGCTGGCTGCGCCCCGACACGGCCCAGTTGCAAACACCGGTGGCGCATCTGGTGTGCAACTTCGCCGATGGTGTAGAAGTAGACGGCAAGAAACAGCCCGCGCTGCTGTCGCACGACGACGTGACCACGCTGTTCCACGAGTTTGGCCACGGCCTGCAGCACATGTTGACCCAGGTCAACGAGCACGATGTGTCTGGCATCAGCGGCGTGGAATGGGACGCCGTGGAGCTGCCCAGCCAGTTCATGGAAAACTTCTGCTGGGAATGGAGCGTGCTGCGCCACATGACATCGCATGTGGACACCGGCGAACCCCTGCCCCACGCGCTGTTCGACAAGATGCTCGCCGGACGCAACTTCCAGAGTGGTTTGCAGACGCTGCGCCAGATCGAGTTCTCGCTGTTTGACATGCTGCTGCACACCGCGCATGACCCACAGCAGGATTTCATGCCACTGTTGCACCAGGTGCGCAGCGAGGTGGCCGTTATGATGCCGCCCGAGTGGAGCCGCACGGCCCACACCTTCAGCCATATTTTTGCCGGTGGCTACGCAGCCGGTTACTACAGCTACAAGTGGGCCGAAGTGCTGAGCGCTGACGCCTACGCTGCGTTTGAAGAAACCGCAGGTCCCGATGGTTTGCCAAACGTTGAAACCGGTAGAAAATACCGCCAAGCCATACTGGAATCGGGCGGCAGTCGGCCGGCCATGGAGTCGTTCAAGGCCTTCCGCGGACGCGAACCTTCGCTGGACGCCTTGCTGCGCCACCAGGGCATGGCCACATAAAGCCGGTAGCATGCGCCATATGCAACACTACGCTTATCGAACAGGAGCTCGCACATGAAGAAAAAACCACTCACCACCGCATTCCTGCTGGGCAGTGCTGCCTTGCTCTGCTCCTTTGGTGTTGCCCAGGCGCAGGCCGTATACCGCATCGTTGGCCCGGACGGCAAGGTCACTTTCTCCGACAAACCTCCGGTCAGCGCCCAGCAGGGCAAGGTCGCCACAACAGGGGTAGGCGCGGCTGCAGCCAGCAGTGGAGGAACCTTGCCTTTTGAATTGCGCCAAATCGCGGCCAAGTTTCCGGTCGTGCTGTACACCGGTGCGCAATGTGCGCCTTGCGATACCGGGCGCTCGCTGCTCACCAGCCGAGGCGTGCCGTTCGGCGAACGCACCATCAGTACCAATGAAGACAGGGCCTCGCTGCAACGGCTGACTGGCGACACATCCCTACCCCTTCTGACCATAGGCGCACAGCGCATTAAAGGCTTCTCAGATACGGAGTGGACGCAGTACCTCGATGCCGCGGGCTATCCCAAGACATCTGCCCTGCCGGCGGCCTACAGAAACGCGTCACCCACTCCATTAGTGGCAGTGCAAGCGGTAGCGCCTGCGGCTAAGCCAGCGGACAAGCCCTCGGCGCCAGCAGAACCCGCCTACCAACCGCCGCCCCCCAATCCATCCAACCCTGCTGGCATTACGTTTTAGGTGTAGCCCTTGGGGTAGCCCTCTCGGGGAAATACCATCCAATCCACCAGCAAGATCCCGACGACAGTACGCGTTCCGGGCAATATGCGGCTTGACCGCATATTTGTGTTTCATCCCATGCGTACCAACCCATGAAATTCTTTTTACAGATCATATTCATTGTCCGCAAGGAAGCGCGTTATCTGCGAGGGTTCCCCAAGAAGCTACTGAGCGGTGCCACATTGGCATTTGTGCCGGCTGTGTACTGCCTGCTCTATATCACCAGTGTGTGGGACCCCGAAACCAAGACGAATGCCCTGCCAGTAGCCGTGGTCAACCTGGACGATGGCGTGAAGTACCGCGAACACACGTTTAACGTGGGCTGGGAAATCACCACACGCCTTGAAGACAGCGGCCGCTTTGGCTTTGCAATGTTCAGCGATGAGCATAAAGCCCGTGAATTGGTACGCCAGGGGAAGCTCGCGTTTGCCGTGATTATTCCTCACGATTTCAGCGCCAATGCAGTGCCTGGTGCTGAATCGGGTGCAGGCAAAGTCGTGATTTACACGTCCCAAGGGAACAATTTTGAGACAGCAGCCATTGCCAAACGCTTTGCGGAAACACTGGGCCGTGAGATCAATGAAAGCTTGAACGAACGGCGGTGGGCGTTGGTACTGCACGACGCCGCCGGCTCACAGCAAAATATAGAACGCCTCCATGATTCGGTGGACAGGCTCCGTGTAACTGCCCGTGAGCTTAAAACGGGTTCCAAGCAATCGGCACCGGATACCAAAACACTGGCAATTGGCGCGCGCCGACTGAACGATGGTGTGGGCCAAATGACTGATGGGGCCAAACAACTCGGAAGCAATCTCCGGGCCATGGACTCGAAACAGCCTGGCAACGCCAACCTCAACACACTGACCTCCAGGGCCAGAGCGTTGGCGAGTGGACATACGGAAATGAGCCGAGCGATGGACGAGCTGCAAAAGGGGACGAATCGTCTGCGTGAGCGTGCAACAGAGTCGCGGGACGAGATAAAGGACAGGCCAATCGTTTCAGGCAACGCGCCTGAAACCCTGGGGAAATTCGCCGACAACGTGACCCAACTTGACGACGATATTAAAACCGCCGGTGCGACGCAAAGCCAACTGGCGACGCGGTCAACCCAACTTCGCAACGGCGTCAATGCGCTAGCGGGGAGTATGAGAGGGGCTATCACCAAACTCCCCAGTGACAACCAGCTCGATGAACTCGCCAAAGATGCGGGCGACGTGGCAAAAACCGCTACGACTCTTTTGAATGGCTCCCAGAAGACACAACAAACGGTCGACCGCCTTTCTTCCGGCATAGAGTTGCTGGCTAAGACATTGCCGCACAAGGTCGACAATCTGGGCGGCAATGCTGCGGGGTTGGCAAACTCGGTCGAGCCGGTGATGGAAATAGATGCGCCAGTCGAAAACAGCGGGAGCGGGTTTGCTTCCAACGTCGTGCCGGGGGCCTTGTGGCTCGGCGCAGCGGTGGCAGTTTTCTTGATCCACATCCGGGTTTTACCCCGTGAAGCGCAGTTCTTCCCTCCTCCAGCAAAGGTTGTTGGAAAAATCTTTTTGCCGGCGTGTGTAGCAATCCTCCAGTCCCTTATTGTGTTCGTCGCGGTGCAGTATGTATTGCATATCCATGTCGTTCACCCGTGGGCCTTCGCACTGACGCTAACCCTGTCGTCGCTGACCTTCCTGATCATCATCTTTGCGTTGGTCAAGGCTTTTGGTGATGCTGGCAAGGGCATCGCCATGTTTTTATTGGCAATACAACTGTCTTCTTCAGGGGGTATCTTGCCGGTGGAACTCAGTGGCGGCGTATTTGCACAAATCAGCCCCTGGTTGCCGTTAACCTGGGTCGTGGAAAGTATCAAATCCAGCATGTTTGGCGCCTACGACGGTGCATGGCAAGCACCCTTGGTGTTCGTCGGCTGGGCTGGGCTGGCTGGGCTGGCTGCAGCGTGCAGCTTGGGACGCTGGCGCTTTGTTTCGCCCCCAGCGCGCGGCGGCCGGGTCGAAATGCGAACGGGCTAGCCCCCCACAACCAGCAGGGCTGGCGCCACGTCGATCAGGCCTTCTTGCCGTTGGCCTTGTTGCGTTCGGAAAGCGTTTCAATCAAGCCATCAATACCTTTTGCATAGATTTCCTGGGCAAATTGACTTCGGTAGGTTTCCACAAGCCAGACGCCCTGGACACTGAGGTTAAATATTTGCCATCCCGCGCCCTGGCCCGGGGTTTTTTCCAGGCGATAGTCCAGTTGTACTATTTCACCGGATCCCTTGATTTCTGAGCGAACCAAAACCTCTTTGTCTTCCGCCGCGCCCTTTAGGGGCTTCATGGTGATGGTTTGGTCTTTCAACTGCGCAAAGGCGCCCGCATAGGCGTGCACCAGCAAAATCTTGAACTCTTCTTGCAATCTTTTTTGCTGCTCGGCGGTTGCCTGGCGCCAAGTTGGACCTACCACTGAGGCGGTCATTCGCGGAAAATCAACGTTGGGCATGATGCGCGAATCCACCAGGGCGACCAATTTGGCCGTATCTCCGGCCTTCATGGCTTTGTCATGTTTGATGGTGTCCAGTACGTCAGACAACAGGCGTTTGATCAACTCATCAGGTGCTTCATCTGCAGCGTACGCTGTCGGGGCTGTCACGGCAGCAACACCGATCACTAACAGCACAAAAATTCGGCGCAAAAAAGTTCGTTTCATCGTAATTTCCCTTGGCTTTTGATAGACATCATCAAACAACGCCTTGTGCCCTATTCGGTGCACCGGGGTAACACCTACTAGTCCATCGGTCGAACGCCGTCTGCCCAACGCCCTTCGACCCACTTGCCCGCGGAGTATTGTGCCCAAATAGTCTAGAACGTCAGCGTCTTCACACCGCTGGCCGTGCCCAACAGGCAAACCTGGGCACGCTGAAAAGCGAACACTCCCACGGTCACCACACCCGGCCACTGGCTAACCTCGGCTTCAAACGCCACCGGGTCTTTGATTTGCAAGCCGGTCACATCCACAATGACCTGGCCGTTGTCTGTTACCAGCGGTTTGCCGTCTTTCAGGCGCACCTTTGCGGCTCCACCCTTGGCGGCAAACTGCGCGATGACGCGTTGGGTGGCCATTGGGACCACTTCAACCGGCAACGGGAAAGCGCCCAGCGTCTGCACCAGCTTGGATTCATCGGCGATGCATACAAAGCGGTCGGACTGGGCAGCCACAATCTTCTCGCGCGTTAGTGCCGCACCACCACCTTTGACCATGTGGCCATGGCCGTCAATCTCATCGGCCCCATCGATATAGACCGACAAACGCGGCACGTCGTTGGAATCAAACACCGGGATGCCCAGCGCCACCAGGCGCTCGGTGCTGGCCACCGAGCTGGACACGGCGCCCTTGATCTGGTCCTTCATGGTCGCCAGTGCGTCAATGAATTTGTTGACCGTAGAGCCGGTGCCCACGCCCACAATTTCGCCTGGCACCACGTATTGCAGGGCCGCTTGGCCCACCAGGGTTTTGAGCTGGTCTTGTGTGAATGGAGTGGATGCTGCGGCTGCGGGGGGGTTGGATTGGGTCATAAGCGAAAATTGGGGAAGTTACGAAATATTTGCTACAGGAATTATCCAATGTCTCTTGTCCCCTACGGCCTGGCCCGTTTCGCCCTCTTCAATTTAGACCCCGAGGTCGCCCACGAGCTGACGATGGCAGCACTGGCACGCGCACAGGGCACACCGCTGCAACTGGCCTACTGCGCCGCCCGTGTGGACGATCCGATTGAGCTGGCCGGTCTGCGCTTTCCCAACTGCGTGGGCTTGGCCGCCGGGCTGGACAAAAATGCCCACTGCATAGACGGCCTGGGTGCCATGGGCTTTGGTTTTGTGGAGGTGGGTACGGTCACGCCCAAGGCGCAGCCGGGCAACCCCAAGCCCCGCATGTTCCGCCTGCCCAAGGCCAATGCCCTGATCAACCGCCTGGGCTTCAACAACGACGGGTTAGACGCCTTTGTGGCCAATGTGCAGCGCTCAGCCCTGCGCCGCCAGAAGAACCCCGCACTGCTGCTGGGCTTGAACATTGGCAAGAACGCGGCCACGCCGATCGAGAGCGCGACGGACGACTACCTGATCTGCCTGGATGGGGTGTATCCCCATGCCGACTACGTGACGGTCAATATCTCCAGCCCCAACACCAAGAATTTGCGGGCCTTGCAGAGTGACGAGGCTTTGGACGGCTTGTTGGCGGCGATTGCAGAGCGGCGCAGCGTGTTGGCGGAAAAACACGGCAAACGGATTCCGATTTTTGTGAAGATTGCCCCGGATCTGGACGAAGCCCAGGTGGGCGTGATAGCCGCCACTTTGGTGCGCCATGGCATGGATGGCGTGGTAGCTACCAATACGACCCTGGCCCGCGATGCGGTGAAAGGCTTGCCACATGCAGAGGAGATGGGTGGCTTGTCGGGCGCTCCGGTGTTCGAGGCCAGCAACCGGGTAATTGCGCAGTTGCGCTCAGCGCTGGGGGCGAAGTTCCCCATCATTGGCGTGGGCGGCGTAATGAGTGCCGCTGACGCGGTGGCCAAGATCAAGGCTGGGGCCGATGTGGTGCAGATCTACACCGGCCTGATTTACCAGGGACCGCAACTGGTGCGGGACGCGGCGCTAGCCATCAAGGCCAGCCGTAAGTAAGCCGCCCACTAAGTCACCGATGGCTAGCGAGCTGGTCAGGCCGGGTGATTCAATGCCAAACAGGTTGACCAGGCCGGGCACACCATGGTCCTTGGGGCTCTGGATCCAGAAGTCACGCGCGGGCTCGTTCGGGCCGCTGATCTTGGGACGTATACCGGCGTAGGCCGGAGCCAGGGCGCCATCGGGCAGCGCGGGCCAGTATTTGCGGATCTCGGCATAGAAGGCGTCGCCCCGCGCGGGCTGCACCTCGGTGTCGTCCGGCCTGTCTACCCACTGCACATCGGGTCCAAAGCGGGCCTGGCCGCCCAGGTCCAGCGTCAGGTGAACGCCCAAGCCCGCATCTTCGGGAACCGGGTAGATCAGGCGGGAGAACGGTGATCGGCCGGCCAGCGTGAAGTAGTTGCCTTTGGCGAAATAGGCCTTGGGCACGTGGCACGGGTCCAGCCGGGCAAAACGCCGCGCCAAAGCGGGCGCCTGTAAACCAGCGGCGTTGACGACCGACTTGGCGCGCAGGCGTGTGCCGTCAACTGCTACTAATTCAGTAGCGCCATGTGTATATTCTGCGAGGGCTAGCGGTGAATTCAGTGCAAGCACTCCGCCCAGATTCTCTATATCACCCAACAGCGACAGCATCAAGCCGTGGCTGTCCACGATGCCGGTGGATGGCGAATGCAGGGCGGCCAGGCATTGCAGCGCGGGCTCGGCTGCCTGGGCCTGCGCGGCGTCCAGCCAGACCAGATCGTGCACGCCGTTGGCACTGGCGCGGTCGCGAATGGTTTGCAGTTTGGCGAGTTGGTCCGGTGCGGTGGCGACGATGAACTTGCCACAGCGGCTGTGGCCAATGCCACGCTCGGCGCAGTAGGCGTACAGCAGGGCTTTGCCGCGCACGCACAGCCTGGCCTTGAGCGACCCGGTTGGGTAGTACATGCCGGCGTGGATGACCTCGCTGTTGCGTGCGCTGGTCTGCGTGCCTATGGCGTTGCAGGCTTCGAGTACCAGCACCTCACGCCCGGCCAGTGCCAGGGCACGCGCCACGGCCAGGCCCACCACCCCGGCACCTACGACTACGCAATCGACGTGCTCCACTGTCAAAAACTAGCCGGTAGCTGTGCGGCAAACGTCACTTCATCTCCAGCCCGGATGAGGTGCCGCTTTCCTGCAATTGTTTGCCGGGCGGGGTCGTCAGGTGGGCCCGCGCTTCGGTTGGTGCCATGCCAAAGGTTAGGCTGGCCAAGCCGGTGGCGGTTTGGCCGTAGCCGTAACCCCGGGTTTCGCCTATCAAGGCTATGCGCAGATCGGTGGTGGAGCCATCGTTGCAGCGCAAATCAATAGCGCCATACGCGGTGGCGGTGTACCGCAAGCGTCCCAGGCAGCTGTTCAGAATCGGGCGGTCGACCGACGGTTTGGGCGGGCTGGCGGTTTGAAACTCCGACACGGGGGTCTGTTGCACTATTTCCCCGACCCGCAGCGCAACGGTGCCGGTGTGATTGGGGTACAGGGTCATCTCGCCTTGCACCAGTTGTTCGTTGACCACCGCGTAGGCCTGCACCCGGGTGGCCAGGGCCGCCAATCCCGTGTCATTCAGATCCGCGCAGGCTGTCACCAGCATCAATAGGGGTGCCAGCAGGAATACAGTGTTCAGTGTGCGGCGTTCAGCCGTGTTTTTCATTCCGCTCTCCTTGAGTCTGCCAGCGCCCAACACCGGCGTGCTCCCGGTGTACTATCTTAGCCATAACCAAAGTCGCGAAAGCCCGATAAAGCACCCGAAAGCGCACCCATGAGCCAAGATGACTCCGCAGCCGCCAGCCCCGATGTCAGCCGCTTACCTTTGAAGGCCCTGGGTCTGCGCACGGGCATGGCGTTGCAGACCCGCCGCCTGGTGGAGGGTGCCAGCAAGAAAGAAGCGCAGTTTTACGGCGCCATCGAAGGCAAGGGTGTCATGGTCGGGCCTTTGGGGCCAGAGGGTGTGAAGACCGAGCTGCTGGACGGCGAAATTTGCGTGGTGCGTGGTTTTACCGGCCAGTATGAGTTTTCATTCCTGAGCAAAGTACTGCAAACCTTTCAGAAACCCTTTGCCTACGCCCTCTTGGCCTACCCGGCCCAAGTGGACGCGACCCTGGTGCGGCAAAGCATGCGCACCAAGACATCATGGCCGTCCACCGTGTACGTTCCCCCAAAGAATGGCAGTGCCGACGCCGGCGTGCAGGACGCCAGTCTGGTAGACATCAGCCTGCAAGGCGCAATGATCAAAACCGGCTCGGCCCTGGCAACGGTCGGTGAGATGGTGACGCTGGGTATTACGGTGACCTTTGACAACGCACCCGTTCAGCTCAACCTTGCGGCCAGCATTTGCCATAACAACCGGGGGACGAACGACCCGGCGTTCTACATTGGACTGGCGTTTAAAAATCTTACGCAGCACGATAAGCTGCTGCTGCATTTCGTCACGCAGGCACCTCAGCAAGCGGCGCCAACCGCCTAGTTTTTTGCGGGCGTGGCAGCGCAGCAATGGGCCGCAATTTCCCGCCGGGCCGCCCCAAGGGAAATTAGCACCCTCGGGTGGCAGCGACCCGCGCAGCGGTGGAGCGTGGGGGTCCTACTTAGCGTAAGCGTCCAACCCCACCACACCAATTTTCAGCAGACCTTGGCGTTGCGCGGCGGTCAGCACGGCGGCCACGGTGTCGTATTTGGTTTTGGGGTCGGCATGCACATGGATCTCAGGTTGCACCGGCTGCTGCGCGGCCAGCAAAAAGCGTGCGTCTAGCGCCGCGCGGTCGGCCACCGCTTCGCCATTCCATTGCAACTGGTTGTCACTGGACAACTCCAGGCGCACGACGATGGGCTCGGGCGCATCGGGCGGTGGCAAACCGGCCGGCAAATCCATATTGACCGAGTGCAACTGGATCGGGATGGTGATGATCAGCATGACCAGCAACACCAGCAACACGTCGATCAACGGCGTGGTGTTCATGCTGGGCTCGGCGTGGTCTTCGTCCTCACCTGCTTCGTCGTTGTGGAAATCGATGGCCATGGTTATGCGGCGCTCGTCAGGGTGAAGACGGGGGTTCGGTCAAGAAACCGATCCGCGCGATGCCCGCTGTCTGGCAGGCCAGTACGACCTTGGCCACGGCCGCGAAATCAGAGCGCGCATCGGCACGGATGTGTACCTCAGGCTGCGGGGTCTGTGCGGCAATCTTGGCCAGGCGCTGTTGCAGCAATTCTGGCCCTGTCAGCTTGACGTCAAACCAGTAACTGGCGCCACTGGCATCCACCGACACGATGACGGTTTCCGGGAAAATCTGGCGCAACTGGTTGCTCTCGCGTGGCAGCTTCACCGCGACAGCCGCATTGACCACCGGAATCGTGATCAGGAAGATGATCAGCAAGACCAGCATCACGTCCACCA
>NZ_JANXUQ010000287.1 GCF_025356155.1 Rhodoferax sp. | reverse complement strand
AGATGCCGACGCAATACGCGGTGCTGTCGGTGCGCGATCAGCGGGTTGAAGATGCCCTTGAGTGAAAACATCTGGCGCGGGTTCTTTTTGATCCACAACCACGAACCCATCTCCAGCGTCAGCGGCAAAAAAATACGCCCGGGGTCGGTGCACGCTTCCAGGTACAGATAGTCCCAAATGTCGCCGTGGGCAAGGTACTGCAGGCTTTGCGGCTCGAACACATAAGGGTGGTGGCTGTAGGTCTGCAGAAACACCTCTTTTAGCGCCTGCATCTCGGCCAGATGCGCAATGGGTTTGCGGGTGTGGGCATAGGGCAGCCAGATGCGGTCGCCGGCGCCAAAGCCCGAGTGGCAATCCAGCGCCATGCTGAAGGGGCGCGACAGCAGCTCGGCGCGCACCTCGGCACACAGGGCCAGGTTCTCGGCCTCCATCGGTGCATCCGGGCGCCCACGGTACCAGGGCAGGGTTGCGCTGATGCGCTGGCCGCCGACTAGAAACGGGACCTTGTCCACCGCGTCCACCGGCGCGTTGCGCATCAGGTCGATGCCTTGGGGGTTTGCCCGTGTACCCATCTGCATGCCACCGGGGTTGACGATGGGCATAAACAACAGTCTTACCGATTCGAGTTGGCTGTGCAGCGTGGCGTCCCACTGCAAACGCATCACCAGACTGTGCAAAAAGGCGATGACCACTTCCGCGCCGATGCGCTCCAGGCCATGTACGCCGCCAAAAAAACCGATGGCGGGTACGTCCGGGCTGGGGTTACCCAGGCCAATGGCGTAGACGGGCAGGGCGGTGCCCGCTGGTGCCGAGACCTGGTGCGCGACCCTGACCTGCAGGTGTTGCGCCCCCAGGTCCAGGATGCGCTCCAAGGCGTCGAGTTCGGGCAGATGTTTGGCTTGCAATGGGTACGGCAGTAGGGTTTGTAACGGATCGCTGGGCCCGTTGAGCATAGCCCGCAAAACACCGCATGGCGGCATGGCACAGCACCGCCAAAGGGTATGGACCTTTTACGCACAACTGTCACACAAGCCCGCTAGCCTAGAGGTTCATTCAACGACTCAATAGGAGAGCACCATGATCTGGAAACTCTTGGGATTGCAGAAGAAGCTGGACGCCTTGTTTGACGATGGATGGGTCAGTCTGGGTTTACCGACCGCGCGCAGCGCCAAGGCCTGATCCCATGCGCCGCCTGCATGTGCTGAGCAGCATCACTTGGGGGGTGGTCGAGCTGGTTGCCCTGCAACACTCGCGCTACCAAGCGTGGCGGAGCAAGCGCTGAGCGACCTTCAGCTTGAACGGCTTGTCAGGGTATTGATCTGTTGTATCGGCGCCCAGTGGCTGGGCAGATTGACCACTGATCGGTCGCCGATGCTCTACCGGGTCAGGCCAATATCTCCAGAATGCTGTCGCTCTCGCCGGTGAAGCGGCGGAAATCCTCAGTTCTCAACGCTACCATAACGCGAGTAGGCTGCCCGCAATTGGTAATTGGTAATTTGTAATCAGCACCGGCTTGGCGCGTCCGTCGCGCCTGGCAAAGGTGCAACAATGCCGAAATTCCTATCGGACCTGAAAGCGCCACCCCACAATCCGCCGCAATTAGACCTTACACCGTGCGGGCTGGTTGTAGACAAGCGCACCACCTGCAAATGACAGAAAGCTTCATGGAATTTGACAGCCTCAACATGTGGGCCATGCTTGGCGACGTCTTCGCCAAACATGGCCCCGCAGTCCCTGCGATCGCCCAGAGCTATTCGCCCGTAGACTTCAGCGTTCACTTCTTTTTGCAGTTGGCGGTGATCATGCTGGTCTGCCGCGTCGTCGGCTGGGTCGGCCGCAAGTTCCTGGGCCAGCCCCAGGTGGTCGGCGAGATGATTGCGGGCGTCCTGCTTGGGCCATCGTTACTGGGCCTGTTTTTCCCTGACCTGCAGGCGGCCATCTTCCCCAAAGAGATGCAAAACGTCCTGTACACCGGCGCGCAGTTGGGCGTGGGCCTGTACATGTTCCTGGTTGGCACCACGTTGCGGCTAGACCATTTCGCGACCAAAGGCCGCAGCGCCATGGGTGTCTCGATGGCCGGCATTGCGGCACCGTTCTTCATCGCCTACCTGATCACGCCCTTCCTGGTCGGCATTCCGGGTCTGTTCGCTCCCGGCATCTCGCAGACCCATGCGATGCTGTTCTTGGGCGCCTGCATTGCGCTGACCGCCTTTCCCATGCTGGCCCGCATCATCAACGAGCGTGGCCTGGCCAACACCGCACTGGGCACGCTGACGCTGACGGCCGGCGCCTTCGACGACGCGGCCTCCTGGTGTGTACTGGCCCTTGTGCTGGCTGCGTTTGGCGCTGGTCCAGGTGTGGCCGTATTGGCCATTGGCGGCGGCATCCTCTGGAGCGCCTTCGTCCTCATGTTTGGTCGTAAGCTATTGGCCCCGCTGGGTGCCGCCGTCGAGCGCGAGGGCCAGATGAGCCACACAGTGCTGGGCATCACGCTGATCCTGTTCTGCCTGTCAGCCTTCATCATGGACGCCGTCGGCATCCACGCGATCTTTGGTGGCTTCATTTTGGGCACAGTCATGCCACGCGGCGTCTTCGCCATGGAGTTGAAGAATAAAGTTGAGCCCCTGGCGGTGATCCTGCTGCTGCCGATGTTTTTCACTTACTCAGGCCTGAACACCCGTCTGGACATGATCAACTCCGGCGAGCTGCTGCTGGTTGCGGTGGGTATCCTGGCTGCCTCGGTGCTGGCCAAGTTCGCCGCCTGCTACCTGGCCGCGCGCATGGCGGGCGAGGACAACCGCACGGCGCTGGGCATCGGCGCACTTATGAACTCACGCGGGTTGATGGAGTTGATCATCATCAACATCGGTCTGCAAAAGGGCATCATTGGACCAGCCTTGTTTTCCATGCTGGTGCTCATGGCCGTGGTCACCACCATGATGGCAAGCCCCGTGTTTGAGCTGGTGTATGGCCGCAAGGCGCGGGAGTCCGGCGAATTGGGTGCCATTTCCGGTAGTGCTGCCGACAGTCCCGCCAGTCATCCGGTCTGAGTGATTTCTTCTCCAGAGCGCTGCGTTACGCCCCCCTCACCGCGCGGCTCCACCGCCTGTGCGCACGCTACTGGCGCACAGCCAGCCAGGGCACCATGCCGCTCCGTGCAAGGCAGATACGTGGTCTGCGCCGCGAGCGCCCGCTATGCAATGCCGTGTTGCTTGCCCACGGCGACGCCACGTAAAAAGTCCAGCAAGCTGGAGGCAAGCTTTAGGCGGGTGGCGATGGCCAGTGCCTGCTGTAAATCGCGGGCCGAGCCCATATCTGCCTGCAAGCGGCTGGCCTGCAGATGCCAGTGTTTGGCGCGCCGTTTGGGCAGCAGCGGGCGCAGCGCCTCAATGCCGTAGCGCAGGCGCTTGGCCAGGATGCGGGCACGGTGCGCGCCTTCCGCGTCGTGCGTGTGGGCCAGGGCCTTTTTCAGTTGGTCATGCCAGCGCCGGGTTTGCTGCCGCGCCCAATCCTGCAGGGTGTTTTTAGGGTCGGGCTCAGCCTGGGCCGCCAAATGCGCCAAGTGCGCCAAGTGCGCCAGGTCCATCTCCAGCCACCGGGTCACCGCCAGCAGCGCAACACCCACCTGGGGCTCGCACAGCGCACGGTGCAACGCGTCCCGCTGCTGGTCGGTGGCGTGGGCCAATGCCTGTTCCATGGCGCGCCAATGGGCTTGGCGTGCGGGCTTGCCGTCGGTGTAGGCGTTGGCCAGCATGGGCAGGGTTTCCAGCGCGGCCACTTCCAGGTCGCGCAGGGCGCCCAGTGCATCGAGTATGAGGTGCAGGCTCAGCAGTTCGGCGGGTGCCTTGGTGGCAGTCAGTCTCTGGAACAGTTTAAGACTGGTTTTGAAGCGCCGCCAGCCTACGCGGGCCTGGTGCACAAGCTCAGGGTCGTCGGCGTGCAGCAGGCCGTTCAGGTTGGTCGTGAAGTGGGAGAAAGCTTCGCGCAGCACGCGCAAGGCCGCCTCGGGCACGAGCAGGTCCGCCGCCAGCGCCGGAGGCTTGGCCTGCTGGGGCGCGTGGAGTGCGTTGCGGGCCAGCGCGTAGCCACGCCCGGCTTTGCTGATGCCCAGTGGTAGCGTGGGAATGGCGCTGGCTATGTGCGCCGCCAGGTCAAACAGCGCACTTGGCTCGCCTGCCAAAAGTTCCAGCTCCAGTTCGCACAGGGGTGTTGTTTTGTCGTCCACCAGGATATGGCCTATGTCCAGCGCCACTTCCACCGCGCTGTCGTCGGGCTGGCGCACGGTCCAGGTGGTGCGGTCAAAATGGGTGGTAAAGCAGGGCGCCAGAGCCGGGAACAGGGTGCCGTCCGGGTCTAGTGTGGCCCAGGGGGTGGTGGCCAGGGCAATGCCGTCCAGTTGGGGGCCGGGCACTGCGGTTTCCCATTCGCCGCGCTGGCTCAAGGCCGACTCGCTGTGGCCGCCGATCTTCAGGGTTTGCAGCCACAGGTTGGCAGTCTTGCCACCCACGCGGCGCAGGCGCAGTGCCACGCGTAGCGGGTGCAAGGCCTGCTGCGGCGTGTCGTAATAAATGTTGTGCAACTCCTGGTGCACGGCCTTGTGCCGCGCCAGCAGCGGGATGTGGGCCAGGCTGCGCGCGAGGCCCGCAGGGTCGGAGGTGGGCAGGGCCAGCTTGAGTTCTATTTCCATAAGGTTGGGCAGTATGTCTGGTATCAATGTGCTACGTTTTATATAGCGTCATAGTTATATTCGACGAGGGCTACAGCCGAATTTATCTCTGAAAATCTACTAAAAAACCCATATTGGGTATAAAATGCGTATTTTTTATTCTACGGGCTAGACATGACGCGCCCAAGGCCCAAGGGCCAGCCGTTCCAGGGCGCTCAGGATGCGGCTGAAGTTGCGCGACGCTAGCATGGAGCGCTCCACCAGGCCCAACTGCACGGCGCATGCGTACTGGGCGCGCGCCACGTCGAATGGCAGGCCCAGCACGTTCATGGCGATGCTGGTGACGTCCAGCACGCTGGCGGCAATAGGCGAAGAGGTATCGGGGGCGGATAGCCCCGTTCTCTGCGCAGAAGGAGTCACATCGTTGTACATGTTGATTCCTATTGAAACGGGTAAAAATTGGATATAAGGGTTAACCCTGCATTATGCAAGCGCCATTCTTGGCAATTTGAGGCCACGCATCGGTGCGCCGTGTCACACAACTGCCATTGAAATGACGTCAACACGTCACTACCGCCTTTCAGAATCGCTGCATAACAAGCACGATGGAGAAAGTGAAATGGGAAAACATCTGGATGCAGCGGTGGAGTTTGGCAAGTCGCTCGCTACGTCCGCCATCCGCCCGACCTATGACTTCGAGCAGCAATGCCTGCGCATCCTGCGCTGCACGGCGCAGGCGCTGGCCAATAGCCCGGGTGGTTTGCGTTTTAAGGCCGGCACCCAACCGTGGCTGGATGCGCTGTCCGAGCGGCGCACCGAAGTGTCCATGGTTGTTGTTCAACACGGGAGCTA
Organism: Rhodoferax sp.; assembly: GCF_025356155.1. Taxonomy (GTDB): domain Bacteria; phylum Pseudomonadota; class Gammaproteobacteria; order Burkholderiales; family Burkholderiaceae_C; genus Allorhodoferax. Next base: position 31,748 of record NZ_JANXUQ010000287.1, on the reverse strand, counting down.
AGCATGTCAGCAGAACAGATCCGGATGGCCATTCCAAATACTGCCTCCGTAGCGATGGAGACCGGCAGCGCGTTGGGCGGACAACGCACGACAAGCGCGCCGTCGGCACCCCAGCAGTTGGCCATCAAGGTTTTTTGGGCCCAGCACCTGGACGAAGTGCGCGCTGCGCAAAAGCTGCGCTACGACATTTTTGCCGGTGAGATGGGCGCCCGTCTGAGCACCACGGTGCCGGGTCACGACATCGACCTGTTCGACAACTTCTGCGAACACTTGCTGGTGTGTGACGAGATTACCGGCCAGGTCATCGGCACCTACCGTGTGCTGACGCCGGTGCAGGCCCAGCGCGTGGGCAGTACCTACAGCGACACCGAGTTTGACCTGACCCGCCTGCGGTCCCTGCGCGAACGCATGGTGGAACTGGGCCGCAGCTGCGTGCACAAAGACTACCGCCACGGCGGCGTCATCATGGCGCTGTGGGGCGCGTTGGGCGCCTTCATGGTGCGCAACCAGCTGGACACGATGATCGGCTGCGCCAGCATCCCCATGCTGCACAACGGCGTGGTCAGCGGCGACCTGGCGGCCAGCATCTGGCGCAAGGTGGCGGCCACGCACCTGGCACCGATTGAATACCATGTGCGGCCACGCTTGCCGCTGCCCATCGAACAGCTGGACGCTTCGTTGGATGTTGAGCCACCCGCGCTGATCAAGGGTTACCTGCGCCTGGGCTCCAAGGTGCTGGGACCACCGGCCTGGGATCCAGATTTCAACAGCGCGGACCTGCCGATGTTGATGCGCCTGGACGACCTGCCCGCGCGTTACCGCAAACACTTCCTGGGGGCCTGATGCGCGCCGGCCCCGACGCCTTTGCCCCGCTGATGCAGGGCATGTTAGCCGGTGGGCGCACAGATGACGATGATGATGACGACAAGCCCGGCCGCCGTTACCGGGCGATCTTCGTCTCCGACATCCACCTGGGCACCGCGGGCTGCCAGGCCCAGGCCTTGCTGGGCTTTCTGAAAGCACACCCCAGCGACTGCCTGTATCTGGTCGGCGACATCATCGATGGCTGGCAGTTGCGCCGCCGCTGGTATTGGCCGCAGTCGCACAACGACGTAGTGCAAAAGCTGCTGCGCCGGGCGCGCAAGGGCTGCAAGGTCATCTTCATTCCGGGCAACCACGATGAATTTGCCCGGGGCTTCTTGGGCCATGAGTTTGGCGGCATCGAAGTGCGTGAAGACGCAGTCCACACCACGGCCGATGGCCGGCGCCTGTGGATCACGCATGGTGATTACTTTGACGGCGTGATCCAGTGCGCCAAGTGGTTGGCTTTCTTGGGCGATAACCTTTATGAGTTCACGCTTAAGCTCAACCGCCACCTCAACAATTTGCGGGGGCGCATGGGATTGCCATACTGGTCGCTGTCGGCCTACCTTAAGCAAAAAGTCAAGACCGCGCTGAACTATGTGACCGATTTTGAAGTGGCTGTGGCCAATGCGGCCCGTTCGCTGGGCCACGACGGTGTGGTCTGCGGGCACATCCACCGGGCTGAAATGCGCGACATCAATGGCATCCTCTATTGCAACGACGGTGACTGGGTGGAGAGCCGCAGCGCTTTGGTGGAGCACATGGACGGACGATTGGAGCTGGTCTACTGGAATGCTGAGCAAACCAGCACGGTGATGGTCCACAGCGCACAGGAGGTGACAGCATGAAGCTGGCGTTGGTGACGGATGCTTGGCAACCCCAGGTCAATGGTGTGGTGACAACGCTGGTCGAGCTGGTACGCGAAATGGAGGCGCTAGGCCACCAAGTCGAGGTGATCCACCCCGGCCTGTTTGATACCCGGCCGTGCCCGGGTTATGCCGGCATTGACCTGGCCGTGCGGCCCGAGAAGACACTGACGCGGCGGCTGGATGCCATCGATGCGGATGTGATCCACCTTGCCACCGAAGGTCCCCTAGGCTGGGCAGCGCGGCGCTATTGTTTGCGGCGCAAGCTGGCTTTTACCACCGCGTTCCACACGCGGTTCCCGGAGATTCTGAAGGCGGCCATCAAACTGCCGCTGTGGATAGGCTATGCCATCTTCCGGCACTTCCACAAGCCGTCTGCAGGTGTGTTGGTGCCGACCAAAAATGTGTTGCGTATGCTGCAGGACCGTGGATTCAAGAACCTGCGCAACTGGACCCACGGGGTGGATGTGCGACTGTTCCAGTACCAGGAAGAGCCGCAGGTCTATGCGCCGCTGGGTGTGCTGGCCCGACCGGTGTCCCTGTTTGTCGGGCGCGTGTCTTACGAGAAGAATATCGAGGCATTTTTGCAAATGGATGTGCCGGGCACCAAGGTCGTGTGTGGCGTGGGACCGCTGGAGACTGGTCTGCGCGAGCGCTACCCCCATGTGCGCTGGCTGGGCGTGCTGCCGCGCGATGTGTTGGCGCAGGTCTATGCCGCTGCCGATGTGTTTGTGATGCCCAGCCGCTCCGAGACCTTTGGCCTGGTGATGCTGGAGGCCATGGCCTGCGGCACGCCGGTGGCGGCTTACCCGGTAGATGGACCGCTGGAAGTGGTGGGCCAACCCGCATGTGGAGGGGCTTTGCAGACCGACCTGGCCCGCGCTTGGTATGAGGCACTGGTGATACCCCGCCATGCGGCCCGGGCGCGTTCGCTGGTCTTCAGCTGGGCGCATGCTTCGCAACTCTTTCTGGGGCATCTGGTGCTGGCACGCAAGGGCGTGCCAGGGGACAAGGAACTTGCGATTCATACAACTGTCACACAAATGTCATCCCGTTCGTAAATAATTCTTCACTGTTGTGTCATAGTGAAGCTTCATTCCATGTTGTCATTTTTGCGCAGTCCCACTTTGCCGAGCCCACCCAAGACACCAGACACCGCCCTCGTTAACGCTCCCGATCTATTGGACCGTGACCACAGCATATTGGCGTTCAACGAGCGGGTGCTGGACTGGGCGGTGCGCGACGATGTGCCTCTGCTGGAGCGACTGCGCTATCTGTGCATCGTGTCGTCCAACCTCGATGAGTTTTTTGAAGTGCGGGCTGAACCCCATGTGATCGCCATGCAGGCCGGGGACCGCAAGGGCACTTTTTCGGTCGGTTCGTTTGAGCGGCTGGCTACATCGCTGCATGACATCGTAGGCCGCCAGTACGCGTTGTACAACGAAAAGTTGATGCCGGCTTTTGAGCGCCTTGGCATCAAGATCGTGTCGCACGGCGACCGCAATCCGGTGCAGCGCCACTGGGTCAAGCAGTATTTCGAGCGCGAAGTGCGCCCGCTGCTGATACCCGTGGGTTTGGACCCATCACACCCGTTTCCGCAGGTTGCCAACAAGTCGCTTAACTTCATCGTTCGGTTGGGCGGGCGTGACGCCTTTGGGCGCGAGAACGAAATCGCCATCGTCAAGGTGCCGCGCGTATTGCCACGCCTGATCCGGATGCCGGCCAAAGTGTCGGGCACGCGTACGCTGTTTGTTTCACTGTCCAGTGTCATCCGCGCGCATTTGTCCGAGCTGTTTGCCGGGCGCCATGTGGGCCAGTTTTCGCAGTTCCGGGTCACACGGCATTCGGATTTGGCGGTGGACGAAGACGACGTGCAGAACCTGCGCATGGCCTTGCGCCAAGGCCTGGTGCACCGCCATTACGGGCAGGCGGTGCGCTTGGAGGTATCAGCGGGTTGCTCCGAACATTTGTCAGACTTCTTGCTTCACCAGTTTGATTTGCCAGAGAAGGCCTTGTACCGTGTGCAAGGCCCGGTGAATCTGGTGCGCCTGACCCAGCTGATCGATCTGGTGGACCGGCCCGAGCTGTGTTTTGCGCCGTACAAACCATCGTTCCCCGCGCAGATGAACTCCAGTTTGTCGATTTTCGAGCAGCTCAAGCTGGGCGATGTTTTGATCCACCAGCCCTTCGAGAGCTTTGACGGGGTGTTGGAGTTTTTGCGTGAGTCGGTGAATGACCCGCAGGTATTGGCCATCAAACAAACCATTTACCGTACCGGTCCTAATTCTGAATTGATGGACCTGCTGCGTGAGGCCGTGCGCAAGGGCAAGGAAGTGACCGTGGTGGTGGAGTTAAAGGCCCGCTTTGATGAAGAGGCCAACATCAACTGGGCGGAAATGCTGGAATCCATTGGGGCCCAAGTGTTGTACGGCGTGGTGGGCCTCAAGACCCACGCCAAGATGATGCTGATTACCCGCCGGGAGGGCAAATCACTCAAGCGTTACGGCCACTTGTCCACCGGCAACTACAACCCCCGCACGGCGCGTCTTTACACCGATGTGAGCCACATCACCGCCGACCCGGTGTTGACCACCGACATGGAGCACGTGTTTGTGCACTTGGCCAGCCAAAGCAAGCTTCCCGCTTTGCGCAAGTTGTGGTTTGCGCCATTCCATCTGCATAACAACCTGATAAACCGCATTGACGCTTTGGGTGCAGCTGCCGCGCGTGGCATGGATACACGCGTTGTGGCCAAGATGAATTCGCTGACCGATGATGCGCTGATCCAGAGCCTGATGCGGGCCGGCAGCAAAGGCGTCAAGATTGACCTGATTGTGCGGGGCGCCTGCATGCTGCCTGCGCAGGTGCCGGGGCATACCGAGAACATCCGCGTGCGCTCGGTTATTGGCCGGTTTTTGGAGCACTCACGGGTGTTTTATTTCCGTGAAGGCGAGACGGAAGAGCTTTACCTATCGAGTGCCGATTGGATGAATCGCAACATGGTGCGCCGGGTTGAACTGGCCTGGCCGGTAACCGACCCCGTGCAGCGCCAGCGCATCGTGGACGAATGCCTGGTGGCTTATCTGCACGACGGTGTTGATGCGTGGGACCTGGGGTCGGATGGTAAATACACACGCAAACAAGGGGACGGCGAGACGCCGGTGCACGGCGCCCAAGCGGCACTGATGGCGCGTTACGCGGAGATTGGCAAAGCTCGGGACGGAGCCTAGGCATGGACCTGATCTTGTGGCGGCACGCAGAAGCGGTGGAGAGCGATACCGCGGACGATGACATGGCCCGCGTGCTCACCCCGCGTGGCGAAAAGCAGGCGGCCCGCATGGCCGCCTGGTTGGACCGTCAACTGCCAGACAGCGCGCGTATCTGGGTCAGCCCGGCCCGGCGTACCGAACAAACAGCCCATGCTCTAGAGCGCAAATTTCGCTTCAGCCCCGCTCTGAGCCCGATGGCCAGCAGTGTGCAATTGCTGGAATTGGTGCAGTGGCCCCATGCCAAAGGTTGCGTGCTGGTGGTCGGGCATCAACCCACCTTGGGCCAAACGATAGCAAGCCTGCTGGGCTTGAACGCCAGGGAATGCGCCGTCAAAAAAGGTGCGCTGTGGTGGCTGCGATACCGCGAACGGGAAGCCGGCGCACAGACCGTCGTGGTGACCGTGCAATCACCGGAAGTGCTGTAACCGGCGAAGGTTTATTCAGCCTTGGCCGGGCGACCTGTCTTGAGGCTGGGCACGGACTTCAATGCGGCTACAAATGCCGCGTCTTGCATCGCCGCAATGGCTTTGATACCTGCACGCAATAGCTCGGTTTTCTTGGCAGGGCTGCCAAGTTTGGCAGCGCGCATTTTCAGACCATCCAGCACCGCGTACTCAGCCTTGGGGAAGGTAAAGCTGTCGCGGACCATTTTGGGTTTTTTCAGCTTCGGTGGTTTTGCCGGGGCAACTGTTGCTGCAGGCTTGGCGGCAGCTTTGGTCGCTGGTTTTTTTGGAGCTGGTTTAGCTGGTGCTGAAGCTTTCTTTGCTTTGGAAACTGCTTTGACAACGGGTTTGGATGCAGGCTTGGGAGCGGCTTTTTTGACTACGGTTTTTGTAACAACAGGTTTGACTGCAATGGCCAATTTTTCGACAACGGTCATGGATTCTCTTTCATAAAAAAACGGTATATACAGTTTATATGGTTACTCTGAAGTCGTCAATTGCTCGCTTACCGACTCCGAATTGTCACTTTTTTGTCATGTGTTCGTCACTGTGCTGTTTTACAGTAAATCGTTAGTCATCTATATGAGCAAATGCCATGGTGCACCCGTCCGGCTTTTTTGAAGATATGTCAGCCCACCGTGCACCAAAACCGGCCTTTGGTCTGTCGGTCGATGGTTGGACGGTGCGCGTTGCAGCCCTGTCTTCAATGGAGGGGCAGGGACCTCTGCAGAAGGTCTTACACGAAGCCAGCCTCTATCCGGTCTACCAGCCCATCGTGAACTTGGGTGACGCAACGGTCCACGCCCACGAAGCTTTGATCCGAGGGCCAAGGGGCAGTCCTCTGCATACGCCAGACGCTTTGTTGCGTGCTGCGGCGCATGAAGGCCTGGGCTTTGCGTTCGAATACGCTTGCTTGGCCGCGACGTTGCGGAGCTGGGGGCAAATGGATGTGCCGGGCCGTTTGTTCGTCAATATCAGTGCTGCGGTTTTGAAGCAGTTGATCACATCCCAAGGTGCCGATGCATTGTTAAAACTGATCGGTGACCTCGGTATCCTGTCGCGCATGTTGGTTCTGGAAATCACGGAGCATGAGCGGGTGGACGACATGGATTCGCTGGCTGACGTGGTAGCGCAGGTCCGCAGTGCCGGCGTTTCGTTGGCGCTGGACGACTTTGGTGATGGGCGCTCTAGCCTGCGCCTGTGGTCGCAGCTAAAACCTGAGGTCGTGAAGATCGACAAATACTTCACCAAAGATATCAGCCAGCATGGCGACAAGTTGAAGACCATACAAGCCTTGCTGCAGATTGCGGATATCTTTGACACGTCTTTGGTGGCTGAAGGCATAGAGACCAAAGAGGACCTTCGGGTGCTTAGAGATTTGGGTATCAGTTATGGGCAGGGATATTTCTTGGGCCACCCGAATCCGGAGCCCGTTCAGTACCTCGGCACCGATGCGAAACGCGTACTCGGTGAGCGGCAAATTGTGGTGTTCCCGGAGTTGAGCCGGGCCACGCCCAACGGACAACTGCGCAATATTGCACTGATCGATGCGCCCACGGTGAGTGCCGATACATCAAACGATGAACTTGCAGCTTGCTTTGCAGAATGGCCAAGCTTGCACGCCGTTGCCGTCTTGGACCGTGAGCAACCCGTTGCGCTGATCAACCGTGCGCAATTCATGAACGAATACAGCAAACTCTACTACCGCGAGGTATGGGGCCGCAAGCCCTGTGTGGCGCATGCCAATTTCCAGCCGCGTTTGATTGAGCGCGACCATAGCGTGGACGATCTGGTGGGCATACTTACGTCGGAAGACCAGCGCTACCTGTCTGATGGGTTCATCGTTACCGAAAATGGTCGTTATGTGGGCCTGGGCACGGGAAACCAACTGGTGCGCTCGGTGACGGAGACGCGTATAGAAGCCGCCCGGCACGCCAACCCTTTGACGTTCTTGCCAGGCAATATTCCCATCAGCCAGCATATGGACCGACTGATTAAGAAGAAGGTTCGTTTTGCCGCTTGCTATGCGGACCTGAATAACTTCAAACCCTTCAACGATTACTACGGTTACTGGCGGGGCGACGAGATGATCCGTTTGTTGGCACGGCTGGCCATGGAGCAGTGTGATCCGCAGCGCGATTTTTTGGGGCATGTGGGTGGTGATGACTTCATGCTGCTGTTCCAAAGCCCCGATTGGCGCACCCGCAGTGAGAACTTGGTGCAGGCCTTCAACACCCAGGCGGTAGGGTTGTTTGACGAAGCCGCCAAGGCTGCGGGTGGCATTGAAGCGGAGGACCGCCATGGGCTCCTGCGGTTTTTTCCGTTCACCACCGTGTCAGTGGGTGCGGTAGTGATTGACGGTGGCCGCTTTGCGCGGGCCGAAGAAGTCGCCAATCTGGCCGCATTGGCCAAACACGATGCCAAACGTGCGGGGACGGGCCTGTTTGAACGCGCCGTCTGACCCGCTTGGTATTTGCGCTACTTGGGTTGCAAAGTTTCGTTTTGAACCAGCTTGATGCGCCGCTGCAGCCGCTCTGCTTCCGAGGTTTGACCTGCCAGCGCAGCCCGTTGGGCTTGTACACCCAGCCATGCCAACAGGGGGCGGCGCCAGCCCTGGCTGGACGCCGCGTCTACCGCTTGTGTGATGGTTGCGGGGTTGGCCTTGCCGGTCTCCAGCAAAACCCCCGCCGCGACCAATAACGACAATGGATCGTCGATGCCCTGCAACGGTTTGCCATCGTCTGCGCTTCGGCCAGCCGCGGCTTGTTGGCTTGCGGGCAGCAGCGCAACCTTGGTAGGGGCTAACTGTCCGCGCAGATAGTCAGCGTAGGCGCGTTGGGTCTCGGGGGCGTCTATTCGCAGGGCTTCAAAGGCTGCGCAGGCTTCAAACACTAGGCTTGCAACACGGGCTGCGCAGTGCAGCAGTTCTGCACCCGCCATCGCGTCTGCGCGGCCGGTGCTGGAGAGCTGGGTGCGAGCACGGGTCAACTCGGCGGATTCGATGCGGGTATTGCCTTCGAGGTAGGCAGTGACGGAGCGGTCCATGGCGCCCTTGGCTTCGAGCTGCCAGTCGGCAGCCTTGGGGGTGTTCGAGCAAGCGGATAACAACAGCATGCCCAGTGCGAGTGACGTGGTCGCAGTGAAAGAGCGGGGGACGGGAGGTTTCATCATGGCAACTGAATATCCGTATTGCGGGCAAACGGCCATTTGCGGTTGATCTCATTGACCAGGCCGTCTATCTTGCGCAGGCTGGTTTCCACATCGGTGCGCAAGACACCCAGGTCTGCGGTGGCGCCCTTGGCGTTGGCGGTGATGGCCTGTGCGTCTTGCAGCACGGTATCGACCTTTTTCAGACTCCCCCGTGCATCGCCCAGCAAGGCATTGAGTTGTACGACGGTGGCGCGTGTCTCGGGCAGTACGCCCTTGTCGCCAAATACCTGGGTGTCGGTCTTGGCGGCCATGCCGTCGAGTCTGGCCAACAAGGCGTTGGTTCGGTCCAACGTGGTGGTGATCTTCCTGGCGTCCTGCTCATTGCCAAACAGCACGCCCAGTGCGCCGCCCGGGCCGTTGAGTTTGCCGGTCATGGTTTGCAGATTAGTCAGACTGGCATTGACGGCTCCACCGCTGCCGATGAGCGTGTTGAGGTTTTCTACCAGCTCACGGGTGGCGGAGATGACTTTGGGAATCTCGGCGCTGACATCACCCTGTAGCACCGTGCGCACGGAGCCATCGGGCAGGTCCGGGTCGTCCAGCACGCCGGTGTAGGCGCGAATGTTGGGTGCACCCACCACACCGCGCACCAGCGTGAAGACGCTACTGGTGCGTAGCCAGTGTGCATCCTTCTGCGTGACGTCCACCAGAATGCGCACCTTGCCGGTCTCGGCCAATTCGATGCCGTGCACACGACCAATCGGGAAGCCCGAGAAGGTAAGGTCCATTCCAATGACGACGCCTTCAGAATCGTCAGCCATCAGCACCAGCCGTTGTGTGGCGTCAAACGCACCGCGGGCATACATCACAAAAAATATGGAGCCGCACACCAGCACCAGCATAAAAATCATTAACAGGCGGGCCTTGAATTCAAGGTTGGTTACGGGTGGTGGGGAGGAGGGGTCAGGTGCGTTCATGGATGTGCAATATTCGCAATCAATCAGTAGTAATTTCCGACCAGCGAGACCATCTCGATCAACAGTATCACGGTGAACATGCGAACCAGGCCGCGCATTTCGGCGCTGGTGCGCACGGTGCTGGCGCGCGTGCCTTTGTCGTCGCGCATGCCGACCAGGGCCGACGTCATGGGGATCAGCGATACCGTCAGGCAGAACATCAAGATCTTCAGCACAAAGATCAGTGTCACTGTGGGACTGAAAACCTGTCCAAACAGCCGCGTGAAGTTGGTCAAGCCAGACAGCGTGAAGCCGTAGCTAGTCAAATAGGCCATTACCAACGCCACCACGCTGCTCAATGCCGCCAGCGTGGTGCCTGCAAACAGGCCTGCGACTACCCGTGGCGGCACCTCGCGCTGCATGGCATCAGAGCTGGCAGCGGGGGAGTTGCCAAATTGGCCATTGGCATGCAGGGCCAGCAATTCGGCGCCGTCTGGAATGGTGCAGCGCAGCGCCACAAACAATGCCGCGGTGAGGGGGATCAACTCCAGTACGAGTACCCGGATGACGAGCTGCAAGGCATATTGCGAAAGCCCGTAACTGTGCGCGGTGATCACGACGATGCGCGTCAGCACCATGGTTGCCAATGCGCACACCAGAATAAAGCCCCAAAGAATGGGCGCGGTGTTCACATACATGTGGCGCAGGAGGATGACGCGGTTGGCGGTTGTGTAGCTGGCCGGAGACAGTGCGAGCACCAGAATGCCCGCACCCAGATGCAACAAATTCAGCCATTCCAACACGACCCGCTGGGCCGCTCGGCCCGATTGCGCCAGCCAGCGTTGCAGGTAAACCATTACAGACATGCGACCATGATAGCGGCGTGCCGCCGCCCGGTCCGTACCGCAGGTGTTACCAGATTTAACAGCCTGTCACCTGCAATGACCATAGCGTTTTTTGCCAGGCCTGTGCTTCTTCACGCAACAGGTAGGCGGATTGGGGAAAGGCCTCTGCCCAACCTGCGCGGCAACGCAGTCGCATGTTGCCGCCCTGCGGATCCAGGCGCTCCAGCACCAGACCGGTCATATCCGGGTCACGCCTGGCGTGGCACAAAATAACGGCAAGGCGTAATGCCATCAATTGGGCAAGCAAGTCTTCATCGGCCAGCGCCGTCTCGATCTTGCGCAACTTGCCGCGGTGGCCCAGCACCAGCAGGCTGAGCCTGTGCATTTCGGACAGCGAAAACCCCATCGCATCAGCATGGTCCAGGATGTAGGCGCCATGCTTATGGTAATCGCTGTGCGAGATGTGGCTGCCAATCTCATGCAGTTGTGCCGCCCAACGCAGCTTGCGCAGATGCCGGTCACCGTCGGCTGGCGCTGCTGCACCCGGCGCGCCTATCAGTTGCCCAAACAACTGGGTGGCGACGCGGCCCACACGTTCACCGTGCACGCCATCCACCCCAAACTTGGTAGACAGGCGTTGCACCGTCTTGGCACGCAAATCGTCGGTTTGGTGGGTGGCACCAAGCAGGTCACAAATCAGTCCGTGGCGCAAACCGCCTGCCGCTTGGTGCAGTGTATGGATACCCAGCAGGCTGAAGATGGCGCGAACGATGCTGACGCCGCCGCCAATGATGGCCTTGCGGTCTTCGCGCATGCCTGCCAGCTTCAGGCGGTCGGCGCTTTGTGCCTGCAGCAGTTTGTCCAGCAACCAGTCTAGCCCGTCCTGCGTCACGCTGCCCGCGGGCCAGCCGGACGCAACCAGCACATCGGCAATGGCGCCAACGGTGCCAGCGGAGCCATAGGCCATTTCCCAACGGTCGGGATGGTAGGCGTCGAGCGCTTCGTCCAACACGGCCTTGGCCGCAATTTCGGCGGTGGCGAATGATTTTTTAGAAAATTGCCCGTCGGGGAAGTAGCGGGTGGACCAGGCGATGCTGCCAACACGGAACGACTCCATAACAAGCGGCGTGGTGCCCTGACCGAGGATGAGCTCCGTGGATCGTCCGCCAATGTCGATAACGAGACGGCGTTCGTCCGACTGGGGCAGCATTTGGGCCACACCCTGGTAGATCAGGCGCGCTTCTTCGCGGCCAGAGATCACATTGATGGGGAAGCCCAGTATGGTGTTGGCGCGCTGCAAAAATTCATCGCGGTTGCGGGCTTCGCGCAGTGTCTGGGTAGCGACGGCCCGCACTTCATGGGATTTGAAGCCGGCCAAGCGCTCGCCAAAACGGGCTAGGCAATCCCAGCCGCTTTGCATCGCCTGCGGGGTCAGCTTGCGTTCGTCGTCCAGGCCGCCACCCTGGCGCACGGTCTCCTTCAGATATTCGGTGCGCTGGAAGACGCCGTGTTCTACACGCCCGATTTCAAGTCTAAAACTATTGGACCCCAAATCCACGGCGGCCAGGCGATTTCCCATTTGCATCAGTCAGTATTTTTCGGTAAAGGAGGTATCGCTAGAGCATAGCACCGGGTCCGGGCCTTGCTCCACAAGCCCAGCGCCATTCAAGAGGCGTCTTAACCGATCAGGCGACCGTCGGCTGCGATCATGCTTTGCGTGACGTAGGCCGTGCCGCGGCTGCGGGCGTCTGGGGCGATGCGAAAGCCACCCAGGTCTACCGCGCTGCGGCGCGCAAAAGCCTGTAAGGCGTTGGCGCGATTGATAGTGCCGTCCATGCCTTGCAAGACCTCGTGCGTATAACGTGCCGACATGTAGCCAGCCAGGCTCAGCGGTGTTGGCGGCTCGTCGAAGAATTTGCCCAGCGCAGCCCGGTAGGCCCTGACGATGGGCAGGCTTGAGTTCACCATTGGCACTACCTGGGTGGCGATCATGGGTGTGAAACGCGACATGCCCATTTGCTGGATGCTTTGCAGGTTCACATCCGACATGGCAATGATGTAGCGTTGCACTTCCTGCTTCTCCACGCCTTGCGAAAACCGGACCAGCTCGGGGGTGCCACCCACAAAGAGCAGCACGCGCGGGCTGTCAGCATGCAGCGACTGCGCCAGATCCCGTAAATCGCCGGGCGTGGTGTAGGAGACGATCGACAGTTTGAGTGCCTTGGCCACTTGCTGCAGATCGGCCTTGTAGGCCGTGTGCTCCGCCGCAGAGCCGTAGACGGCACCCACCTGAGAAATTCCCATTACCGACAAAGACTTGATGGCGTGCGCAATCTGCTCCTGGCGCGACGCGAAGATGGTGAAGGTGCTGGACGATGCAACGGCTTCAACGTTTTGCAGCCAGGGCGCCACGTGCGCGAGTTCGGGCAGCTCCCTGCCCAGAATGCCTACCAATTGGGATGCGGCCCGGTCGCCAGCGGTGCCAAACAGTGCAACGCAATGGGCCTCATTCTTGAGCAACTCCACGGCCGAGCGCAGGCTGGCGGCCGAGCCATCAACTTCCAGCACCAAGTGTTTGACGGGCGTACCCTGTAGGCCACCGCGGCTGTTGATTTCTTGCCAAGCGGCGCGGGAGCCGACCAAAAAGTCCTTGGACACGTCGATCTGGCTGGTCGAGGTATCGACAATTTGGGCGACCGTAGGGACACGCGGAGCCTTGGACGGCTGCGCCCAAACTGGCGCTGCACATACGAGCGAAAGGCCCGCTAGCGTGCGCACAACGCTTCGGCGGCTGGGGTTGTGTGGGGAGTTCATGGTGTTTGGTGCTCCTGTGCCGAAAGAAAGGCGAAGGTGGCGGACGAGCGCCCACCACGCTACTAAAGTGATAGCTGCTAAATCAGCTTCCACGAGGGCTAGCGGGGTATTTGATGTAACGACTTGTGGCGGTAAGGCCACTCGGAGAGAAGACTTACTTCTTGGGAGGCATCAGCACGGTGTCGATGGTGTGGACCACGCCATTGGTCGCGCCCAGATTGGCCACAACCACGGCGGCGTTTTCGACTGTTACGAAGTCACCGGCCTTGGACAGGGCTACGTTTGCGCCGTTGAGGGTCTTGGCGTCGCTGTTTTTGATGTCGGCAGCCATCAGCTTGCCCGATGTGATGTGGTAGTTCAGTACATCCTTCAGTTTTTCGGGATGCTTGCTGAGGTCGGCCATGGTGGCAGCGGGAACCGTCTTGAACGCGTCATTGGTGGGGGCGAACACGGTGTAAGGACCGCCGGACTTCAGCGTCTCGGACAGGCCTCCTTGGGCGACCAGGGTGTTGAAGGTGCTCAGCGACGGATTGCTGGCAATGCTGTCTGCCAGATTGAGGGGTTTGGAAGTGGTGGCGCAACCGGCCATTGCCAGCGTAATGGCAGCCATCATGGCGGTGCGGCGGAGGATTGCAAAGGCGTTGGTGGTGTGTTGCATGGTGCGGGTTTGTTGGTTGAAAACGGTGTAGCGTAGGAATGTCTTGTGACAACAATGTGACAAATTCTTGAAGCTTTGGCGACAACTTGGCTGCGATCGGAGAGTTGGGTGGTGTGCTCGAGACCTCTGATTTGTCACAAACTTGTCATAAAAACTTCTTAAAGTCAGGTCATTCCTCAATCAACCGAATAAGGGTTACTCATGCGAATCGCTTCCAAATTGCCGCTTCTGTCTTTGGCCGTAGCCGCCTCACTGGGTTTTTCCGGTGTGGTTGGTGCTCAGGAAATTACCGGTGCCGGCGCCACATTCCCAGCGCCCATCTACTCCAAGTGGGCTTCTGACTACAACAAGGCAACCGGCGTCAAGGTCAACTACCAATCCATCGGTTCCGGCGGCGGTATCAAGCAAATTGACTCCAAGACAGTCGATTTTGGTGCATCCGACATGCCCCAGACCGACGAAGTGCTGAAGACCAAAGGCCAGATGCAATTCCCCACCGTCATGGGTGGTGTGGTGCCCGTACTGAACGTCAAGGGCATTGAGCCCGGCCAGCTCAAGCTGACCGGCCAGTTGCTAGGCGACATCTTCCTGGGTAAGATTTCTCGCTGGAATGATCCTGCGATCAAAGCCTTGAACCCGAGCCTTGCATTGCCAGACGCAGCCATCGCGCAGGTTCGCCGTGCGGACGGCTCGGGCACTACTTTTATCTTCACCAACTACCTGAGCAAGGTCAATGCCGAGTGGAAGTCCAAAGTGGGCGAGGGTACAGCCGTGAACTGGCCTGTGGGCGCAGGTGGCAAGGGCAATGAAGGCGTGGCCGCATTTGTATCTCGCTTGCCCAATTCTCTGGGTTACGTTGAGTACTCTTACGTCAAACAAAACAAGATGACCTACGCCTTGGTGCAAAACTCGGCGGGCAACTTTGTGAAGCCTGAGGACGACACCTTCAAAGCTGCGGCTGCCGGTGCAGATTGGGCCAAGACCTTCTACCAGATTCTGACCAACCAGCCTGGCAAAGATGCATGGCCTATCTCGGGTGCAACCTTCATCTTGATGCACACCAAGCAAGACAAGCCTGCCAACGCAACCGAAGTGTTGAAGTTCTTTAGCTGGGCCTATAAAAACGGTGACAAGATTGCTGCCGACCTGGACTATGTGCCCATGCCCAAGCCCGTCATTGCTGCGATTGAAAAGTCCTGGGGTGAAATCAAAGACGGTGCTGGCAAACCAGTGGCGTTCAAGTAAACCGACATAGCTTTAGGCTCAGAAGGGATCTGCCAGGTAAAACTACCATGTCATCTACACTTGCACACAGCGATTTTTCCTCCAGTCCCTCTGCAACTCAGCCGAGCCGATCAATGACCCAACCTCCTCCTGTCAAACGTGCCCGATCGGGTCCCTGGGCTGATCTTGTCTTTAGCTGGCTGGCCAAGGGCGCAGCCTTCGTTACCTTGGGCATGCTGGTTGCGATCCTGGCCTCGCTGACCATCAGTGCGTGGCCCGCGATCCATAAATATGGTCTGGGCTTCTTGACCAGCACCACGTGGGACCCCGTCAAGGAAGAGTTTGGCGGCTTGGTCATGATTTATGGCACGCTGGCTACCTCGTTCATCGCGCTGTTGATCGCGGTACCGGTCAGCTTTGGTATCGCCCTGTTCCTCACCGAGTTGTCCCCCGCGTGGCTGAAGCGGCCACTGGGTACAGCAATCGAATTGCTGGCGGCCGTGCCATCCATTGTTTACGGGATGTGGGGTTTACTGGTATTCGGTCCCGTGCTGGCGACGTATGTGCAACAGCCCATGCAGGCCGCATTCTCGGGTGTGCCCTACCTGGGTGCGTTTGTATCCGGTCCGCCGGTCGGTATCGGCATCTTGTCAGCAGGCATTATTCTGGCCATCATGATCATCCCCTTCATCGCCGCTGTGATGCGCGATGTGTTTGAAGTGACACCCGCCTTGTTGAAAGAGTCCGCTTATGGGCTGGGCGCTACGACTTGGGAAGTGGTGTCGAAGGTCGTGCTGCCTTACACCAAGACGGGCGTGATAGGCGGCATCATGCTGGGTCTGGGCCGGGCAATTGGTGAGACCATGGCCGTGACTTTTGTGATTGGCAATTTCAACCAACTGGATTCGTTGAGCCTGTTCCAGGCGGCCAACAGTATCACATCTGCATTGGCTAACGAGTTTGCGGAGGCGGGTGAGGGCCTGCACCAAGCATCGTTGATGTACCTGGGTCTAGTTCTGTTTTTCATCACTTTCGTGATCCTGTCGCTGTCCAAACTACTGCTGTCGCAACTGCGCAAGAACGAAGGAGCGAAGACATGATCGCGACTGCACACGAACTCAAAGTCGCCAAGTTTGCACGCCGCAAACGGGTTAACCAATTGGCAACTGGCTTGGCGCTGGGCGCCATGGCGTTTGGCCTGGTTTGGTTGTTCTGGATTTTGTGGGAAACCATTCGCTTAGGGATAGGCGGCATGGCGGTTGCCACATTCACGCAAATGACCCCGCCACCGAACGACGAAGGGGGCTTGGCCAATGCGATCTATGGCTCGTTTGTCATGGTGGCCCTGGCAACCGGATTGGGAACGCCAATTGGCGTGATGGCGGGCATCTATCTTGCGGAGTTCGACTCCAAGAGCTGGCTGGCATCCATCACGCGCTTTGTCAACGACATCCTTTTGTCGGCTCCATCCATCGTCATCGGCCTGTTTGTTTACGCAGTGGTGGTGTCGCGCTTCAAGTCATTCTCGGGTTATGCCGGCGTATTGGCTCTGTCTTTGTTGGTCATTCCTGTAGTGATCCGCACCACTGAAAATATGCTGCAGTTGGTGCCGCCCGGTCTCCGTGAAGCGGCCTATGCGTTGGGTGCGCCGAAATGGAAAGTCATTTTGAGCATCACGCTCAAGGCTGCCAGAACCGGCGTTATCACTGGCGTGCTGTTGGCGGTTGCCCGTATTGCGGGTGAGACGGCTCCCTTGCTGTTTACTGCCCTGAGCAACCAGTTCTGGACCAGCAGCTTGAGTGAACCGATGGCCAGCCTTCCGGTAACCATCTTCAAGTTCGCGATGAGCCCTTACGAAAACTGGCAGAAGCTGGCTTGGGCTGGCGTCTTCATCATTACCGCAGCGGTGCTGGGTCTGAACGTCCTTGCGCGGATCTTGACCCGCACCAAGATCTGATAACTGTTGCAGCAACTTACTTGAAATACTACTCATGCTCAATACCCCTACCGCACCAGCAAAGACCAAGATTGCCGTCAAGGATTTGAATTTCTATTACGGCAAGTTCCACGCACTCAAGGGCATCAACCTGGAAATCCCGGAGAACAAGGTTACCGCTTTCATCGGCCCGTCGGGCTGCGGCAAGTCCACCTTGTTGCGTGTGTTTAACCGTATGTTTGAGCTCTACCCCGAGCAGCGCGCCGAAGGCCAGATCATTCTGGACGGCGAGAACCTGCTGACCAGCAAGGAAGACGTTGCACTGTTGCGCGCCAAGGTCGGCATGGTGTTCCAAAAGCCAACGCCGTTTCCGATGTCTATATTCGACAATATTGCCTTTGGCGTGAAGTTGTTTGAATCGTTGAACACCAGCGACATGGAAGAACGTGTCGAGTGGGCTTTGCGCAAGTCGGCTTTGTGGACGGAAGTGAAAGACAAGCTGCACCAAAGCGGCTCCAGTTTGTCTGGCGGACAGCAGCAACGCCTGTGCATTGCGCGGGGTATCGCCATCAAGCCAGAGGTGTTGTTGCTGGATGAGCCTTGCTCGGCGCTGGACCCTATTTCGACGGCCAAGGTCGAGGAATTGATTGTGGAACTGAAGAGCGACTACACCGTGGTTATCGTCACCCACAACATGCAGCAGGCTGCGCGCTGCAGCGATTACACGGCCTATATGTATTTGGGCGACCTGATGGAGTTTGGCGCTACGGAGCAGATGTTTTTCAAGCCCACGCGCAAAGAGACAGAAGACTACATCACGGGCCGCTTTGGTTGATGGTGGTCGCGGTGCAGTGCCCGAAGATGTTGTGAACGAAATAGAAAGATATTTATGGCAGACAAACACTTATCAACGCAATTCGACAGCGAGTTGACCTCGGTTTCCTCGCAGGTCATGGAGCTGGGTGGTTTGGTGGAGTCGCAAATCCGCCGGGCTATTTATGCGCTGTCGCAGTTCAGCGTCGAGGTGGCCGACGAAGTGTCGGCCAACGAGGCACGTGTGAATGCAATGGAAATCGAGATCGACCGCGATCTCTCGTCCATCATTGCACGGCGCCAGCCCACGGCACGCGACCTGCGCTTGCTGATCGCCATTTCCAAGACGACTGCGAATCTGGAGCGGGTTGGTGACGAAGCAGAGAAGATTGCCCGCATGGTGCGCTCCATCATCCAGAGTGGATCGCCCCGCGCGCTTCCGTCGCTGGAGCTGCGTGTGGCCGCCGACCTGGCCTCGGGTTTGCTGAACAAGGCACTTGATGCTTTTGCGCGATTGGACATCAATGCCGCAGTGGCGATCCTGAAAGAGGACGACCTGATCGACGCGGAGTTTGACGGTTTTGTGCGCAAACTCATCACCTACATGATGGAAGACCCTCGCATGATCTCGCCCAGTCTGGATCTGCTGTTCCTGGCCAAGGCCATCGAGCGTATTGGTGACCACTCTAAGAACATTGCCGAGTTCATCATCTATGTGGTCAAAGGCGAAGATGTGCGTCACACCACGATGGAAAAAATCGAATCGGTGGTCCGATGAGAAACATGCCCTCTGTCTTGGTCGTGGAGGACGAATCCGCCATTGCGGAGCTGATTGCCGTCAACCTGCGGCACAACGGATTTCGCCCCATCTGGGCCAGCGACAGCGTCACCGCCCAGCGGGATCTGGATGCAGGTTTGCCTGACTTGATCTTGCTGGACTGGATGTTGCCTGGCGAAAGCGGTCTGGTGCTGGCCAAACGCTGGCGCGCCGATCCGCGTACCCAGTCGGTCCCGCTGATCATGCTGACCGCCCGCGGCGACGAGGCGGATCGTGTGGCTGGCCTGGATGCGGGTGCTGACGATTACATTGCGAAGCCGTTTTCGACGAAGGAACTGCTGGCACGCATACGTGCTGTGTTGCGCCGTCGCACGCCAGAGCAGGCGGGTGAAGTGCTAACCATTGGTGCCCTAGTGCTGGACCCGGCCACGCACCGTGTGTCATTTGAAGATAAGCCCCTGAAACTAGGCCCCACCGAATTCAAACTACTGCATTACCTGATGGGCCATGCCGAGCGCGTGCACAGCCGTGCCCAGTTGCTGGACAAGGTTTGGGGCGACCACGTCTACATCGAAGAGCGCACGGTGGACGTACACGTCAAGCGTCTGCGCGAAGCGTTGACTGCTGCAGGTGTCATGGTCGAGACGGTGCGGGGTGCGGGTTACCGCCTCACCGCCACGCCTGCGCCTGCGACAACCGTCGCAGAAAAATCCGGTACTCCTTAGTCGCTGCATTTTCCAAAATTGCATGTACTGGCGGCTTCTTTCACTGGTGCTGTGCCAACTTGGCGCAGCTTGTATCGGATGGTGGGCTGCGCCCAAAGGTGACGAATGGCTACTGATTCTGGCGATGACTTTGGTCGGCAGTTACTTGTGGTTTGTATTGGATAGTTTGCGTGGTGTGCGGTTGTTGCGTTGGTTGCGCGGGGGCGCTACCAACGACCTGGCGATCGGCAATGGGTTGTGGGGTGAGGCCTACAACCGCATACGCCGCATGCTACGGGATAGCAGTCGACTAACCGTCGAGAGCGAGAGCCGGTTGAAAGACTTCCTGGCCGCTTTGCAGGCATCGCCCAGTGGCGTTGTGTTGCTGGATTCTCAGGCGCGCATTGAATGGTTTAACCAGACGGCGGCAGACCATTTTGGCTTTGATGCGCGGCGTGATCTGTTACAACATTTCGGTAATCTGGTGCGCGATCCGGGTTTTGCGGCGTATATGTCTGCGCGCAACTTCTTGCAGGGCGTCACGATGCCTGGGCGGGAGAACAGCAGTTCCAAACCCGTTACCTTGTCAGTTAATTTGCATTTTTACGGCGACGGACGCATGTTGCTGCTGTCGCGTGACATCACCGTAGTTGAACAAGCAGAGGCAATGCGACGTGATTTTGTTGCCAATGTTTCGCACGAAATTCGCACACCCTTGACGGTGTTAGCCGGATTTGTGGAGACCTTACAAACCCTTCCACTGAATGACCAAGAGCGCCAGCGCTACCTGGGATTGATGTCGCAGCAGGCCACACGTATGCAAACGCTGGTGAGCGATTTGCTGACGCTGTCGCGATTGGAAGGCAGCCCCTTGCCTTCGGCGCATGAATGGGTCTCGGGAGATGTGTTGATGCAACAGTGTGAACAAGATGCACGCGATCTCTCGCATTTGTTGTGGGCGCAGTCGCACGATTTGCGGTTTGAGCATGCTCCGGGATGTGAGATTGCGGGCTCTGCGCTGGAGTTGCACAGTGCCATGTCCAATCTGATTGGCAATGCGATCCGTTACACACCTGCCCAGCGTCGCATCGACGTGGGTCTCAAATCGTTGCCAGAAGGCGGGGTGGTGTTTTATGTCAAGGACCAAGGCCCCGGCATTGCGCAAGAGCACATTCCACGGTTAACGGAGCGCTTTTACCGGGTGGACCGTAGCCGCTCGCGCGAAACTGGTGGGACCGGTTTGGGCTTGGCCATCGTCAAGCATGTGGCACAGCGCCATGGAGCGGAGCTGTCTATTGACAGCTTTCCCGGCAAAGGCTCTACTTTTTCTCTGACGTTTCCGCCGCAGCGGGTTCGCTCTGCGCTGGAAGTGTCGAATATTCATTGATTGCAGGTGCTTGTCGTTTAAACAGCAGAACGGACTCACCTCGGTTGGCGGGATGCTGAATCAAGGTCTGTTGCGTCCACACCGCGGCGTCGATGTTGTTGGTTGGGGCTGTCTGGTCTGGTAAAGGCTCGACCAGGAGCCAGGGGCAGCTTGTGCCGACCTGCATGGGCACGAGGTGCAGGCCACCGTAAAACTGGAATGCGGCAATTTGACCTTGCCCAAGCCCCAGTGTCTCTACGCATCCGGGCGCAGTCAATTGCGACCGGGTTCTCTGAACCAATACCGTATAGCTTTGGGCGTAGTTCAGCGGGGGCAGCAATATTGTCATAAACAATAACCAGCACAACGCTGCGCCTCCGGCCGGCAAGACCAGGCTTTTCCAGATAGCCGCACGGTGGCGTCCCACGCGCCATTTCACCAACCAGGCCCAGGCTATCGTGGCGATGGCTGCGATGGCAAAGGAGAACAAAGAGAAGCTGGCCTTAAAGCCTGGGACCAAGCGGGCGACATTGGCCACGGGTTGTGCTGGTACACCGGTTTGCATTGCGATCCAGACCACCCAAATCGTGAAGGCCCAGCCAGAAAAGAATAGCAGAGTGAACCAGTCAATCAAGGCTGAAACCTGGCGTTTGAGCGTCGGCAGTGCAAAAGCCGCCAGCGTGGCCAGTGCCGGCAGCGCCAGCAACAAGGTGCGGTCAGATGATCCTGTGGTCAACGTGGCCACCACGCACACGCCAACAAACCAGGCCGGCAATGCAACATGTCGGCTGACGCGGCGGTTGAACAGCTGGTACCGCCAGCGCCACAGGGTCCACAGGGTCAAGGGCCAAGCAGGCCAGGTAAACCACACCAGCAATTGCACATAACCGTACCAGTCTGTCCACAGTGGGTGGGGCAATTCCAGCTTCCAACGCAACAGGCCCAAAGCCATGGCCAGAGCGGCACTGATGAGCGTGGTCGCTGCTATGGCGATGCTTTCCTTGGCCAAGCGACGGTTACGGGTCGTGTCGGGAATCTCCTCAGCGCGGTCCACATAGTGCAGCGCGGCGCTTCCCAGACCGAACAAAATAGCAAGGGTTGGGGCGCCCGAAAGTGAAAGCCCGATCAGCCCCAGTGTCGCAGCAACGGCAGGGCCACGTCTGCGGTAGGGCAGTGCGCCCATGGCATAGAAAAATAACGCTGTAAACCCAAGCTGTGCTAAAGCGGGCGTTGTTTCATGCGCGAGTTGCGGGAGCCCGAGGCAGGCGATAAACGCTAGCAACCCGCCGTCTGCCATGGCACGCGCATAGTCCCCCGGCAGCGCCTCACCTCCGAAGGCAAAGGGCACGGGCTGGGCCAATGGATTGCGCGCCAGGTAATACGTGCCATACCAAGTGGCGACCATAGCCATACCCAGCAGGAGCACAAAGGGGATGCGCACCACAAAATCTGCACTGGCCCAGCTTGGAGCCAGTTGTATGGCCCACGCCCCCAGCCAGTAAGGCAAAACGGCGGGGTTGTCCGCAGGGATACCGATCAGGGTGGGTGCCAGCCAATCAGAAGTGCCCTGCACCAATTCAGCCATAAAGCCCAAGGCCGCCATGTCTTCGCTTTTCCAGGCGTCGCGGCCCAGGAAGCCCGGCAGGGCATAGGCAAAGCACAGCAATAGCAAGGCCCAGCGCGGCAAGCGTCTTGCGCCTGCCTGGGTGACGATGGCGGGATTGGGATGGTTCACAGATTCATCAAATGCAATAAAAAAAGCAGCACGGAAGTCCGGGCTGCTTTCTTGTGACGGTTCAGGCCAAAACCTGAAATCGAGTTACTTGGCAGGTGTAACCGCTGGAGCGGCAGTAGTGGCTGTTTTGCCGAAACGGTTGCGGAAGCGCTCCACGCGGCCACCCATGTTGTCCACGGATTTTTGTGTACCGGTGTAGAAAGGGTGCGATTCGCTGGTTGTGTCCAGCTTATACAGAGGCAACTTGCGGCCGTCTTCCATATCGATCATTTCCTTGGTGTTGGCGCAAGAACGTGTCACAAACTTGAAGTTGTTCGACATGTCCATGAAACACACTTCACGGTAATTGGGGTGAATGCCTTCTTTCATACTCTTCTCCATCAGTCGCAAGAGCCGCGCTGGCCATGCGCAAACCCATTGCGCATTGAAATGCTTCAGCGTACTTTTCGCGTAAACCCTAGATTATAACCCAGACGGCTATCCGCCTCTACGCATCATGTCGAAGAACTCGCCATTGGTCTTGGTGGCCTTCATTTGCTTGAGCACCATCTCCATGGCTTCCACCTCGTCCATGTTGTACAAGAACTGGCGAAGGATGCGGGTTTTTTGCAGGATTTCGGGCTGCAACAGCAATTCTTCGCGGCGGGTACCGCTGCGGTTGAGCTGGATGGACGGGAACACACGCTTTTCATACAGGCGGCGGTCCAAATGGATTTCGGAGTTGCCCGTACCCTTGAACTCTTCAAAGATCACTTCGTCCATGCGGCTGCCGGTGTCGACCAGGGCCGTGGCGATGATGGTCAGGGAACCGCCTTCTTCGACATTGCGGGCCGCACCCAGGAAACGCTTGGGGCGCTGCAGGGCGTTGGAGTCCACACCGCCAGTCAAGACCTTGCCCGACGAGGGCACGACATTGTTGTAAGCCCGGGCCAGACGGGTGATCGAGTCCAGCAGAATGACCACGTCTTTTTTCAGTTCGACCAAACGCTTGGCGCGCTCGATCACCATTTCGGCCACGTGCACGTGGCGGGCAGCGGGCTCGTCAAAAGTGGAGGCAATCACCTCACCCTTGACGGTGCGCTGCATTTCGGTCACTTCTTCGGGGCGCTCGTCGATCAGCAGCACCATCAGGTAGCTGTCGGGGTAATTGGCCGATATGGCGTGCGCAATGTGCTGCATCATCACCGTCTTGCCGCTCTTGGGCTGGGCAACGATCAGCGCGCGCTGGCCTTTGCCAATGGGCGCAATGATGTCGATAACGCGGCCGGTGATGTTTTCTTCGCCCTTGATGTCCTGCTCCAGGCGCATCTGCACCTTGGGGAACAGCGGTGTCAAGTTTTCGAACATCACCTTGTGTTTGTTCTCTTCCGGCCCACCGCCGTTGACCTTGTCCAGCTTGTTCAGCGCAAAGTAGCGCTCGCCGTCTTTCGGGGTGCGCACTTCGCCTTCGATCATGTCGCCGGTGTGCAGATTGAAACGGCGCACCTGGCTGGGGCTGATGTAGATATCGTCCGTGCTGGCCGTGTAGCTGGTGTCCGGGCTGCGCAAGAAACCAAAACCGTCGGGCAAAATTTCCAGCACGCCATCCGCAATGATCTGCTCGCCGGTACGGGCGCGCTTCTTGATGATTGCGAACATCAGCTCCTGCTTGCGCATGCGGCCGGTGTTTTCGATCTCAAGCTCTTCGGCTTGCTTGAGGACTTCCGACACGTGCAGTGCCTTGAGTTCGTTTAAGTGCATGGATTGTGTCCCGTAGGGGAAATGACCGAAGGTTCGGAATATTGAGAGAGAAGAAATTCAGGGGAGGGGGATGAGGCAAGACCTGTCACTTGGCCTCGGTGTTCTTAGCCCGGGAAGCGGGACCAGCCCTTGTGGGTTGCTGGTAAGCGCTTTGGATTATGACAGGAAAAATGCCCGCCCCCACGCTCCGCCGCTTTGCGGGTCGCTGCCCCCCTTGGGGGCTAATTTGCCTTGGGGCGGCCCGGCGGCAAATTGCCAGGGGAGGGCGACGGGAAAATCAGGCCAGTTGCTGGTCAATAAAAGCAACCAACTGGGCCTTGCTCAAGGCGCCAACCTTGGTAGCGGCCAGTTGGCCATCCTTGAACAGCATCAGGGTGGGGATGCCACGGATGCCGAACTTTGCGGGGATTTCGCGGTTCTCGTCCACGTTCATCTTGGCAATATTGAGCTTGCCCGCGTAGGTGGCAGAGACTTCGTCCAGAATCGGGGCAATCATTTTGCAAGGACCGCACCATTCGGCCCAATAGTCCACCAGAATCGGCTGTGCCGACTGCAGCACATCGGATTCAAAGGTGGCGTCGGTTACGTGTTTGATCAGGTCGCTGGCCATGGAGGTTCCTTTTGGATTTTGGGATACGTCTAAAGTGGCGGCCATTGTGACAGAAAGCAAGTCCTTTCCGAGCCCGCACTCCCTATGACCAGCATAGCGAAAATTGTTGCACTGATGCCCCCAGCTCCCAGCTTGGCGGGGACGCATCCAGCCCTGCAGCTGTGGACCCATGCGGTCCTGGGATTGCTTGCGCGCGTCTATGCCCAGATGCAGCAACGCAGCGCGCACCCGGCCCGCACCTTGGTCCTGCTGCCCTACGCCCAACTGCGGCCGCTTGCTGCGCGGCTGTGGGCGCAGCAGTTCCCCGATGGCTTTGCGCCGCAATTCGAGACCACGCAAAACTGGAGCACCAACATGGGCTGGCCCAAGCCGGGCGCCACCGACATTGCCTTTGACATGGCGCAAGACACGTTGACGGCCTCCGCGTTGCTGCGCGGAGCCGGGCTGGGCGCACAACAGGATGCGCTGGCAGGCCTGTTGGTGCAGGCCGCCCACCAGTTAGGTCCGTTGGCGGCGGCCAGCTCACCCGGTGAGCGGGCCGACTGGGCGCAGGCGGCCCGCCAGGCCGCCGTGCTGGGCATGGAGTCGCCGGCCTTGGCCATGGAAGCTGCAGTGGCAGGTATCGCCGTGGAGTGGGCGGCTCAATCCGCCTATGTCAGCGATCTCCTGTTCGATGTTGGCGTGCAGGCTGGTGTGGATTGTTTGCTGGTGGTGCAGGGCTTGGCTGCGGACCCCCTGTTGCCCGCTTTGCAACAGTTTTGGGGTGATCGCATGGCCAGCCTGGCTTTGGCGCTCAACCCCGCATCCCCGTTAGGGCTAGGAGTCAGCGGCGGCGCCATCACCTGGCACGCCTGCCGCGATGCCGAAGACGAAGCGCAGCGCACCGCAGCCTGCGCCATTGCCAACATTGCCGCCGGGCGTTACCCGCTGGCTCTGGTGTCGTCAGACCGCGCGTTGACACGACGGGTGCGCTCGATGTTGGAGAGTGTGGATGTGCAGATACGCGATGAGAACGGCTGGAAGCTCTCGACCAGCCACGCTGGCGCGCGGGTGATGGCATTGCTAAAAGCGTCAGTCTGGAATGCATCCAGCGATGCCGTGTTGGGTTGGCTCAAGGGATCACCCGTTTTTGCGACGGAGGTGGCAGAGCTGGAAACCGCCATCCGGCGCGACCAGACCAGCGACTGGCGCCGTGTGGCCCACGGCCCCACCGTACAAAAGTGCTCGTCCTGCCTGCAATGCCACACCGCGGCCAACGCCATACGCGATAGCCTGCAAGGCAGCCGCACACTGACCGGCTGGTTGCCCGCCTTGCGCGCGGCATTGCAAGGCAGCGGCTTGTGGGATTACCTGAACGCGGACGAAGCGGGCGCCAAGGTGCTGGCAGCCTTGCGGCTGGCCGGGCCTGCGCTGCAAGCCTGGGATGCCCTATCGCAGCAGGCGTTGTGGTCGGCGCGGCGCATGGACTTGGCGGAATTCACACACTGGGTCAACCAGGCGTTGGAGGGCGCCAGCTTTCAGCCTCCGTACCCGTTGCACGAACAACTGGTCATCCTGCCGATGAGCCAGATGCTGGGTCGCCCGTTTGCTGCCGTGGTGCTGGCCGGCTGCGATGAGGTACGTCTGAATCCGTCACCCGAGCCCCCCGGTGGCTGGACCGCCGCCCAGCGTGCGGCCCTGGGGCTGCCGTCGCGCGATGACCTGCAAGCCGTTGCGCTGGCCGCCTGGCAGCATGCGCTTCAAACCCCGTTTTGCGATGTGCTGTGGCGCTGCAGTGATGACACGGGCGAGACTTTGCTCCCCAGCGTGTTGGTGCAACAGGTGCAATTGGCCAGAGACAACCCACCGCTGGCCGAAGACCCACGGCTGGATCGGGATGTAGCGCCTGCACCCGTTCTGCCGCCACTACCCGTGGGGCAGTTGGTGCCAGTGGCCCATTTGTCCGCCAGTGCGTACGAAGATTTGCGCAATTGCCCCTACCGGTTCTTTGCGATGCGCCAACTGGGCCTGCAATCAGTGGATGAGTTGGATTCCAGCGTGGACAAACGAGATTTCGGCCTGTGGCTGCACGAGGTGCTGAAGCGCTTCCACGAAGCTCTGGCCCCGCACAACCACCCCGATGCCGCGGTGAAGCTGCAACTGCTGGAAGACGCCAGTGTGGCAACCACTGAGTCCATGGGTCTGGGCGAAGGGGAATTCCTGCCTTTTGCTGCTGCTTGGCCCGCGGTGCGAGACGGCTATTTGCGCTGGCTGGTCCGCCATGAGGCCAGCGGCGCCACCTTCAACCGCGCAGAGGTTGCGGAGACTCAGCGCGTAGGGCCGGTCAAATTGCTGGGACGCATAGACCGTATTGACCACATGGCCGATGGTTCCGTGCTGGTGCTGGACTACAAAACCGAAGCCGGCGCCAAGACCGCAACCCGCACCAAGGACCCGCTGGAAGATACGCAACTCGCCTTCTACGCCGCCTTGTTGCGGCACGACACCTTGCAGGCTGCCTACGTGAATGTGGGCGAGAAAGACGGCACCAAATCCTATGCTCAGCCAGACGTCGTAGAGGCGCGGGATGCACTGATCAGCGGCATCTTGCTGGACATGGAGCGCATTGCGCAAGGGGCCACCTTGCCTGCGCTGGGCGACGGTGCAACCTGCGATTTCTGCCAGGCCCGTGGCCTGTGCCGTAAAGATTTTTGGAAAATCACATGACAACCGGGAACGACGATTCCGCGCTACCCCCGCCAGAAGCCTGGGTGGCAGAGCGTTCTGCTCCGTGTCCCCCGCCCGCTTCGCGGGCTCCTCCTTTACCTGCGCAGAACGCTCTGCCACCCAGGCTTCTAGCTGCTTTTGAGCACAACGGCGCGAGCGTCGAACGCACCCGCTTTTACGCCATCGCCTGTGACCCGCGCCGCAGTGTTGCGGTCGAGGCCTGCGCCGGTGCGGGCAAGACTTGGATGCTGGTGTCTCGAATCGTGCGAGCCCTGCTGGAAGGCAGCGCGCCGCACGAGATCCTGGCCATCACCTTCACCAAAAAAGCGGCTGGCGAAATGCGCCAACGCTTGCAGGAATGGCTGTTGCACTTTGCGCGCCAGACCGACGCCGAGCTGCGTCAGGAGTTGATTCACCGCGGCTTGACGCAGGAGCCCACTACGGCGCAGCTGCAAACCCTGCGCGGCCTGCACGCAGCGTTGTTGACGGCCGGCCGGCCAGTGCAGATCCGCACCTTCCACAGCTGGTTCGCCGCCTTGTTGCGCAGTGCGCCGCTGCAGGCCCTGGCTGATTTGGGCCTGCCTACCCAGTACGAGCTGCTGGAAAACGACGCCAAGGCCGTAGCCCTGGTCTGGCCGCGCTTCCAGGCCGGCGTGGCGGCCGAACCCGAAGCGCGACAGGATTACCTCGACGCGGTAGCGACCCACGGCCGCCACCAGACGCAAAAGGCGCTGGAGGCCGCGCTGAACAAGCGCGTGGAATTTGCGCTGGCCGATGAACATGGCATCGTGGATGCCTCGGTGCTGCACTTTACGCAGCAGTTCCCGCACTTTGCCGGTGTGCCTTCACCTGCGGCCTTGTTGCACAGCGCACGCGTACGCAGCCTGCTGCTGGACGCCGCCCGGCTGCTGGGTGCATCCACACTCAAGAGCTGCTTGGAGGCGGCCACCGCGCTGGAGCAAGCCGTCACCGCGGGCGACCTGTCTGGCGCGCACGAAGCCCTGCTCACGCAAAAGGGGACACCGCGCAAGCTCAGCGACAAACTGGCGGGCATTGAAACCGTACGCCAGGCGCAGGACTGTCTGATCGAAATCACCCAGGCCCAGGCACAGCATGAGGCCTGGCTGCACCAGCAGCGCATGGCACGGCTGACCCGCCTGCTGGTTGTGGAATACGCCCAGCTCAAGCGCGAGCGCGGCTGGATCGACATGGGCGACCTGGAGCGCTCCGCACTGGCGTTGATGTCGGACGAGGTGCTCAGCGGCTGGGTGCAGGAGCGGCTGGATGCGCGGGTGCGCCATCTGCTGATCGACGAGTTTCAGGACACCAACCCGCTGCAATGGCAGGCGCTGAGCGCGTGGTTGTCCAGCTACACCGGTGCCGGCAACGCGCCCAGCGTTTTCCTGGTGGGTGATCCCAAGCAAAGCATCTACCGCTTCCGCCGTGCGGAGCCCCAGGTCTTCAAGGCCGCGCAGCGTTTTGTCGCCGATGGCCTGAGGGGTGATTTGCTGAGCTGTGACCATACGCGGCGCAATGCCCCCGCCATCATCGACCTGGTCAACGACGTGATGGCTAAGGCTCAGGAGGCGCACGAGTTTGAAGGCTTCCGGACGCACAGCACCGAGTCCCAAGAGGTGGGTGCGATCTTCAAGCTACCCCGCCTGGAGCGCGCTGCAGAAGACACTGCGGTCGACGTCACCCGCGATGACGAAGCCGATGGCGGGCTGGTGGAAGGCCTGGCCGGCGGCTGGCGCGATTCGCTGAGCACCCCGCGCCTGATCGCCGAAGAAACCCGCAAAACCATGGAATGCCGCCAGGCCGCCCTCTGGCTGGCCCAGCAGTTGCAAACCGGTGCTCTCAGGCCGCAGGACATCATGGTGCTGGCCCGCAAACGCGAGCGCCTGGGCCTGATGCAGGCCGAGCTGGCCGCGCTGCGCATCCCCGCCCAGCAGCCCGAGAAAAACGAGCTGGCCGACATGCCCGAGGTGCAGGACCTGATTGGTCTGCTCGATGCGCTGGTGTCACCTGCGCACGACCTGTCGCTGGCCCGGGCCTTGAAGTCGCCGCTGTTCCGTGTCAGCGACGACGATCTGGTGCAACTGGTGCTGCGCCAGCGGGCGATACTGGCCACCGCGAAATCGCAGGCACAAGCCTCGCTGTTTGACGAGGTGGACCTTGGGGCAGAGGCCGCCACTAAAGCGCCCGCCAAACTGTCCTGGTTCCAGGTTTTGCAACAGGCCACCGGTCTCCCGCCCGCCTTGGGCCCCATTGGTGCCACGCTGGCGCTGTGGAAGAGCTGGGTGGACACACTGCCGCCCCACGATGCGCTTAGCGCCATCTACGACCATGGCGATGTGCTGGCCCGCTTTGCGGCAGCCACACCCGCCAACCAGCGCGAAGCCGTGCTGGCCAATCTGCGCGCGCTATTGTCCGCAGCCCTGCAGGTGGACGGTGGGCGCTACGTCACCGCCTATGCTTTGGTGCGTGCCCTGCGTGCCGGGGGCAACCCGGCACCGGTGCGGGCCGATGCCCAATCCGTGCGGCTGTTGACCGTGCACGGCGCCAAGGGCCTGGAGGCGCCGCTGGTTCTGTTGCTGGACACCGATGGCGAGGCGCTGAAGGCGCAAACCATGGGCGTGCTGGTGGCCTGGCCGGGCGAGGCTGCCTACCCCCAGCGTTTTGTCTATTTGGCCAGCGAGTCCAAACCCCCCGCCTGCATAGCCGATGTTCTGGCCATCGAGCAGGCTGCACGCAAACGCGAAGAGCTCAACGCCCTGTATGTGGCCCTGACCCGCACCCAGCGCACGCTGGTGCTGTCCAGTCTGCAACCGCATATTCCCAACGTGGCCAGTTGGTGGCAGCGCCTACAGGACCACGCGGGCGACGCACCCTGGCAGGCGCAGGGCGACACCGTGGCGGGCCAAGACGGTGCTGCAGAAGCTGTTTTCAGCATACCTACTTTGCCAAATATGCCGGTAGCCCTCGTGGAACCTATACAGTACGCTACTAATTTCATAGCAAATGGCGAAATCGCAGATACAGGTGACAGTTTGGACAGTCGCATCGGCCAGGCCATGCACCGCCTGCTGGAGCGCTATGTACCGTCGCCCGACGGCGCCGGTGTACCCAGCGGTGCGCCCGACATTGCGCCTGTGTGGCGAGAAGCCCTGCGCGACAGCGTGGCGCAGGAATTCGCATTGGATACCGCCCAGTTCCGCGCCGCCCAATCCATGGCAACCCGCATCCTGCAAGGCGAGGGCGCCTGGGCCTGGGATTGCCGCCAATTGGCTTGGCAGGGTAACGAGGTCGGCTTGGTGCACAAAGGCCGCTTGCTGCGCTTGGACCGGCTAGTGCAGCGCAGGGCAGAGGAGGCCGGCGCAGCCGATGACGGACAATGGTGGGTGCTGGACTACAAATCCAACGCCCAACCGCAGTTGCAACCCGAGTTGCGCGCCCAGCTTCTGGAATACCAGGCTGCGGTTGCCAAGGCCTACGCCGGGCAGACCGTCCGCGCCGCTTTTTTGACTGCCTTTGGCACTTTGATTGAATTACCGACCCCATGACTATTGATTCCCCCTTGCCGCTGGCGCCGCCTTTGTCGTCTTTGTCCCTGCCCGTTGTTGTGATTGGCGGTGGCCCTGCCGGCCTGATGGCCGCCCAGGAGATCAGCGACGCGGGCGTGCCCGTGCACCTGTATGACGCCATGCCGTCTATTGGCCGCAAATTCCTGCTGGCGGGCAAGGGCGGCCTGAACCTGACCCACTCCGAAGGCGCTGACACCTTTGCCGGCCGTTACGGTGCGCGCCGCGCGGTCATAGAAGGCCTGCTGCAAGGTATGGACGCCACAGCCGTGCGCGCTTGGGCCGAAGGCCTGGGCATCGAAACGTTTATCGGCTCGTCCGGCCGCGTATTCCCCAAGGACATGAAAGCAGCGCCCCTGTTGCGCGCCTGGTTGCAGCGCCTGCGCAACCCCGCAGCAAATGGCCTCCACGCTGGTCACTCCGTGGACGGCGCTGCCC
This sequence comes from Rhodoferax sp., assembly GCF_025356155.1. Classification (GTDB taxonomy): domain Bacteria; phylum Pseudomonadota; class Gammaproteobacteria; order Burkholderiales; family Burkholderiaceae_C; genus Allorhodoferax. Next base: position 252 of record NZ_JANXUQ010000287.1, on the reverse strand, counting down.
CCCAGGGGGGCGAGCCCGCTTTGGGGCGGCCCGGCAGCGGTCTGCGCACCGGCGTGCAATTCCACATGCGCCACCGCTGGACGGGTTGGGCGGAGAACACCGGTGCGGGCATCGGCCTGCAATTCGAATCGGAGCAAGGCCCGGTCACGGTGCAAGCCGCTGCCGTTGTGCTGGCTTTGGGGGGTGGAAGCTGGGCCCGGCTGGGCTCCAACGGCGCCGGGGTGCCGCTGCTGGCCGCGCGCGGTGTGGCGG
>NZ_JANXUQ010000273.1 GCF_025356155.1 Rhodoferax sp. | reverse complement strand
ATGGTGCCGATACTTTCTTCACAATCCGCTCGTACCTGGCAACCATGCACAAGCAAAAGGGTAATTTGTTTGAGTGCTTGGTCAGCGTGTTTAACCGCCAAACGATTCAGCCATGCTTTGCCGGGTAAGCTGAGTAGTTACATGGTCTTAGTGCAAAGTGCGGTCTGATGGCAGGTCGTCCTCATCGCCCCTTTCATCAGCAGCCCCCACCTGCAGATTGAAGAAACCGGTGCCGCAACTGCCGCGCTCAATTTCTTCGTCGGTCGCTTCGCGCACCGCTTCCACCTTCAGGCTGATACGGATCGCAATGCCCGCCAGTGGGTGGTTGCCGTCCAGCACCACGTGGTCAGGGTAAATGTCGGTGATGGTGTACAACGTGTCCTTGGGCGCGTCGGGGTGGCAACCGGCGGGCAGGGCGCTGCCTTCCATCGTCAAGCCCGTTTGCAGATCCGCCGGGAACAGGTGGCGGGGCTCCAGAAACAGCAGTTGGTCGTTGAAGTCGCCAAAGGCCTGCTCGGGTTCAATCTGCAGTTGCACGCTGGCGCCATTGGCATACCCTTGCAATGCGGCTTCGATAACGGGCAGCAGGTCTTTGCCACCGACCAAAAACTCCGCTGGCTCGTCCAAAACGTCCAGTACTTCGCCCAAAGTGTCTTTCAGCGTCCAGGTAAGGGCAACGACGCATTGTGAAGTGATTTCCATAAGGCAGAATTGTCCCATGAACATCCATGAACCTCTGCAGCTCCTGGGCGGGCTCGCGCCCCAGACCTTTATGCAACGCCATTGGCAGAAGAAGCCACTGGTCATTCGCCAAGCGATTGCGGGGTTTTTACCGCCGCTGGATCGTGCCGATTTGTTCGACCTTGCGGCCGATGAGGAGGTGCAGTCGCGCTTGGTCGTCCAAGCCAGCGCAGGCGGTAAGCAGCCCTGGCGCTTCAAACATGGGCCGTTCAACCGCAAGCAATTGCCCCCGCTCAAACAACCCGGCTGGACGCTGCTGGTGCAGGGCGTGGATTTGCTGGATGAGCGCGTGCATTCGCTGATGAACCAGTTTCGCTTTGTGCCGGACGCGCGGCTGGACGATGTCATGGTCAGTTATGCGACCGACGGCGGTGGTGTAGGGCCGCATTTCGACAGTTATGACGTGTTTTTACTGCAAGCCCATGGGCAGCGACGCTGGCGCATCGGGCGACAAAAAGACTTGAGTTTGCTGCCAGACATGCCTTTGAAAATCCTCGCCCATTTTGAGCCGGAGATGGAGTTCGTGCTCGATCCGGGCGATATGCTGTACTTACCGCCCCGATATGCGCACGATGGCGTTGCTGTGGGTGAATGCATGACTTACTCCATCGGTTTTCGTGCCCCGAGCCGCTCGGAGCTGGCGGGCGAATTGCTGCAGCGCTTGGCGGAGGATGCGGCCGATGCGGTGGGCGATGGTCTGTATGCGGACCCCAGGCAGGTTGCGCTGGCGCATTGTGGAGAAATTCCCGAAACCCTGGTGGCTTTCGCCCGCAAGGCGTTGGAAGATGCGCTGCGCGACCCGCTTGCGTTGCAACGGGTTTTGGGCGAGTATTTGACCGAACCCAAAGGGCATGTCAGCTTTGATGGGGGCCAAGCGGATGCGGTAACAGCCGGGTTGGTGCTGGACCGGCGAACCCGTATGGCCTATGACCCAAAGCACGTGTTCATCAACGGCGAGAGTTTTGTGGCCTCTGGGCGCGACGCGCAATTGATACGGTTGCTGGCGGATGAGCGGGTGTTGAATGCGGCCAGCGTTAAACGGCTGAGCGCACCGGCGCGCGAATTGGTACAGGATTGGCTGGAAGCGGGGTGGATCCATGGCGACTGACGAAGACACAGCAGGCGGTGAGGTGCTGAAAGGCGCATTCAGCGGCCCGACGGCGTTTGCACAGATCGTGCGCGTGGCTTTGGCGCGCGCCGCGCAAGAAGGTTGGCCGAGCATGGTCTGGAGCGATGCGTCGTTTGAGGACTGGCCGCTAGGCGAACGTGCCGTATCCGAATCTTTGCAAGCCTGGGCGGGAACCGGCCGCCAACTGGTGATGTTGGCACACAGTTACAACTCCATCCTGCGTTACCAGCCGCGGTTCGTCACTTGGCGCAAGACATGGGACCACATCGTCGAGTGCCGCGTGTGCAAGACCATTGACGCCAGCGAAATGCCCAGTGCGCTGTGGAGCCCACATTGGAGCATGCGGCGCCTGGATTTGGTGCGCAGTACCGGGGTGGCCGACCTTGAGCCTGGCCGGCGGGTGTTGTTGAAGGAAGAGTTGGATGAATGCCGGCGGCAGAGCGCCCCAGGCTTTTCAGCAACAACTTTGGGCCTGTAACAACCCAATAAAGGGTTTTCCCGTGTATTTAAAGTGCAATCCTGTATAATTGTGGGTTAGGCAAAAAGAGATCGAATGCTTTTTGTCTGAGTCTGGGCGGCGTGCTGCTTTGGACAATTTCCGAAAATTGTTTCGTTAACTCACTCTAGTTTTTAAAATGAACAAATCACTCGTCTTGGCAGCCGTTATCGCTGCCGCTGCCTTGGCTGCTTGTAGCAAGCCCGTCGAAACTCCAGCTCCCGTGGTTGTTGCTCCAGCTCCTGCCGCCGCTCCCGCTGCTTCTGCTGTTGCTGACGCTGTCAAAGACGCCGGCGCTGCTGGTGCCGCTGCCGCCGCTTCTGCTGCTACTACTGCAGCTTCTGATGTCGCGACCGCCGCCAATGCTGCAGCCGCTTCCGCTGCTAAAAAGTAATTCAAATTACTTGAGCGACAAAAAAGCCACCGTCGGGTGGCTTTTTTGCGTCTGCAATATCCCGAAGATAACGGGATATTGCTGTCAAGTTATTACTTGATATCGTCGGCAATCACTTTGACGATCCGTTGTGCACTGACCGATGTTTCGGGCGAACCCTTGTTGTCGAGCACCGACACAGTCGTCACGTTCGCCACGCTGCGCACGGCAATTTGGTACTTCGCGGCATCGTTGTTCTTGCTGCTGCTGAAAAGTTTGCTGAAGAAACCAGGCTCCGTGTTGTCCGCATTCAATGGCACATAGCGCACAAAGTAAATACCCTGTTTGCGGTCGCGGTCTTCCACCGTGAAGCCAGTGCGGTCCAGGGCCAAGCCAACGCGGCGCCACGCACTCTCGAACCCTTCTTCAATACGTACGGCTGGCTGGCCGTTCTCGGTAGAAATCGATGCAATGCTCTTGGGCGCGACGGCACTTGCAACCAGTGTTTTGGCCTGTGGCTCGCTGACGCCGAGTTTGACCATCAGGCGGCGCAGAAACTCGGCTTCGAGTTCGGGGTCCGTGGCGCGGGGCTGCCAAACGGTGCTGCCGGACTCCTTGGAAGAAGTCGTAGTGACTGTTTCAATCATGCCGCGGTGGCTGATAAAAATCTCGGTTTCGCCGTTGGCATTGCGCTCCAAACGGGTGCGGAATTTGTCCCGCTCAGCGGTCGAGTACAAAGAATCCAGCAATTTGCCCAGCGAAGCGCGGATAAAGTCTTGAGGAATCTTGGCCCGGTTTTCGGCCCAGTCGGTTTCCATAATGCCCAAAGCGTTTTGGTCCATGGACAATTGGAAACCATTTTCTTGCCAGAAGTCTTTCACAGGCTCCCACAGCTTGTCGGCCGGGCGATTGACCACCAGCCAACGTTGGTTGCCAGCGCGTTCAATACGTACATCACCCAGGGTAGCAGCGGCGACAACTGGGGTAGTAGCCAAAACCGCAGGTTGACCGGCCTTGAACCCGGATGCCGACACCGTTCCGCCCACTACTGCGTAGTGTGTATCTTTGGACAGTTGGGTGAGATCGGGTGGTACGTCCAGTGATGGCACCTTCACACCGTTGCTCGCGCTGCGGTAGTCCACCTTGTCGGTTTCCAAAACACTACAGGCCGACAGCGAGATTGCTACGCTCACAAGCGTCAATTTGAAGAAAGGGTTCACGAAAATCCTCTGAATGGAAAAGCTACTTAAATCAAACCCGTGGACCGCATTACGCGTTCCAGCATCGGTCGATTGTCTTGCGTCAACACGGTCAATGGCAGGCGAAGCGCATCTTTACACAAGCCCATGCGCGAAACCGCCCATTTGACGGGAATCGGGTTGGATTCTACGAAAAGTGCTTTGTGTAATGGCAGAAGCTGGAATTGGATCTCCATGGCACGTTGCACATTGCCTGCGATGGCGGCCATGCATAGCTCGTGCATCAGGCGTGGTGCCACGTTGGCAGTGACGCTCACATTGCCATGGCCACCGCACAACATCAGGGCAACAGCCGTGGGGTCATCACCCGAATAAATGGCAAAACCTTTCGGCGCTTCCTTGATCAGCCACTGCGCGCGTTCGATATTGCCGGTGGCTTCCTTGATACCCACAATGCCAGGAACCTGGGCCAGGCGCATGACGGTGTCGTGCGCCATATCAGCCACCGAGCGACCCGGTACGTTGTACAAAACGAGGGGCAGTTCCACCGCTTCGGCAATGGCCTTGAAGTGCAGGTACTGGCCTTCTTGTGTGGGCTTGTTGTAGTAGGGCACAACTTGCAGTTGGGAATCCGCGCCAACCTTCTTGGCAAAGCGTGCCAACTCAATGGCCTCTGAGGTCGAATTTGCGCCGCAACCGGCCATCACGGGTACGCGCCCGGCAGCTTGTTCGACCGACACGCGAATGATCTCACAGTGCTCTTCGACATTCACAGTGGGCGACTCGCCGGTAGTGCCCACCACACCGATGCAGTCGGTTCCTTCGGTGATATGCCAGTCGATCAGCTTGCGCAGCGCCGGGTAGTCCACGGAGCCATCGTCTTGCATCGGGGTGACCAGCGCGACGATGCTGCCAGTGAGAGGGCCATGGGTTGGGTTCATGTCGGTTATTTGTACGGTAATCAACTATTTTACCTAGAGTGCACAGCGGCTGGATTCCATCAGCCGGGCCCCGTCGGCGGGTGGCCGCAGGGCCGCAATGCGCTGCACAAAACGGGGTGGATCCTCCAGGTAGCCCTGCTCGTAGGCCACTATGTCCAGCGCCGCACAGGTGTTTAGCAGCTCGCCCGGCCGCAATAAAAAATCAGGCCGGCTGGGCCGTCCCACGCTGGCATTGCCCATTGCAAAAGTTTCGTAAAGTAGCACGCCGCCCGGCGCCACGCTGGCCAGCACGGTGTCCATCAGCGGGCGCCACAGGTAGTTGGTAACGACAACTGCGCCAAAGGTGCGGGCGGCGCCCTGCGCGTGCAGGGGCCAAGAGCCGCTTTCAATATCAGCCTCTATCAGTTCGGCGCCAGGTGTGTTTTGCCGGGCTTGCGCAATGTCGCGGTCCACACCGGTGACCGGGTGTTCACGTCCTGCAAACCACTCCACGTGTCGCCCCGGTCCGCAGGCCACGTCCAGCACGGTTGCACCAGGCTCCAGCAGATGCGACCAGCGAACAATCCAGGCGGAGGGTTTCAAAAGCAGGCCCACACCTGGTTGGCCATCTGCACCATGAAGTCTGGCCGGGTGTACATCAAAAACACCCCGGCTAGCACAACGGTCGCCAGCACTGTAAAGACTAGGCGCCTACGCAGCGTCATGGTGTAACGGCACCCCGCGGCAGGGTGCGGTTGATGGCAGACTCTTTCACCGGCAAATTGATCAACGCGGCAGCTACACCCAGCCCAATCGCGATGTACCAGACGATGTCGTAGCTGCCGGTCTTGTCATACAGATAGCCGCCCAGCCAGACGCCCATAAATGAGCCGATTTGGTGGCTAAAAAACACAAAACCGCCCAGCATCGACAAATGCGCCACCCCAAATATCTGTGCCACGGTGGCATTGGTGGGCGGAATGGTCGACAACCACAGGAGCCCCATCACGCTGGAAAAGACGTAGACGCTGGTTGGTGTCAGCGGTGCCAGCAAAAACAGGCTGATCGCGATGGCGCGTGCAAAGTAGATGAAGGCCAGTATGTTTTTCTTCTGCATCTTTTGCCCCAGCACACCGGCGGCATAGGTTCCAAAGACATTGAACAAACCAATCAGTGCCAGCGCATAACTGGCCACTTGGGGTGACAAACCCTTGTCCTTCAAATAGCTTGGCATGTGTACGCCAATGAAAACCACCTGAAAGCCACACACAAAGTAGCCAGCCATCAGCAACTGGAAGCTGGGGTATTTGATGGCCTCGCGCAGCGCTTGGAGGATGGTTTGCTCACGGGGCGCGGCCGTAGCGCCGCCAAAGGTCGGTTCCCGCAAGCCCCAAGCCAGCGGAATCATCAGCAACGAAGCGGCACCCAGCATCACCAGTGCCTCTTGCCAGCCGAAGTGGCCGATCAGGAAACCCTCGGTAGGCACCATCAGAAACTGCCCGAACGAGCCCGCCGCTGCCGCCACGCCCATGGCCCAAGAGCGTTTCTCCGCACTCACGTTGCGGCCAATCACGCCATAGATGACGGCATACGTAGTGCCCGCCTGCGCCATGCCGATCAGCACGCCGGTGCTCAGCGCAAACAAGAGTGGTGTATCGGCGTGTGCCATGCCCACCAGTCCCAATGCGTAAAGCACCGATCCGACAATGATGACGCGAAAGGCGCCAAAACGGTCAGCGGCCATTCCGGCAAAAATGCCAGCGATGCCCCAGGCCAGATTCTGTATGGCAATTGCCAACGCGAACGTTTCCCGCGTCCAACCGTGCTCCTGGGTGATGGGCTGCAGCCACAGGCCAAAACCGTGGCGTATGCCCATGGACAGTGTCACGATGGTGGCGCCGCAGGCCAATACCTGGGCGATGGAAAGCGTTTTGGGGGCATGTTGCATGGCCTGATTGTCACCAATCCAGTCGCTGATGGTTTGCCTGCTTTCAAAGCCACTGCGGTGACGGGCTGTATTTGCATACAGTCACTGTCACGTCGGCGATTACAATGCCGCGCTATGTCTGTCAAAGCTACCCCCGAATATTCCGAAGGTTCCATCCGGGTCCTCAAAGGCCTGGAGCCCGTCAAACAACGTCCAGGCATGTACACGCGCACCGACAACCCGCTGCACGTCATCCAGGAAGTACTGGACAACGCGGCCGATGAGGCCTTGGGCGGTTACGGTAAAAAGATCAAGGTCACCGTTCATATCGACGGCTCCGTCGCAATTGACGACGATGGCCGTGGCATCCCGTTTGGCATGCACCCGGAAGAAAAAGCGCCGGTTATCGAGTTGGTGTTCACCCGTCTGCACGCCGGTGGCAAGTTTGACAAGGGCAAGGGTGGCGCCTACAGCTTCTCTGGCGGCCTGCACGGCGTCGGCGTGTCCGTGACCAATGCCCTGGCCAAACGACTAGAGGCTACCTCCTACCGTGAGGGCATGGTGGCCGCGCTGGTGTTCGAGAACGGCGACGTAACTCAGCCTCTGCAAACCCGCAAAATCGCCGAAGGCGACCGCAAATCCGGAACCACCATCCGTGTTTGGCCCGATGCCAAGTATTTTGAATCCGCTGTTCTGCCCATGGCCGAGCTGACCCACTTGCTGCGCAGCAAGGCAGTGTTGATGCCCGGCGTCAGTGTGTCGCTGCTAATTGAGAAAACCAAAGAAACCCAAACTTGGGTTTTCAAGGGCGGCCTGCGCGACTACTTGACGCAAACGCTCAACGGCGACCCCGTTATTCCGCTGTTCGAGGGCGAAGGTTTTGCCGATGCGCAGAGCGACAACTTTGCCGAAGGCGAGGGCGCATCGTGGTGCGTTGCATTTACCGAAGATGGCCAGCCGGTACGCGAGAGTTACGTTAATTTGATCCCCACCAGCGCGGGCGGTACGCACGAAAGTGGCCTGCGCGATGGTCTGTTCACCGCCGTCAAAAGCTTCATTGACCTGCATTCGCTGCTGCCCAAGGGCGTCAAGCTGATGCCAGAGGACGTGTTTGCCCGCGCCAGTTATGTGTTGTCTACCAAAGTGCTGGACCCGCAGTTCCAGGGTCAGATCAAAGAGCGCCTCAATTCGCGCGATGCCGTGCGCCTGGTTTCCAGTTTTGTGCGCCCTGCGCTGGAGTTGTGGCTGAACCAGCACGTCGACTACGGCAAGAAATTGGCGGAGCTGGCGATCAAAGCCGCCCAAAGCCGACAAAAAGCCGGCCAAAAGGTCGAAAAGCGCAAAAGCTCGGGTGTGGCCGTGCTGCCCGGCAAGCTCACCGACTGCGAAAGCAAGGACATTGCGTACAACGAAGTTTTCCTGGTCGAGGGCGATTCCGCTGGCGGCAGCGCCAAGATGGGCCGCGACAAAGAAAACCAGGCCATTCTGCCCTTGCGTGGCAAGGTGTTGAATACGTGGGAGGTTGACCGCGACCGTCTCTTCGCCAACACCGAAATCCACGACATCTCGGTGGCTATCGGGGTAGACCCGCATGGCCCCAACGACTCGCCCGATATGTCGGGCCTGCGCTACGGCAAGGTCTGCATCCTGAGCGATGCGGACGTGGACGGCTCCCACATCCAGGTGCTGCTGCTGACGCTGTTCTTCCGCCACTTCCCCAAACTGATTGAGACTGGGCATGTGTTTGTGGCGCGTCCACCACTGTTCCGGGTCGATGCACCGGCGCGTGGCAAAAAGCCCGCTTCCAAGGCATACGCGCTGGACGACGGTGAGATGGTCGCCATTCTCGACAAGCTGCGCAAAGAAGGCGTACGAGAAGGTGCCTGGAGCATCAGCCGCTTCAAAGGGCTGGGTGAAATGAATGCCGAGCAGTTGTGGGACACCACGCTCAACCCCGACACCCGCCGCCTGCTGCCCGTCATGCTGGGCGCCATCGATTTCGGCGCGACCGAAGCCCTGATCACCAAGCTCATGGGCAAGGGCGAGGCCGCAGCCCGGCGCGAACTGATGGAGTTGCATGGCGACTCGGTGGAGGTAGACGTCTGATGCGCCTACTTTTGAAGAACTTCAGGGCACTGGTCAAAAGCGCCCACACTGTAGCGCTGGCCGCAGCCGCGCTGCTGGCTGGCCAGGTCGCCCACGCCGACATGTGGATTTACACCGACGCTCAGGGCGTCAAACACTTCGCGTCCAATCAGATAGACCAACGGTACAAGCTGATGTTTCGGGGTACGCCCGCGCCAGACTCGGCCGCAAGCCCCGACGGTGCTGCTGCTACGGCAATTGCGCGCGATATGTCTCCCGGTACGGCGACCCGCACGGTGGCCAGCATGGAAGCCTCACCCGGCTTTTTGGCCGTCAAACCCCATATGCGTACTGCGGCAGACGCCAACCAGCTCGACATGTCCCTGCTGCATGCCGTCATTGCCACCGAATCCGGCTTCAATGCTGCAGCCATTTCGCCCAAGGGCGCTGTCGGGCTGATGCAGGTCATGCCCACGACCGCGCAGCGTTATGGCCTGGCCAATGACCGAAGCGGCAGCGTCGCGACCAAACTGGCCGATCCCAAGACCAACATCCAGACCGGTGCGCGCTACCTGCGCGATCTGATCAATATGTTCCCGGGCCAATTGGAGCTGGCTGTCGCCGCTTACAACGCGGGCGAAGGCGCGGTGCAAAAAGCCGGTAACAAGATCCCCAATTTCAAGGAGACGCAGAACTACGTGCGCTCTGTCATGCAGCTGTATCAGCGCCTTAATCCCCAAGCCCGCGTGGTGGTACCCGCCGCAACGTCTGCCGCCAGGGTGCAGGGGCAGTTCCATGGCCCCAATGCCAACGTTAATTTGCGCTGGGGTGAACTCAACGGACAGCAAGACGCGGAACCCCAGTCCAGAAGAACCGGGCATGAACCCCTGCAACCAGGGGACTTGGTCATGGGCTCCGGCCTGACCGCCAAGGCCTCACTGTCTCCTACCGAATTGTCGAATTAGTATCCATGACCGACCAAGCCACCCTTGACCTGGCAGCCGAACCACCCCGCGATGGCGGTGATGACGAACTGAACCTTGCCACCTACGCCCAACGTGCCTACCTGGAATACGCGCTGAGCGTGGTCAAGGGCCGTGCCTTGCCCGATGTCTGCGATGGCCAAAAGCCGGTGCAACGCCGCATTTTGTATTCCATGTCGCGCATGGGCCTGGGTTTTAGCGGTCCCAACGGCAACACCGGTGCCAAGCCCGTCAAAAGCGCCCGCGTGGTCGGCGATGTGCTGGGCAAATACCACCCGCACGGCGACACCGCCGCGTATGACGCCATGGTGCGCATGGCGCAAGATTTCAACCAGCGCTACCCCTTGGTTGATGGCCAGGGCAACTTCGGCTCTCGCGACGGTGACAACGCCGCCGCCATGCGCTACACCGAGGCACGTCTGGCCAAAATCACCCGCCTGTTACTGGACGAGCTGGACGAAGGCACGGTGGACTTTGCCCCCAACTACGACGGCAGCGAACAAGAACCCAAGCTGCTCCCCGCCCGCCTGCCATTTGCGCTGCTCAATGGTGCCAGCGGCATTGCCGTCGGCCTGGCTACTGAAATCCCCAGCCACAACCTGCGCGAGATAGCTGACGCCTGCATTGCACTGATCAAGCAACCCGATCTGCCCGAGGCCGATTTGCTGGCCGTGGTGCCCGGCCCTGACTACCCCGGCGGCGGCCAGATCATCAGCAGCGCCGGCGATATTGCTGACGCCTACCGCAGCGGCCGCGGCTCGCTCAAGGTGCGCGCCCGTTGGAAGATTGAAGACCTGGCCCGCGGCCAGTGGCAACTGGTCATTACCGAATTGCCACCCGGCGTCAGCAGCCAGCGCGTGCTGGAAGAGGTCGAAGAGCTGACCAACCCCAAGGTCAAAGCGGGCAAAAAGGCCTTGTCGCAAGACCAAACCCAGCTCAAGGCCAGCGTGCTGGCTGTGCTGGACGCGCAACGTGATGAATCCAACAAAGACGCCGCTGTGCGCCTGGTGTTCGAGCCCAAGACCAGCCGCATCGGGCAGCAGGAACTGATCAACACCTTGCTGGCGCACACCAGTCTGGAAACGTCGTCGCCGATCAATCTGACGATGATTGGTCTGGATGGCAGGCCCACACAAAAGTCCTTCCGCCAGATGCTGCTGGAGTGGATTTCGTTTCGCCAGACCACGATTGAGAGACGATCGCAGCACCGCTTATCCAAAGTGCTGGCCCGCATCCATATTCTGGAAGGCCGCCAGACCGTCCTGCTGAATATCGACGAAGTGATTGCCATCATCCGCCAGTCGGACGAGCCCAAGCAGGCGCTGATGGAGCGCTTCAAGCTGTCCGAGATTCAGGCCGAAGATATTCTTGAAATCCGCCTGCGCCAACTGGCCCGGCTGGAAGCCATCAAGATCGAGCAAGAGCTGCTGGAGCTGCGCACCGAACAAGGCAAGCTGGAAGAAATTCTGGGAAATCCGTCTGCGCTGCGCCGCCTGATGGTCAAAGAAATCGAGGCGGATGCCAAGACCTTTGCCGACCCGCGCCGCACACTGATCCAGACCGAGAAAAAAGCCGTGCTGGAGATCAAGGTGCTCGATGAGCCCGTCACCGTCGTCGTCAGTGAAAAAGGCTGGGTGCGCACCCGCACAGGTCTTGGCCACGAGGCCACGTCGTTTGCCTTCAAGGCGGGCGACGGCCTGTACGGCACCTTTGAGTGCCGCAGTGTGGACACGCTCTTGGTGTTTGGCTCCAATGGCCGCGTGTACTCCGTAGCCGTGTCGCTGCTGCCAGGCGGGCGGGGCGATGGCCAGCCCGTCACCACACTGATTGAGCTGGAAAGCGGCACACAGTTGCTGTACTACTTTGCCGGGCCTGCGGCTGCTACGCTGTTGCTCAGCAGCACGGCGGGCTATGGCTTCATGGCCACGGTAGACAACATGGTGTCGCGCCAAAAGGCGGGCAAGGCCTTTGTGTCGGTCAACGACGGCGAAAGCCTGTGCTGCCCGTCGCTGGTGTCCGGTGCGCAGGGCAAGGTCGCGGTGGCGGGTACGCCCGCCGCTTTGGTACCGGCTGCCACCCATGTGGCTTGCGCTTCTACGGGCGGTCGCATCCTGACCTTCGAGATCGCTGAACTCAAATCCATGGGCAACGGCGGCCGCGGCCTGATGCTGATTGACCTGGAAGCCAAGGACACCTTGGCCGGTGCGGCAGCCTACACCCGCAGCATACGGATCGCCGGCGTGGGCCGTGGCGGCAAGGAGCGCGAAGAAGCGCTGGAGATCCGCAGCTTGAACAACGCACGCGCCGCACGCGGGCGTAAGGGCAAGGCGGCGGACCTAGGTTTTAAACCCAACGCGGTAATCCGGGTTGAGTAAGACTCACAAGCTAAATCGGGCTGTAGCCCTCGAGAAATAAGAGTTTAACGCTATCAACTTAGTAGCGGAGTAAGGTTATCTCGGCCGACATCTGGTGCTGCGTCGCTGATAGCTCTCGCCTGGACGGCACACAGATCGTTACATTTCGACGCCGGTGCAATGTACTTTTTGTAGGTACAGGCTCACAATCGTCGCCAGATCTTGGGACAGTCACGGTGCAAGCGCGCGGTGTGTCACCAGCATCTTGATAGGATCAGCCCTGTATGAAAACCCTTTTGTTCTTGCTTTTGACCTGCGTCGCCAGCATCGCGCAGGCGGACTTGACCGCGAAACCGGCAGGGCCCATCAAGGTCACGGTGCCGCCCAAATTGGTGCCGGTAGAGAAACCGCAGGTGCTGGGGCCTGATCTGGCAATAGAGAGTGCCAACCAAACCAGCCCGAACTTCTGGATCGTCCGCGTCAAAAACATAGGCGGTGGAAAAACGCCCCCCACAACAGTGAATGTGGTTTTGAAGTTCTACCCCCCAAATAGCGGTCCGTCCGTGTTGATTGGCAGCGGTAGTGCCGCCGTGGAAGCGCTGGAGTCCGGCAAACTGGCGGATGTGAACGTTACGACGAACGTGAACAGCAACGCCACCATGACGGCAAACATCAGCGTGAATGCCGACAAGACCTTTCTGGAAACCAACTACGGTAACAACTACTTCACCAAGAAAGCAGGGTATTAGTTGAAAGGGGCGCAAAGCCCGCCCCCGGTGCCCGGTCCGCCCACATCGCACGCTTGTCCGTGTTGTGTTTGATGCGCAAAAGCATTTTTTCTCACGCGCCACACAACACAGGCTTTTAGGAGCTGCGCCATGCCAGGCTACCAGGTTAAGTTCGAGACCCACTTGCTGGGCACGTCGCATTTCGAAATCCGATCCTTGCTGGACCGTCAACAGTATGCCGACCCCGACGGTGCGGCCCAGGCTGCGGGTATTTCGTCCGCGTCCTGGCCGCTGTTTGGCATGGTGTGGCCTTCGGCGCGCATGCTGGCCGATGCCATGCAAACCTATGACATTGCAGGCAAACGCATTCTGGAGATCGGCTGTGGACTGGCGCTGGCCAGCCTGGTGATCCACCGCCGCCAGGGCGATATCACTGCCAGCGACTGCCATCCGCTAACAGAGGCGTTTCTTCAGGAGAACCTGCGGCTCAACGCCTTACCGCACCTCAAGTACCAGACCGGCCACTGGGGTCGCGAGAACCCGGCGCTGGGCCGGTTCGACCTGATCATTGCCAGCGACGTGTTGTATGAGCGCGATCAACCCGGGACGTTGTCGCAGTTCATCCACCAGCACTCTGCAGATCCGGTCAACATCATCGTGCTGGACCCGGACCGCGGCAACCGCAACGGCTTTTGCCGCAAGATGGACGCGCTGGGCTACACGCTGGACATGCAACGCGCGGGCGCCACGCAGAGTACGGGCGAGGCGTACAAGGGGCACTTTTTGAAGTTCAGTCGCTCTTGAATGTATAGCGCCATATGGCCATTTCACGAGGGCTAGCGGCCTATTCGTTGTGTGGCTAGTCCGTTTCGGCCTCCTACAAGCACGCCTCAGGAAGCGAGTTCAGTTGGGCGACGATGGCCTCATCGCGTTTCAATGGGAATGCGGGCGGGATGACCAGCGTGGTAGCGGTGCTCATGGGTGTGGTCGGCAGGTCGCGCAACAAGATCTCATCGATGCGCGTCTTCTCCAGCGGGTTGGTGGCCGCCTCGTACAAGATGACGGTGTGGTCCAGCGGGTAGTCGCGCGCCAGCTTGTCTACCAGAACCTGTATGCGTGCCGCTGTGGTCTCAAAGCGCTTCAGGCTGAGTTCACCCGCTAGGGCGGGCTGCCAAAGTACCAGCATGGCCGTCGGATCGATTTTGCGCTCATAAATCATGTACTGCGTACTCTCCATGGCCTGCATGCCGGTGCGACCGGGGTCCATTCCCAGGTCTGCCACCAGGCAGTCTTCAGCAGAAATGCCTGGCAGCATTTCTGCGCTATAGCCCGCGGCCCGCGCGTCCTTGATCGCTATGTGCGAGATGCAGGCAAAGATGCCAGGGTGACCGTAGAAGGCTGCGCACACTGTCTTGCCGGCGCGAACCTGCTCCAGGATGGTGTCTGCCATGCGGCGGTAGGTGTCGCGGCGGCTTTTGCCCTCCACGTCGCAGTCGTCGTAATGGTCCAGTATGCAGATGAATTCCTTGGCAATGCCCTGTAGCCATTTGCGCGTGAATATGTTGGGCACTGCGGAGACAACAACGTCCGCCGTTTCAAGATAGCTTTGTGCCAGTGGCGTAACTTGCCCGGCCATGCGCATACCGGTGCCGACGCAAATTAATCTACCTGATTTTGTGGGTGTCATTTCAAACTATGCGATGGAACGTTGATAAACCGTGACGCGATTGCGTCCTTCGTTCTTGGACAGATACAAAGCCTTGTCGGCCTCCACCAGCGTGTCCTCGAAACTTGTTGACTGCCCGGCACTGCGGGTTGAAATTCCAAAACTTGCGGTAATGGAAAAAGCAAAACCGGATGGATTGGTGTCTATCGCGGCGATGGCCGTTCGGCAACGCTCGGCAAATAGCTCCGCTTCCATTTCGGGGAAGTTGGGCAGACATATTGCAAATTCTTCACCACCCAGGCGACCCAGTAACTCTGCCTTTTGCAACTGGGCTTTGACAGTGATGCATACGGTCTTGAGCACCCAGTCGCCTGCCGCATGGCCATAGGTGTCGTTGATCTTTTTGAACAAGTCCATATCAAACAAAACCAAACTCACGTTTCGCGCCATGTCCTTGAATGCATGCTGCGCAGATGCCGTGAAATGTGCCCGGTTGCTCACCTGCGTAAGTCCATCTATCTGCGCAGACAACCGGAATGTGTTCTTCAGACGTAGCGTATTGAAAAGCCATGCGCCAAGTATGGCGAGCACGACCAGGATCAGGGTCATCAGCAAAATCAGGTTCTGGTATTTGTTTTGCTGCAGCGCCTTCTCGGTACTCAGGTTTTTGTTTTTTTGTTCCAACAAGGCCATTTGGTTGGCCTTGTCCCGTGTGTCGAACTTGACGCGCTGGTACGCTAGGTTCTTATGCAATTGGTCATCCAGGACCTTGTCTTTCAGGGTCAAATTGATGTCGTAATAGTCGATGGCGGCGGACAGTTGGCCCTGGGCGCGTTTGATTGCCGCCATGGTCTGGCTGGTTTTTTCCTGCAAGATCAGGACATGGTCCTTCTGGGCTCGTTCGTAGGCCTGAAAGCCATATTGCTCCGCACGGTCAAAGTTGTATGTTGCCAGATAGGCCCTGGCCAAAGCCTCTTGCAACAGCGTGAGGTATTCGGAATCTTTGTTCAACACTGCATATTCCTGCAGCAATGCCAGACTGGTAGTGATGCCCGTGGCGAGATTACCGGAGTCAATCAAATCTATGGCGGCATGGGTTTTTACAATGAGTGTCAGAAATTGGTTCTTGAATGCTTCGCATGCACTGATGGCATTGGGCACAAGAGAGCGTGCCAAGGCACTGTTACCGCGCATGTAATTCGTTTCCACCTTGTTGGCCAAACCCGCACAGGCCGCGTAGGATCCTACGGCGTCGCCCCTGAGGGCATACATGCGCTCAGCCAGGTCCAGGGCTTCGTCGTAGGCGCGTAACGAGGTCAGTAAGTTTAGAGCGCCTTGTAATGCAACAACTTTTTGGGAGGCCTTTTGAAGGCCTGGCAGCAACAGTATGGATTCATTCATGGCCTGCAGCGCATTTTCATACCGGCCCAACGCGGTATTGCCTTGAATCAACTCATACAGAAAACTAACACGTCCTGCCGGTGCCTTTACCTGACCAATAAAAGACTCGACCAAAGCAACCCGTTCTACATGCTTTCCCTGGTCGCCCAGGGAATTTGCGATCGCGAGTTGGTATTTTTCGTTTTGCTCCGGAGTAAAGCTGGGCTCCAGCGCCTTGAGTCGCTCCAGTATGGCGTCCCGGTCACTGCTTGACTTGCTGTAGGCCTGAGAGTGTTCCGCAAGCAATGCATCAAAGGCACTGGTTGGCTGTGCAACGGCACCCAGCGCGCATGTGCTCCCAACTAGCAGGCAGGCCAACGCGCGAGCAACGTAGTGGTGTGCCATCTGACTCCCTACGAGAGAGCCCTGCAAAGACTAGTAGGTGAGATCCGTGTTGACCGCATTGATTTTCGGAAGATCTGCTGGATCAATACCGATCAATGTCGCAATTGCCGCCTTATCTCCAGACATGAACGCCTGCTGTTCAGCCGCATTCAAGCCGAACTGCGTCATATATCCCGCTGGATCGGCGTTGTGAGTCGCAATTGCAGTCGCGTTGGAATCGAGGTTGTTCAGGTAGTCGAGCAATGTGGACATTTACATGGGCCTTGAATGAATGCGTAGGGCGCGCCGGGGATCAGCAACCCGCCTCAGATTCTATAGCGCTTGTAACTATATGTATCCGACCGATCGTTGGCTATTTCCAACCCCCACCCAAAACCTTGTACAACGTCACCAGATTCTGCACCTGTTGCGTCTGCACCTGCACGGCTGCCTGTTGCGTTGCAAACAGCGAGCGTTGGGCGTCCAGCACGTCAAACGCGTTGGACGCGCCGTTCTTGAAGCGCAAGTCGGTCAGGTCCATGCGGGTCTGCTCAGCAGCCAGTTGCGCATTTTGGGCGCGCAATTGTTCGCCTAGCGTAGCGCGGCCGGCCAGGGCGTCGGCCACCTCGCGAAAGCCCGTCTGTACAGCCTTCTCGTACTGCGCCACAGCGATGTCGCGGCCTACCTTGGCAGATTCCAGGTTGGCAGAGTTACGCCCATAGTCGAAGATCGGCAGCAACAACTGCGGCGCGAATGTCCAGGCCGAGGTGCCGCTTTGGAACAGCATGTCTAGGTCGTTGCTGACCACACCGGCGCTGCCGGTCAGCGTGATGCGCGGGAAGAAGGCGGCCCGTGCCGCGCCAATATTGGCATTGTTGGCCAGCAGTTGTTGCTCGGCCTGGCGTATATCTGGGCGGCGCGTCAGCAGTTCAGACGGCACACCGGCGGGCAGGTCGGGCAACATGCCCTGGGCAGTGATGGGCAAACCAGCGGGCAAGTCGGTCGGCAGCGGCTGGCCTACCAGCAGCGTCAGTGCGTTTTCATCCTGCGCGCGCTGGCGTATGGTCTGGGCCAAGGCTGCTTTGGCACCCTCCAACAAAGACTGCGCCTGGCTCAGCTCTATCTTGGAGGCGGCTTCGTTGTCAAACTTGAGTTGGGTCAAGCGCAAGGATTCCTGGCGGGTACCCAGCGTCTCGCGCGTGGCGGCCAGCAGCACGTCGTCGGCCAGCACACTCAGGTAAGTATTGGCGACTGCCGCTATCAGGCTGATCTGCACGGTCTTGCGCGCCTCTTCAGACCCCAGCAACTGGGCCTGCGCCGCCTGGCTCAGCGCGCGTACGCGGCCGAAAAAATCCAGCTCATAAGCGGTGACGCTAAAGCCTGCGGTGTAGGTGCTGGTGACAGCGCCAGATGCGATGGGGCCACGGGCGCCGGTGACACCAGCATTCAACGTGGGCAATTCATCGGCCCGGCGCAGTTGGAACTGGGCGCGGGTTTGTTCGATGTTCAGCACCGCAATGCGCAGGTCGCGGTTGTTTTGCAGAGACAGCTCAATCAGCCTCTTCAGGCGGGCATCCTTGAAGAAGTCTTGCCAGGCGATATCCGCTGCCACTGGGGCGGATGCCGGCGCAGCAGCTGCCGCGTTGTCCCCCGCTCCAAAGCTGCCAGCTACCGGTGCGGCGGGGCGCTCGTAAGTGGGGATGAAGCTGCACGCCGCCAAAGCCATCGCGACGGCCAATGGCGCCAGGCGGGGGACAGAGCGACCCAGAAGAGGTTTCATGTTGTGCTTACTCATGGCTTGCCACTCCGGTTGTCTGGTGGACATGGGCGGCATCAAACTTGTGCTGGCGTTTGCTGCCCTTGAATAGGCTGCGCACCACCACGAAGAAGATGGGTACGAAGAAAACGGCGAGGATGGTGCCGACTAGGCTGCCACCAATCACCCCGGTGCCGATGGCACGCTGGCTGGCCGACCCTGCGCCACTGGAGATGGCCAGCGGCAACACACCCAGCATAAAGGCCAGTGATGTCATCAAAATGGGCCTGAAACGCATATGCGCCGCCGCTAGAGCCGCTTCCACTGCGGTCTTGCCCTGGGCCTGCAAGTCCTTTGCAAATTCGATGATCAGAATCGCGTTCTTCGCCGACAGGCCGATGATGGTGATCAAACCGACCTGGAAGTACACGTCGTTGGAATAGCCGCGCAGCACCGTGGCCAGCAGCACACCCAGCACACCCACGGGCACGACCAGAATCACGGCCAGCGGGATGGACCAGCTCTCGTACAACGCGGCAAGGCACAAGAACACGGCCAGTATCGCAAAGCCATACAAGACGACAGCTTGCGAGCCGGCGATCTTTTCTTCGCGGGACAAGCCGGTCCACTCGAACGCAAAGCCTTCGGGCAGTTGGGCTGCTAACTTCTCCATTTCGTCCATGGCGTCACCAGTGCTGAAGCCAGCGGCAGCAGAGCCGCCCAGGCGCATGGCCGGATAGCCGTTGTAGCGAATGGTCTGCATCGCACCCTTGACCCAGCGCGTGCTGGCAAAGCTGGACAGTGGCACCGGCTTGCCCTGGGCATTGGGCGTGGTGAGCTTCAGAATATCGTCGGGCTGCATACGCGCATTGGCTTCGGCCTGCACCACCACGCGCTGCAAGCGGCCCTGGTTGGGGAAGTCGTTGATGTAGGCCGAACCCAGCGCCGTAGAAATGGTGCTGTTGATGGAATCAAAGCTCACCGACAGGGCATTGGCCTTGTCGCGGTCAATGTCAATTTGCAGCTGTGGTGCGTCTTCCAGACCATCGGGGCGCACTTGCGTCAGCACCTTGCTCTTGGATGCCAAGCCCATCAGCTGGTTGCGTGCCGCCACCAATGCGTCGTGGCCCTTGCCACCGCGGTCCTGCAGGCGGAAAGTAAAGCCCGACGCGGTACCCAGTTCGGGAATGGCCGGTGGGCTCAACGGGAAGATGAATGCGTCGCGTATGCCCATCAGGCCGCCAAAGGCGCGCCCGGCAATCGCCGCTGCGCCATGGGCTTCACCCGAGCGTTCGGACCAGTCCTTCAGCGTCACGAATGCGAGCGCAGCATTCTGCCCCTGGCCCGAGAAGCTGAAGCCCAGCACACCGACCATGCTTTGCACTTCGGGCTGCTTGAGGATGAAGGTCTCAACCTGTTCGATGACGTTTTGCGTGCGCTCACGGGTTGCACCCGGTGGCAGTTGCACATTGACCAGCATCGTGCCCTGGTCTTCATTGGGCAGGAAGGATGTCGGCAGGCGCACATACATGATGCCGACCACAGCAATGATGGCGGCGTAGATGATCAGGTAGCGGCCCGCGCGGGCCAGAATGCGCGCCACCCAGCTCTCATAGGTCTTGGCCGTGCTGGTAAAGCCACGGTTGAACCAGCCAAAGAATCCAGTCTTGGCATGGTGGTGCCCAGCCTCAACGGGTTTGAGCAAGGTCGCGCACAAGGCGGGTGTCAATGACAGCGCCATGAAGGCCGAGAAGCCGATCGACGCCACCATCACCGCCGAGAACTGGCGGTAGATATTGCCCACCGAGCCCTGGAAGAACGCGAGCGGCACAAACACCGCAATCAGCACCACGGTCACGCCGATGATGGCGCCCGAGATCTGGCCCATGGCCTTGCGCGTGGCCTCCAGCGGTGGCAGGCCTTCTTCGCTCATGATGCGCTCGACGTTCTCCACGACCACAATCGCATCGTCCACCACGATACCGATGACCAGCACCATGCCGAACATCGTCAGCACGTTGATGGAGAATCCCAGCGCCAGCAGTGTGGCAAACGTGCCCAGCAGCGCGACCGGCACCACGATGGTGGGGATGACGGTGTAGCGCCAGTTCTGCAGGAACAAAAACATCACCAGGAAGACCAGCACAACCGCTTCGACAAGCGTCTCAGCCACCTGCGAGATGGAAATCTTGACGAAGCGCGATGCGTCATAGGGAATGGTCCACTTCACGCCCTTGGGGAAATAGGGCTGCAATTCTGCCAGGCGATCGCGCACGGCTTTGGCCGCGGCCAGCGCATTGCCGCTGGGGGCCAATTGGACCCCGATGCCCGCTGCTGGTTTCCCATTGAGGCGCGCCGATGTCGCAAAGGTCTGCGCACCCAACTCGATGCGCGCAACGTCTTTGAGGCGAACCGTGGAGCCGTCCGTATTGGCGCGCAGCACGATGTTGCCGAACTGCTGCACGTTGCTCAGTTGCCCGTCTACTACCACAGTGGCGGCAATCGTCTGGCCGGCAATGTTGGGCAGCTCGCCAATCGAGCCAGGCGACACCTGCGCATTTTGCGAACGGATCGCGTTGTTGACATCCGCGTTGGAGAGGTTGTAGCCGCTCAGCTTGGCCGGGTCTACCCAGATGCGCATGGCGCGCTCGGTGCCAAACAACTGGGCTTGGCCGATGCCGGGCAGGCGCTGGATTTCGGGCAGCACATTGCGCGAGGCGTAGTCACCCAGGGCTACGATGTCGATGTCCGGGTTGTCGGACGACAGCATCGTGAACAGCAGGAAGTTGGAGCGCGCCTTGTCGACCCGCACGCCGGACTGCGTAACGGCCGCCGGCAGGCGTGGCGTGGCGCGCGACAGGCGGTTTTGCACATCCACCTGTGCCAGGTCGGCATTGGTGCCGGGCTCAAAACTGATGGAGATGGAACCCGTGCCGTTGGCCTGGGCTACGGACTCCATGTAGATCATGCCGGGCGAGCCATTCATTTCGCGCTCGATGACGGACAGCACGCTGTCTTCCAGGATCTGGGCCGACGCGCCAGGGTAACCGGCCGAGATTACGATGGTGGGCGGCGCCACGGGCGGGTATTGGGCAATGGGCAATTGCGTGATTGCTACCGCACCCATCACCGATACAAACAGTGCAATCACCCACGCAAAGATGGGGCGGTCAATAAAAAACTGGGCCATGTGCGGTGCCTCTTGTTATTTGCTGGCAGCGGCTGAAGGGGCGGCTGCTGGAGCAGATGCGGCAGCAGATGCGGCAGCAGAGGCCGCGGCGCCAGGCGCCGATGCGCCAGCTTTCCATGGCACGGGCTTGACCGGTGCGCCAGGCACCATCATCTTCTGGAAGCCGTCCACAATAACCTGCTCCCCGGGCTTGAGTCCCTCCAGCACAACCCACTGGTTGCCCTGGGAGGCACTGCCGATCTTGACCGGGCGGGGAGTGGGCTTGTTGTCGGCATCTACTACCAGCACGGTATCGCCCTGGTTGGTGCGGGTGACGGCCTGTTGCGGCAGCAGCATGCCAGAGGGCAACTCGGCCTGTGACAGCCGCACGCGCACATACTGGCCGGGCAGCAGCAGACCATCGGGGTTGGGCACTTCGGCCCGCAGCGTGATCTGGCCGCTGGTCGCGTCCACTGTCAGATCGGTGAACAGCAGTTTGCCCTTTTGGGGCAGCTCGCTGCCGTCTTCCAGCACCACACGCACCGCCACCGATCCATCGCCCGCACTGCGCAGTTGTTTGGAGCCAATGGCCTTGCGCAGGCGCAGCACGTCGGTTGTGGACTGGGTGAAGTTGACGTAGACGGTATCGGTCTGCTGGATCACGGCCAGTTGTGTGGCTTCAGCCGCGCTGACCAGGGCGCCTTCCGTCACCAGGGACTGGCCGATGCGGCCGGAGATAGGGGCTTTTACAGACGCGTAGTCCAGGTTGATCTGGGCGGTCTGCGCAGCGGCCTTGGCAGTGGCCACATCGGCCTCGGCCTGCTTCTGCGAGGTGACCAGCGTGGTGTATTCCTGCTTGCTGACCGCGTTGGCTTCTACCAGCGGCTTGTAGCGTTCTACCTGGGCGGCAGCCTGTGCCAGATTGGCCTGGCCCTTGGCCACGCTGGCCTGGGCGCTTTCCAGCGCGGCGCGGTACGGGCCGGCGTCGATCTGGTACAGCGCCTGGCCGGCTTTGACCTCGCTGCCCTCACGGAACAATTGTTTAAGCACCACACCGTTGACCCGTGCCCGCACCTGCGCCACGCGGTGTGCGCTGACGCGGCCGGGCAGCTCGGCCTGCAGTGCCACCGCCTCGTTGGCCACCGTGATCACGCCTACCGTGGCGGGTGGCGGGCCACCGGCTCCACCACCGCCACCAGCCCCACTGGCGCCGGGCGCTGCGTCCTTGGCGCCACAGGCTGCCAAGACCAGGGCCAATGGCGTCAGCGCCAGGGCGTAGCGGTGCAGGGTGGAGTGGCGGGCCAACTGGTGCGGGGCAGGGCGCGGTGTAGACATGGGAATCCCTTTTTCTAAGAGGAGTCTGGCAGTTGCCAGCGGGTGAGGGGGGTGTCGGGCCAAAGCATGCGGGCACCAACAAGACTCGCAAAAAATGAATTTTGGATTAGTATACATACATCAGTGAATGTATGTTGCCCGTGCCACAAAGCACCCCAAAACAGGTTAGTAACCCTCTAAAACATGGCCAGACGCACCAAAGAAGACGCCCTTGTGACCCGCGACCAGATCCTGGACGCCGCAGAGCACGTGTTCCAGCGCCGGGGCGTGTCGCGCACATCGCTGCAGGAGATCGCGCTGGAAGCTGGCCTGACGCGCGGCGCCATCTACTGGCATTTTCAGAACAAGGCCGACGTGTTCGACGCCATGCTGCAGCGGGTGACACTTCCCATGCAGGCCAGCTTCAACGGCCAGCCCGAGGCCGAGGCGGCCGACCCGCTGGGGCATCTGCGCCGCAACGTGGCCACCGCCTTCCGCCAGACCGTGCACGACCAGCAGGTGCGCCGCGTGTTTGAGATTGCGTCGCACAAGGTCGAATACGTGGACGAACTGCAGTCCCTGCGCGAGCGCCACATCGGCGAGCGGGCCGCCTGCCTGGTCGACCTGGACCGCCTGCTGGCACTGGCCTTGGAGCGTGGCCAACTGCCCCCCCACGCGGCGGTGCAGGGCGCGAATGTCGGGTTGCATTCGCTGCTCGATGGCCTGATGCACAACTGGCTGCTCAACCCCCAGTCCTTTGACCTGGAGGCAGTAGGGGCTCAGGCGCTGGACACCTATCTGGCGGGTCTGGCTATGGCCTCCAAGCGTTAGGCTGCTCCCTTGCGTGCCGCCATGGAGGAAGCACTTTCCTTTGCTCTTTTCTTTGAACCCTTTTCCGTTGGTTCACGACCCAAAACATGGGGTCACGCGGGCGCTGTTCAAAAACGGCGCTGCCCTTCGAATATTACTGACTATGAACAAACTTTTCAAAAAATTCCTGATTGCCGTAGGTGGGCTGACAATCTTGGCCGTCGTCGGGATTGCCGTGACGCTATACGTGGTGCTTTATGTGGTGGAGGACGACGTCGGCGATGCGAAAACCCAAAACGCTTTGGGCGTCAAGTATGAACAAGGGCAGGGCGTAGCAAAGGATCTGGAGAAAGCCGCAGACTGGTACCGCCTTGCGGCCCAGCAGGGCTTGGCCGCCGCGCAATACAACCTGGGAATGATGTTGCGCGATGGCACCGGTGTGGTGCGGGATACGCGTGCGGCCTTTGGGTGGTTCATACGCGCGGCGGAGCAGGGCCAGCCGGACGCGCAAAACGAGCTCGGTAACCTGTACGTGAACGGTGATGGCATCGCACGCGATGCAGAGCAGGCCGCGCTATGGTTTCGAAAAGCGGCCGAGCAGGGCAACGCCTGGGGCCAATACAACCTGGGCGTCTTGTACTGGGATGGCGAAGGCGTTGCACAAGACCAGACCCTGGCCATCGATTGGTACCGCAAATCAGCAGATCAGGGCAACAGGTTTGCGCAGGTCGCGTTGGGCTACGGCTATGAGAGTGGGTTTGGTATTGCGCAGGACTATGCAGAGGCCCTAGTCTGGTACCAAAAAGCCGCGGGCCAGGGCTTTGTCGACGCCTATCAGCATCTGGGCATTTTGTATTCGAACGGCTGGGGCGTGGCCGAAAGCCAGGCGCAGGCCGTCACCTGGTACCGCAAGGCCGCAGACGCCGGCCAGGTGGATGCGCAAAACAACTTGGCAGCGCTGTACGAGCGTGGCCAAGGTGTTGGCAAGGATATGGAGCAAGCCGCGCATTGGTACCGCAAGGCGGCCGACAAAGGCCAGGCCGACGCGCAGTACAACCTGGGCCGCCTGGTTGAGGAAGGCAACGGTGTCGCGAAAGACCCTGAGCGTGCGGCCGAGTGGTACCGCTATGCAGCGGAGCAGGGTCAGGTTGACGCGCAGTTTGCGCTGGGCTTGGCCTACGACGAAGGCCTCGGCGTTGTCCAGAACAATGCCAAGGCCTTGCAGTGGTACACCAAGGCGGCTGTGCAAGAGCATGCCGACGCCCAGCACAACTTAGGCGCGTTGTACGACCAGGGCCGAGGAGTGCCAAAAGATGTAGACAAGGCCGTGGACTGGTACCGCAAGGCGGCCAGCAATGGTTATGCCGACAGCAAGGTGTTGCGGCCACCGGCTGAGGCGCAATAGGCGCCTGTTCAGCATCAATGCTATCAATTACGTAGCTGCATGCGCATATTTTACGAGGGCTAGCGGCCTATTTATCATTTTATGCTTCTGGCCGATGGCGCCTGCACCGGCTCGAGCCTGGCTTTATTCCACGCCGCCGCTGTTGCGCCCATATGCCATCAACAGCTCCGTCACCAATATGCCGTTGATCGTCATGCCTTCGAGGTTCGAATCCTCGATCAAGACGTTGCTGAAGTTGGCATCGCTGAAGTGCGCTCCGTTCAACGCTACGTTGGTGAATTTGGCTGCGCGCAAGCTCACGTCTTCAAAGTGTGACGAACCCAAATCGACGTTCGTGAATTTTGCTCCGGCGAGAGAGGTTTTTTCGTAGTTCAAAGTCGCTCCTGGGTTGATGTGATTGCGTATTGTGGGCCCGACTGGACCTCGGTGTGGCAGCGTACCGACCGACAGTAGCCGCTCGCTTACTCTCGATGCCGAATGGAGACGCTGTACGCCCTTCTGGCTCCGAAAACTTTAGCTCTCTGAAAGCGCCTCCATGCCCCACTCCGCCACCGCTGTGGTGCCGGACGAGCCCGTCGTATCACATCGGCGCCCGTCCCCGTTCTTCTTGGTCGCATGGAAGCAATTTGTCAACGTCGCCAAGCCCTATTGGCTGGGTGACCAGAAGAAAGTCGCATGGACCCTGGTGGCGCCGCTGATCGTCTTGAAGAAGCGTATGGAGAGTGACAGGCCCTGACAGTCCGTGGGAATCGCGCAGTCCATTCTGACCCAACTGTTCAGGCTTGAATTATTCGCCCTTGAGCTCAATCACCACGTAGCGGCGCAGCTTACGGTGGTAGAACAACTGGTCGATGCAGAACCCATCGCCGCCCACACATAGCAACACCTGCCGCCCGACAAACGCAAAGCGGGCACCCAGCTGCAGCAGGAATTCGGTGACATGCATGACCAAGGCATTTTCGATTTCCCGCTCACCAGCCTCTTTACTGAGCCCCAAAAAGTCCAGCCGGTAAGGGTCTTTTATGGATTCCCTGACTAGGTCCGATTGCGGCTCAGGCAGGCCGAGCTCGAAGTTGTTGACAGCCTTGCCGGTTCGCTCCAGCAGCCGGGTTTCGATATGGATGTTCAGCATATTGCGTGACCAACCATGCGCAATGGCGCTCTGGGCATAGGCCAAACGCTGCTGCGTGTCTTTCAACCGGGTCAGCAGTACCAGGTTATGACCCAAGGAAAATTGTCCAACAGCTTGTTGGACAATTTCGGCATCCGGCCACGCATCGGCAAAAGCACGCGGATACATCAGGTTCGCGCGAAAAAAACCTTTAAAACACGGCGCGCCCCCGAGCCACATTTCGATTTCGATTTCGATTTCGATTTCGATTGCTATTTTTCTGGTAGCGCCTCACGCAGGCTATTCGAGGGCTACAGGCCAATTCACTCAACAGACCCCCTACCGCAAATCAGGCCACAGCAGCCTGCATCGTAATCACCACCCCGCCCAACACCGCATTCCCCGACATCGGGTCACGCCGCTGGTCATCCAGCAGCGCATTCAGGTTGGCGCCCGGCCGCTCGGCGGCCACACGCAGTTGGGCGCCTTTTGCGTCATGGCCCCAGCCGTGGGGTAGGCTGACGACGCCGGGCATCATGTCGGCGGTGATGTGCACCTGGGCGCGCACCTGTCCGCCCGCACTGCGGATATCGGCCATGGCGCCGTCTTGCAGACCCAGGCGTTGGGCGTCCTGCGGGTGGACCAGCGCTGTGCAGCGGAACGGGCCCTTGGCCAGTATGGGCAGGTTGTGCATCCAGCTGTTGTTGGTGCGCACATCGCGTCGGCCGATGATGACCAGGTCTGGGACGGGGCGCTGCAAGTCCGCTGTGGGGCGTGCCAGATCTGCCAGCATCGACGGCGGTGCCAGTTCCACCTTGCCAGTTGGCGTGCGCAGCATCTCAGGAATGCGAGGTTGCAGCGCCCCCAGGTCTATGCCCCCAGTGCTGTTGGAGGCCATCACCTTGGACAGCGTCAGGCCGTCGGGTTTGCGGCCGAATTGGTCGCCGTAGGGACCGCTGCGCAATGCAACTTCTAATGTGCGTTGTGGGCCTTTGAAACCTTTTGTTGCATCAATCACCGCATCAGCATGTTCGCCAAACAGGCGCGTCGCATCTTCCGCAAACTGCGTGTCATCTAGCGCATTGGCATCTGCGTCCGCACCCAAGCCCCGCGCGATGGCGGCCAGCTTGAGCAGCGTCTGCCACTCCTCGGGCTGGCCCGGTGTGGGCTGCATCACCGGCGGGCTGTAGCGGGCGTGGTTGCGCCACGATAGTTGGGGGAAGGCGACGTCGTAATGAAAGTCTTCCAACGGTGACACGCCCGGCAAGATCACGTCCGCGTGGCGCGTGGTCTCGTTCAAGTAGATGTCCATGCTGACCATGAAGTCCAGTGTGTCCAATGCCTTGGCCAAACGCGGGCCATTGGGGCTGGAGAGCACGGGGTTGGTGGCCACGGTGAACAACGCGCGGATCTGGCCTTCGCCCGGTGTCTCTATCTCTTCGGCCATGCAGGTCATCGGCAGCTCGCCATACACCTCGGGCGCACCGCTCACGCGGGCGTGGTGGCGGCCGGTGGACACGCCTTTGCCAATGCCAGATTTGCCTGCGGTGTTGGATGCAAAGGCGGCGGACTTGGCGAACAGCACACCGCCTTCCTTGTCCAGATTGCCAGTCAAGGTGTTGAGCACATCCACCAGCCAGCTGGCCAGCGTGCCGTATTCCTGCGTGCAGGTGCCGATGCGCGCGTACACGGCGGCGCGCGGGGCGGCGGCCAGCTCGCGGGTCAGGGCGCGTATGGTGTCGGCGGCCATGCCGCAGCGTGCTGCCACGGCGTCAGGCGTGAAGGGTGCAACCGCCTTTTGCACATCCTTCACACCGTTGACCCATTCGGCCACATTGCCCAGCGACACCAGGCCTTCGGCAAAGAGGGTGTGCACCATTGCTGCCAGCAGGAACACGTCGGCGTTCGGCCGGATGAAGTGGTGGGTGTCGGCCACGGCAGCCGTCTCGGTGCGGCGCGGGTCCACCACGACCAGCTTGCCACCACGTGCCTGCAGTGCCCGGGCCTTGCCTTTGAAGTCGGGCACGGTCCACATGCTGCCGTTGCTGACCAGCGGGTTGGCACCCAGCACCAGCAGGTAGTCGGTGCGGGTGATGTCGGGCAGCGCCACAGACAGCCAATGGCCGAACATCAGCCCGCTGGATAGTTGCTTGGGCATCTGGTCCAGCGTCGAGGCCGAGAACACATTCTTGGTGCCTAAAGCGCGGGCCAGCTTGCCAAAGTAGGTCAGCAGGCCGATCTTGTGGGCCGATGGGTTGCCGACGACGATGCCGGCGGCATTGCGGCCATGGGCGGCGAGTATGGGGGGCAGGCGCCGCTCGATCTCGGCAAAGGCTTCCTCCCAGGTGGCGGGCACGTGCACGCCGTTGCGTTTGATCAGCGGGGTGCGCAGGCGGTCCGGGTCTTCGTGCAGGTCTTTCAGCGCCACGCCCTTGGGGCAGATGTAGCCGGCGCTGAACACGTCGGCATCGTGCCCGCGTATGCTGATGACCTTGCGGTCTTGCACCTTGATCTCCAGGCCACAACAGGCCTCGCACAGGGGGCAGATGCGGTGGTGGGTGGTCGTGGGTGCGGTCGCGGCGATAGTTTCAGTCATGGAGCCCTCATGGCGCAAAGTGGCAGAAAGCCCATTTAGCCATGGGGCCGTAGCCCATGTCTATAACGCAGGTGACTGCCGTCTCGGCCTTATTGGCTGCCCAGTAGCGCCAGTTTCAGCTTGGGATCGGCCGGTTTGTCGCCAAAGTAGTTGTACATCAGGCAGGTAAAGAATTCGGGCTCGGCTATCTTGGCGACCTGCTGGCCGTTGATGGTGACCACCGTGCCTTCGCCGGGTAGCTCGTCCAGCGTATAGCCCTCGTTTACGGCCATCTTTCGTTTGTTGGCGAACACTTCGCCCAGTTTGATCAGGCCGGGAATGCATTTGCCGAACTGTTCGCGGGGCAGGTTGTCGCTCATGACTTCGGACATGGTTTTGCCAAAGCTGGACGCGTCGGTGTCACGTAAGAAAACGACCTTCACGCGCTTGGGGCCCTTGGACGCGTAGACATCGGTGGATGTCCTGGCGGTGGCCGGCAAGTACAGCCCGGCGGCGTAGACCTTGAAAACGAACTTGGTGCGGATGCCCGCGCCGTTGAGTTTCAGGGTGCTGCCGGCCAGCGTGATCTCGCGGTCATAAACAACGCCTTCCACTGTCATCGTTGTCGCTGCTGCGGTGGGTGTGCTGGTCTGGGCCAGTGTCGGGCTGGGCAAAGAGGCCAGGGCGCCGCACAGTACAGCGCAGAGTGCGGACCATCGGACAGACATTTGGGCAACAGTCATGCGCCCGGCGCGTGCTGCGCAGGTTGTGGTGTTCATGGAATTCAACTTTCTTTTAGGGGGCCATGCGGCGCAGCACCAGCATGCCAAAGAGCGTGGCGGTGATGTACATGCTGACGGAGTACAGCGCCGCTGGCAGGGCCAGTTGCAGATTGCCCAGCACCGACAGCGCCACAAAGATCGCCAGCGTGGAGTTGTGGATGCCAATCTCGAAGCTGATCGCCGTGGCCATGGGCTTGTTCAGCCCAGCCCAGCGCGACAGGTAGTAGCCCAGCAGCAGGCTGATGAGGTTAAAGGCCACCACCAGCGGGCCCAGGGACGTGAAAGAAGCCGTCAACGCAGTCCACTCCTTGACGATGGCCAGCACGGTAAACGCCGCCAGCACCAGCGCGCTGAACAGCTTCATGGGCTGGCCCATGCGTTCGCTAAAAGACGGTGCTTTGGAGCGCACCAGCATGCCAATGACGACCGGCAGCAGGATCACGCCAACCACCTCGACCACCTTGCCAAATTGCAGTGGCACTACCTGGCCGGACTGCACAAAGGTTGCAATCGCCCAGTTGGCGATCAGCGGCAGGCTGGCAATGGACAGCACGGTGTTGA
This sequence comes from Rhodoferax sp., assembly GCF_025356155.1. Classification (GTDB taxonomy): domain Bacteria; phylum Pseudomonadota; class Gammaproteobacteria; order Burkholderiales; family Burkholderiaceae_C; genus Allorhodoferax. The sequence goes on along the minus strand of NZ_JANXUQ010000273.1, from coordinate 66,963 downwards.
CGGCCGTCAGCGAAATATTCATCGCCACATTGCCGCCAAACAAATGGCTGAACAAATTTGCAGAGACGCCGCCGGGCGACGCGGCCAGCAGCATCAGGCCCACGGCAAAGACGGGTTGTATACCCAGCAGGATGATCAGCAAATAGGCCATACCCGGCAGCACCAGGGTTTGCAGGCCCAAGGCCAGCAGCACCGAGCGCGGGTGCTCGCGCAGGCGTTTGAAGTCGTCGATGGAGAGTGACAGGCCCAGGCCAAACATCACCAGCGCCAACGCCAGCAATAGCAGCGTTGGCAGTATTGCGGTGAGGTTCATTAGGCAGCGACAGCTTTGCGGCCGCCGGGCTGGGCTGGTGCGCCCAGGCGCGCGTCAATGGCGGTCTTGACCTCCATGCGCAGATGGAAATGAAAGGCCGCCTCGGCCACCAAAAACAACGGACCAACGATCAGGCCGGACAGGTCGTCCACAAAGGCGGGCTTGCGTCCTTCGTAGTGATGGCCTAAAAACTGCAGCGCCCAGCCCACAATGAACAGTCCCAGCCCGGCACCGAGCCACAAAGCGGTGCTTTGCGCGGCAAACCAGTAACCGGCGGCTACCGACAAGACCATCAACAGCGTCATCGTGGTGCCGAAGCGCGGGTCCAGGCGCAGGTAGAACAGGCAGCTGAGCAGGCCCCCGATGGCGGCCAGGCTCAACGGTAGATCGCCCACCATCCATATCGGGCGCGACAGCAGTGTGGCCACCGCCACCACAATCATCGGGATGCCCACAAAGTGGGTGGCTACGTTGCGGCCGTCCTGGTGGTAGGCAGCGTATTGGCTCAGGTGGTCGGTCAGGGTTTTCATAGTGGAGGGTCCGGGTAATTGACAATGCCGTGATCATCTGGCCGTTGCATACTGGGCGTCTGTCAACTTCCCGACACAACCCGTTTTGCAAGATTGGTGCAAACCCTGATGTCTTCCATCACTCCCTACCTGCCGATGCTGCGCGCAGGCCGCTGGTTTGCCCAACTGCCCGAGGCGTTTTCGGATGCCCTGCTGGACATGGCAAAACTGCGCCAGCTGCAGACCGGCGATGCGCTGTTTTTGCGCGGTGGGCCACCCTGCGGGTTGTATGCGCTGGTGCGCGGCTCCATCCGCGTGTCGGGCCTGGTGGAGGCGCAGCAGGAGGACACGCGCGAGGCGCTGCTGATTCTGCTGACCCCGCCCACCTGGTTTGCCGAGATTTCCGTGTTTGACGGCTCCACCCGCACGCACGATGCCCATGCTGCCGAGCCCAGCACGCTGCTGCAGGTGCCGCACGAGGCGCTGCAGGCCTGGCTGCACACGCACCCGCAGCACTGGCGCGACCTGGCCCTGCTGATGGCCGACAAGTTGCGCATGGCCTTTGTCAACATGGAAGAGCAGGCCGTGCTGCCTGCCGCCGTGCGCGTGATGCGCCGTCTGGTGCAGATGGCGCAGGGCTACGGCCAGGGCGCGGACGAAGGCAGATTCCGCCGCACACTGGCCATCACGCAGGAGCAACTGGCGTTGATGATTGGGGTGTCGCGCCAGACGACGAACCAGATACTCAATGACCTCAAAGCCCGCGATCTGATTCGCGTGCACCGCGGAGCGCTGGAGATACTTGATCTGACAGCGCTGCGGGATTTATGCCAATAGAGATTACGGCTCGCGTGACACGCGGATCTGTGTGAGCCGCCGCCCCTCACTGCTGCCTGCGCTGCTGTAACTGCCGGCCGGGGCCGGCTTGCCGCTGCTGGCAATCGTGACCCAGCGATTCAACTGCGCTGTGATGGTACTGGTATAGCGCTGGCGCTGGGTGGCTGGCAGGTCGGAGCTGACGCGCTCGTCCACGGCTGAGGATTGCACTTCAATCGTGATCCTGACCGGCAGCTTGCCGCCCGGCCAGTGCGGCGTGACGGCCAGGCTCTGGCCCGCTTCCATCCACGTCACCGCCTGCGTCACGCCGCCGGAGCTGTTGCTCGCCGACGTGCCCGCTGCGCTGAGCGTGGCGCTTTGCGATTCGATTTTTTGCACCCACTGCATGGGCATGGACTGGTTGATCTGCAGGCTGGCCTTCTCGCCATCGCGCACGCGCACCTGTTGCGGAGAGAAGTCAACTGCGCGATTGGCTGTGCCCACGGTGTAGGCGCCGTCGCTGGTCTGGGGGGTGTCCTGGTCTTCCTGGCCCTCTTTGACCTGGCGCAGCTCCACGGTAAGGTCACGCAGCGTCTCGCGAATGATGACGGGCTTGAGCTTTTCGGCGGCCGTGGCCAGGCATACCAGGCACAGTAATGCGATGGAGACCAGTGCGCGGAAAAATGGGTGTGGCATGCCGTCATTGTCAGGCAGTGTCAAGCCACTCAAATCGCAGATAAGGTGCCCAGCGGGTTGGTAAATGCGGCATTTGTGATGTGTAGGGCGCACGCGCAGGGCATAGGCCCCGCGCGTGCGCTGTGACACAATCTTTCTGTAGAACGTCGTTGCGAACACTTTCTACGAAAGACCATAAGATGCCAACCACTGTCTTTCGTGCACGCCAATTGATCGCGATTTTGATCGCCGGTCTCGCTCTGTGCGTTTTGTCAGGCTGGGCCCTGGGCGTTGAAGCCATGGTGCGGGTGTGGCCCAATTCTGTGACCGTGACGGTGAACACGGCCATCCTCTTTCTGGCCAGCACCGTCTGCCTGTGGCCTGCGCGCGGCGGCGCAACCGTCAACTCTGCGGTCGGATCTTGGGCCCGCACATTCGGTGCATGGCTCATGGTGGTCTTGCCCGCTGCGATGCTGGCCGAACAGGTCTTTGACATCCGCCTGGGCATTGACTGGGAAAGCCTGCACCGGCAGGTGAATGACGGCAATGTCAACCCCGGACGCTCGGCCCCCAACACCTGCTTGGGCTTCATGCTGGCGGGCAGTGCCAGCCTGTTGCTGGCGCGCAGCCACGGTGATCTGGCGCGTCGGCGCATCGTGGAGGCGCTGGTTTTTGCCGTGCTGCTGGTTGGGGGGACCGCAGGGTTGGGTTATGCGCTGAACCTGGAGGCGCTGTACCTGATAGCGGCCTACCACCGCATGGCTGTGCCGACCGCGTTTGGCATGACCCTGCTGGGCCTGGGTCTGTGGTTGCAATTGCGGTCGCAGAGCCGTGCGACCGATGCCCAGGAGAGCCCGGACAAACGCATGGTGCGCACTGCGGTTGTTGTGCTGAGCCTGGTGGTCATCTCGGCCGGGCTGGGCGGCTTTGCCGTCCTCAAGCAGGGGTTTGAGGAGTCCATGTCTGCCTCTTTGCTGCGCACCACCGTCAACAGTGCGGCGGCGTTCCAGTCCATCATCGAGCAGCGCATAGGTTTGGGCCGCACGATTGCCGAGCGCCCGGGACTGCAAAAGCACATGGCGCGGTTGAGCAGCAATCCGCGTGACGAAGAGGCCCGGGGCCTGGCCCGCGAGGTGGGTCAGAGCTTCCTGTCCTCTGGCGTCACCGGCATGCATTTGTTCAATGCACAGGGCGAGCAGGTCGTGACTGTGGGCACCATGCTGAATGGTTCGGCCGAAATGTCGGTGCCCGTGCGTGGCCAGGGGCAAGTTGCCACCATGCTGTGGCAGGACGGCTTTGTGCTGCGCACCGCGAACACCATGCTGCGGGATGGCAAGCCGGTCGGCAGTGTCGTGGCCGAGCAGCGGCTGGAGGGGATGACGGGGCTGTTGCGCAGCGCCGATAGCGAAAGCCAGTCGACCGACATCGTGGTCTGTGGCCGCGAGAAAGATGACGCGGTGTGCTTCCCCAGCCGGTTCTACCAGGTCAATATGCACATCCCCATGTACAAGGATGGCAAGCCCGACCTGGCGATATCCCATGCGCTCTTGGGCCAGAAGGGCGTGCTCGCGCGCTCGGATCTGCGTGGCCTGCCTGTGTTTGCTGGCTACGCGCCGCTGGGCGAATCGGGCCTGGGCATGGTGTTCAAGACCGATTCCATCGACCTGTTCGCCCCCATTCGCCGGCGGCTCAATGGCTTTGTCGTGCTGCTGGTGCTGCTGATAGGCGCAGGCACTTGGCTGCTGCGCGCCCAGGTGCAGCCGCTGGCACGCGGGCTGGTCCGCGAGCAGCAGCGCACCGCCGCCATTCTGGAGAGTTCGCATGAGGCCTTCATCGAGATGGACCGGCACGGCGTGGTCCACGATTGGAACCGCGAAGCCCAACAGACCTTTGGCTGGACCCGCGCAGAGGCCATCGGCCGGGACCTGGCCGACCTGATCATCCCTGAGGACCTGCGTGAGGCCCATCGCAATGGCATGGGCCGGTTCATGGATGTGGGTGAGGGGCCGGTGCTGGGCAAGCGCATCGAATTGCCCGCGCTGCACCGCAACGGCACCCGCTTCATGGTGGAAATCACGATCAGTGCCCTGAAGGAGGGCGATGAGTACCGCTTCACCGCCTTCCTGCACGGCATCGAAGAACGCAAGCGGGCCGAGGCCGACCTGCTGGCGGCCAAGCAGCAGGCCGAGAGTGCCAGCCGCGCCAAGTCGGACTTTTTGGCGAACATGAGCCACGAAATCCGCACGCCGATGAATGCCATCCTGGGCATGCTGCAGCTGGTACACCAGACGCCGTTAAACGCGCGCCAGCTGGACTACATCGACAAGACCGAATCGGCGGCCAAGACGTTGCTGGACATCCTGAACGACATCCTGGATTTCTCCAAGGTGGAGGCCGGCAAGATGGCGCTGGACCCGCACCCGTTTGAAATCGACAAGCTGCTGCGCAACATTGGCGTGATCCTGTCGGCGGGCGTCGGCAAGAAGGATGTGGAGGTGCTGTTTGACATCGACCCGGAGCTGCCCGACTGGATCGTTGGCGACGCGCTGCGCTTGCAGCAGATTCTGATCAACCTTGCGGGCAACGCGCTCAAGTTTACGGCCCACGGAGAGGTGGTGTTGTCAGTGCGCCTGTGCCCGCCTGACCCAGAGGGTGGGCAATATATGCGCGTCGCTGTGCGCGACAGCGGCATCGGTATTGCCGCCGACCAGCTGGCCATCATTTTTGAAGGCTTCTCGCAGGCCGAGGCCTCGACCACCCGACGCTTTGGCGGCACGGGCCTGGGCCTGGCCATCAGCCAGCGCCTGGTGCGCCTGATGGGCGGTGAGTTGGCCGTGGACAGTACGCCGGGCGTGGGCAGCAGCTTCCACTTCAGCATTCCGTTCGTGCCGTGGGCCGGGGAGACCGCGCCTGTGCAGACCGACCACACGGCATTGCACGGCCTGCGGGTGTTGGTGGTGGATGACAACGCCAGCGCACGGGAGGTGATGCAAGGCCTGGTGCAAAGCTTTGGCTGGCAAGTGGACCTTGCCGCCAGCGGTACTGAGGCCATTGGCATGCTGGAGAGCCGCAGGCTATCCGGCCAGCGGACCGATGTGGTGCTGATCGACTGGCGCATGCCGGTGATGGACGGCTGGGATACCAGTCTTCACTTGCGCTCGCTATTCCCGGCGGGCCAGATGCCGCTGATCGTCATGGTAACGGCCCACGGCCGCGAACTGCTGGCCCAGCGGCAGGCCGAATTCCCGGCGGTGCTGGATGGCTTCCTGGTCAAACCGGTGACGGCGTCCATCCTGTACGACGCCGTGGCCGATGCGCACACCGGGCGCAACCGCAGCATCCTTCCCCCGCCTGTGCAACCGCAGCCCGCCCAGCAACGCCTTGCGGGGGTGCGGGTGCTGGTGGCAGAGGACAACCTGACGAACCAGCAAGTGGCGCGCGAGCTGTTGCAGAACGAAGGTGCCAGTGTCACGCTGGCCGATACCGGGCGGGCTGCCATCGCCGCCATCACAGAATCACGGCAGCTACCGGCCTTCGATGTGGTGCTGATGGACATCCAGATGCCCGAGATGGATGGCTACACCGCCACGCGGGAGATCCGCAATCGCTTGGGCCTGCGCGATCTGCCCATCATCGCCATGACGGCCAACGCCATGGCCACCGACCGGATGGTGGCGCTGGAGGCGGGCATGAACGACCACGTCGCCAAGCCCTTCGATCTGTCGCACCTGATAGCCGTGATCCTGCACTGCATGGGACGCACGATCACACCTGCTGGCGAATCGCCCGCCGCCACTGCACTGGATACCAACGCCGCACTGGCCCGTTTGGGTGGCAACACCGATATTTACTGGCGAGCCTTGCGCAGCTTTGTAGACCAGGTGGCCACCCTGACGGAGCACATCACCACTGCATTGGCCGCGCGGTCGCAGGGCAGTGGCGACAGCCGGGCGCTGCACGCGGCACTGCATGAGCTGAAAGGGGTGGCGGCGACGGTTGGGGCGCAGCCCCTGGTCGACCTGCTGGCAAAGGCCGAGGCGGCGGATGACGCCCATTGGTCCGACCCGCAGCGTGTCAGTGACTGGGTGGTTCGGCTGCACACCGCGGTGTCTGACGCCGCTAAGGCCGCCACCTTGCACGCCGATCATGTGCAGTAGCTATCGGCCTGTTGCCGGATGTTTCTACAGCGAGTCGCATATGAAGAATAGGCCTCTAGCCCTCGTAAAATATGACTTTGGTGCTACAAAATCAGGAGTACCTGAGAGAAGAGGAGGTAGGTGCATGCCTTCGCTTGGGATGCTTTGATTGGGCTTTTGTTGTCATCCCTAGTCGTTGCACTCTTCTGCGCTGGACCGCCGCCACGGAAGGCGGCCAGCGGCCTCGTTCATGGGGTCAATGGCGGCAGCCCGCGGGCGCTCCATGACGATGCAGGTGTTGCCCCGACGAAAGCGGATGTGGTCGTTGTCCATGCGCTCCTCCGTCCACGGCCCTGTCGCTGCGGCTGCGTTGGCGATCTGCCGCTCCACCGTCTTGGGTTTGCGTCCCTGGAAGGGCGACTGCTCTGCAAAGCTGCGGGGTGCTGCCGACTTAACGTCCTTCGCAGACAGGCTCAGATTCAGTGAGGGCTTGGTTTGGACTGGCGGCTCGATCGGCCCGCTGGCCTCAGTTGGCAGGGATATGCCATTGGAAGCGGATACCGGCGTCGCATCTACCGTGGGAGTGGTGTCAATTGGTTTGCTACCGTCGTGCGGACGGGGCTTGGCAGTGGTATCGGGCGCGGGTTGCTGACGCCGGCTGGGCAGTTTTGGCGCTTGGTCGACAGGCTTGGCAAGCGCAGGCAGCCATACGGCGATGGATGGGAGCCGCGCGGCGCGCGGGGGCAAACGCATGCCGTGATCCAGAGTCCACCACAGCATCAGGCCGGCCAGGTGCAAGCCGGCAACGACCAGGCCCACACTGGCTTGGCTGAGTGGGCGGCGCTGGCCCACTACAGTGCCGGGGAGGTTTTGGTTGGCACTGTGCAAGCCTGGGTGGTTCGCTCAGGTACTGATGGCACTGGTGAAAACCAAGCGGTTGCCGAACGGGTCGTGGATTGCCATCTCTCTGCTGCCCCAAGGCGTCTCTTGTATGCCGGGGCGGGCGTACTTGTATTGCTTTTCAATCAGTTGCTGTTGAAATGTCTCAAGTTCATCGGTTTCAATTCGTATCGCAGCGCCCGGGCTGCAGTCTCCATGGTGCTCCGAGAGATGGACGACGCAAGCATCTTTGGATACCTGCATGTACAGCGGCATGCCAGCTTTAAAACGATGTTCCCAATCAAGCTTGAAGCCCAGAAACGCGACGTAGAAGTCTTTTGCTTTGGCCTCATCGAAGATGCGAAGAATGGGCGTTGTCTTTGCGAAACTCATGGGATGGCTTTCATTTCGCCCGAACTATAGCCCAGCGCTTTATGCGGACCACAACGATGACAATACAAGCATGGAAGAAGACGACAAACAGATCCTCATCGCCGGCGGCGGCATAGGCGGGCTGGCGGCTGCGCTGGCCTGTTCGCGCGCGGGTTGGCCGGTGCAACTGGTGGAGCGCGCGCAGTCGTTTGACGAAGTGGGGGCAGGCATTCAGATGGGGCCCAACGTGGTGCGCTTGTTGCAGGGCTGGGGGCTGGAGCAGTCGCTGAAGCAGGTGGCCGCCTTCCCCGATGTGTTGCGGGTGCGCTCGGCCACCAGTAGCGCGGCGCTGGGCTGTCTGCGCCTGGGCGAGCGCACACGCGCGCTCTATGGCGCGCCCTATACCACCATCCACCGAGCTGACCTGCACCGCATGTTGCTCTGCGCCCTGGTGCAGCAGGGCAGCACCGCATTGCATGCGGGCCAGCGTCTGGTGTCTTTTGTCGACACCGGCAGCGTGGTCCACCTGCACACGGATGCAGGTTTGCAATTGGAGGGCGGGGCGCTGGTGGGGGCTGATGGTTTGTGGAGCAGCGTGCGCCAGCAACTGTTGCTGCAGGACTCTGCGCCGCGTGTGACCGGCCACCTGGCCTACCGCGCGCTGGTCAGGCAAGCCGATCTGCCCGCAGCCTTGCGTAGCCAAGAGATTACCGTCTGGCTGGGCGCCAGGCTGCATGTGGTGCAGTACCCGGTGCGCGGTGGCGACTACCTCAACGTGGTGGCGATTGTCGAAGGCGCGGTGGTCGGCGGGGGGAATGTGCAGGACTGGGACCACGCCACCCATGCCCGCGATTTGCAAGCCGCCATGGGCAGCACCTGCCCAGCGCTGCAAGACCTCGTTGCCGCCATCCAGACCTGGCGCCTGTGGGCGCTGTGCGACCGCCCACCCATGGCGGGTGCGCACGAACAGGCCCAAGGCCGCGTGGCCTTGCTGGGCGATGCGGCACACCCCATGCGACCCTATATGGCGCAGGGCGCCGGTATGGCGATAGAAGACGCGGCCTGTTTGCAAGCCGTGTTGTCCGGGCCACAACAGTCCATGGCGGAACGGCTGCAGCGCTATGCGCAGCAGCGCTGGCAGCGCAACGCACGTGTGCAGGCGCGGTCGGTTCGAAACGGACAAATTTTTCATGCCACGGGACTGGTGCGCTGGGGGCGTGACCTGTCTATGCGCGTGCTGGGTGAGCGGATACTGGACGCGCCCTGGCTATACCGTGGCGGTTAGTCAAAATCAGTTTTTCTAGAAATTAGAAGGAATGCGAACCATGCGACGCCAATTTTTGGCACTGGGTGGCTGGGCGGCGGCAAGTGCAGCCATGCCCTGGCGGCTGGCCACAGCGCAAACCAGCGCTGCAGCAGCAACCGCCTGGCCCAACAAACCCATCCGCCTGGTGGTGGGATTCCCCGGCGGCTCCAGCCCGGATCTGACCGCCCGTGCGATGGCAGAGCCGCTGTCCAAGGCGCTGGGGCAACCGGTGGTGGTGGACAACCGGCCCGGCGCCAGCGGCAATATTGCGGCCGACATGGTGGCCAAGGCGACGGACGGCCACACGGTGGGGTTGATGATCAATGGCAACCTCACCATTGCCAAACTGCTCAACCCCAAGACGCCGTACGATCCGCTGAAGGATCTGGCGCCGGTGTCGCTGGTGGCCACCGCGCCGCTGGTGCTGACGGTGCCGGCCAGCTACGGGGGCACGGCCCAGGATTTCGTCAAGACCGGCCTGCAGGCCGGCAACACCTGGAGCTATGGCACGCCGGGGCAGGGTACGGTGGCACATCTGGGCATGGAGTTGTTGAAGGCCCAGACGGGCCTTGGCCCGGTGCATGTGCCATACCCCGGCAACCCCCAGGTTATGAACGCGATGATGGGCGGACAGATTCAACTGGCGCTGCTGCCGCCGGGCATTGCCATGCCACAGGTGCGGGCGGGGCGCTTGAAAGCCATTGCCGTCACATCGGCCGGGCGCAGCACGCTGGTGCCCGAGCTGCCCTGCCTGGCGGAGTTGGGTATCAAGGGCTGTGATCTGGAAGTGTGGAATGCAGTCGCCGTGCCCATTGCAACACCATCCGCAGTGGTTCACCGACTGGCGGCCTTGGTCAGCGAGATCGCTCGCAACCCCGAGATGCGTCAGCGTCTGTTTGCCCAAGGCTGGCAGGTGGTGGGTTCATCACCCGAGGGGCTGGCTAACCGCATGCGCCAGGATGCTGCTCTGCTGTCAGGCGTGATTGCGCGGCAGGGGATCCGCAACGAATAGCTGCGCGGGTCGCTCCCCCCCCCGAGGGGGCTAACTCGCGTTGGGGCGGCCCTGCGGCGAGTTGCTTGCCTCAACCGCTATCGCTTCATCCGCACGGGCGAGTCTTTGGATATGCCCCATGAATCGCCCGCTGGCGCGGTGGGCGAGCCGTTGTCCATGTCCTTGGCGTACCACAGCGCAAGGCCCACGCCACCAATCATCACCGTTAACCCAACGACCAGTTTGGCGACGGTCACCCAGACTTTGGGCTCGTCGTCTTTGGGTATCTTTGCCATACGCCTTCTCCTGCGGTTACCAATTCAATCCTGGCGGCCCAAGAGCAGGTATTCCATCAGTGCTTTTTGCACGTGCATGCGGTTTTCTGCCTCGTCCCACACGACCGATTGTGGACCGTCTATGACGTCGGCGGCGACTTCTTCACCGCGGTGGGCGGGCAGGCAGTGCATGAACAAGGCATCGGGTTTGGCGGCGGCCATCATCTCGGCGTTGACGCACCAGGCGGCAAAGGCCTTGCGACGGGTTTCATTCTCGGCCTCAAAGCCCATGCTGGTCCATACATCGGTGGTGATCAGGTCGGCGCCTTTGCAGGCTTCTACCGGGTCGCTATAAGTTTTGTAGCTGCCTGCGCCCATTCCATGAGGGGTAACGGCCACTTTCTCATCGACTTCATAGCCGCGCGGTGTGCTCACGCGCAAGTGAAAGCCCAGAACAGCGGCGGCCTGCAACCAGGTGTTGGCCATGTTGTTGCCATCGCCCACCCAGACCACAGTCTTGCCACCAATCAGCCCGCGGTGCTCGATGTAGGTGAAGATGTCCGCCAGGATCTGGCAGGGGTGGAACTCATTGGTCAGGCCATTGATAACGGGCACACGCGAATGCGCAGCGAAGCTCTCCAGCTTGGTTTGCTCGAACGTGCGGATCATCACGATGTCGGTCATTCGGCTGATGACCTTGGCACTGTCTTCAATTGGCTCGGCGCGGCCCAATTGGCTGTCGCCCGTGGTCAGGTGCACCACGCTGCCGCCCAGTTGGTACATACCGGCTTCAAAGCTCACGCGCGTGCGGGTGGACGCTTTCTCGAAAATCATCGCCAGCGTGCGGTCCACCAGCGAGTGGTGGCGCACAAAGGTCTTGAACTTGTGCTTGATGAAGGCCGCGCGGTCCAGTAGGTAGTGGATTTCTTCGTTGGTGAAATCGGTGAACTGCAAAAAGTGCCGCACCGGCGGCGCACCTTTGGGTACCGTACTGGGGATGCCGTTGAGCGGATTCATGGCGTTTATTCTTTCGACAAAGCGGAGATCAGGGGGCACAGGATAGCCGCGATTTGGTCGGCCTCAGCGGTGGTCAATATCAGCGACGGCACCAGGCGCACCACGGTGTCTGCGGTGACGCTGATCAAGAGGCCCGCATCGACCGCGCGCTGCGTCAACACGCCGCAGGGTTTGGACAGGTCGATGCCCAGCATCAGCCCGTGGCCGCGGATCTCCTTGACGGCGCCGCTAGCCAACTCGGACGCCAAGCCCTTCTTGAGCGCGGCCTTCAGGTGTTCGCCGACCGCCGCGGCATTGGCCAGCAGGTTTTCTTCCTCCATCGTGCGGATGGTGGTGACACCGGCGCGCATGGCCAGAGGATTGCCACCAAACGTGCTGCCGTGGTTGCCAGGGGAAAAGATGGTCGCCGCCTTGGGGCCCACCACCACGGCGCCGACCGGCACGCCAGAGCCCAGGCCTTTGGCCAGCGGCATGACATCGGGCTTGATGCCAGCCCACTGGTGGGCAAACCATTTGCCGGTGCGACCCATGCCGCATTGCACTTCGTCGATCATCAGCAGCCAGTCGCGCTCGTCGCACAGGGCGCGCACATCGCGCAGGTAGTCCATGTGCATTTCATTGATGCCGCCTTCGCCCTGGATGGCTTCGAAAAACACGGCCACGACATTAGGGTTGTCGGCCGTGGCGGCCTTGAGCTGTTCGACGCTGTTGATGGGTACGCGAATAAAGCCTTCCACCAACGGGCCAAAACCGGCTTGCACCTTGGGGTTGGCGGTGGCGCTGAGTGTGGCAATCGACCGGCCGTGGAAGGCCTTCTCGTAGACGACGATTTCTGGGCGCTCGATACCCTTGTCGTGACCAAATTTGCGTGCCAGCTTCAGCGCGCATTCATTGGCTTCCAGACCGGTGGAGCAGAAGAACACATTGCTCATGCCGGAGCGTTCGACCAGCAAGCTGGCCAGCTCTTCTTGCAGCGGTATGTGGTAATAATTGGAAGTGTGGATCAGCTTAGTAACCTGGTCTTGCAAAGCGGCGACCAGTTTGGGGTGGTTGTGGCCCAGCGTGTTGACGGCAATGCCACCCAACGCGTCCAGGTATTCGCGGCCATTCACATCCCACACGCGGCAGCCCTGGCCATGCGACAGCGCGATGGGCAGACGGCCGTAGGTGTTCATCACGTGGGGTGAAGAGGGCGGGGCGGGTGCAGCAGCGGTCATGTGAAAACTCCAGGGTCAACGTTAAACAATTCAGCCCAACGCGAGGTTGGCTTGGGCTGCTGAAAACGGATTCTAGGCGCTGCACTGCAGCCGTTGTTTGACAGTTTGGCATCAGTGTGATGTGACGCAGGCACGTTATTTGCAGCGTGTGTCAGCAATGTGTAGCCTCGCCTCAGATAAAATCGGAATGCGTCGCTACAGACTTTTGCGTGTCGCAAACCTGTTGCCGACATCACCATGCCCATCACGTCTTCTAAAGAAATCTTCATCCTGGGAGTGACCCGCAGTGGCAAGACCTTCAGGCCCAGCGATTGGGCGGAGCGTCTGGCTGGCGTCATGAGCCAATTTCGCCCTGGTGGACCACAACCCGGCAGCCATTTGGGCTATTCGCCGTGGTGCGTTCCCACATCTATCGGCAACACCAAGTGCGTCATCGTCCACAGCGACCTGCGCGAATACGATGTCATGGCCTGGGATTTTTGTTTGAACTTTGCCAAGGACAATGAATTGCAGGTCAGCGAGATGCGGCCGGAGATCCAGCCTGGAGGATAGAGCCCCCACGTTCGCCCACAGCGTGTGGCTCTCTGCCCCCGAGGGCGCGCGTTGGCAAAACCCCAAGTCCACGCCTTGGGGCGGCCCGGCGGCGAAACGAAGCGGGCAACAAAAAAGCCGTTCAATGAACGGCTTTTTTGCTTTGCTGGCAGCGCACCCGGTGCAAACGGCGAATTCCGTTAGGAATTCGTGCGATGTGCCTAAGTGATTAGGCGGCGAGGGCCAAGGCTTTCACCTTGGTAGACAAGCGGCTCTTGTCGCGTGCTGCCTTGTTCTTGTGGAAGATGCCCTTGTCAGCCACGGTGTCAACCACGGCTTGCATCTTCGCAAACAGTTCGGTGGCCTTGGTCTTGTCACCGGCCAGAACTGCCTTCTCAACGTTCTTCACCGCGGTGCGGTATTTGGAACGCAAAGAGGTATTTGCTGCATTGATTTTGACGTCCTGGCGGACGCGCTTACGGCCCGACGCCAGGCGCGGGTTCTTTTTCTTCGGCTTAGTAGATGCCATAATAAGTATTCCTTGTGTCTGAGGATGATGCCAGCAAAGCCCACGATTGTAGCATTTTGAGCCTGGGCGGGCAAACTGGAGCCGCTGTGGGAGACCACGGCCCGGCATAGTTGCGGAGCGCGGGGGCCATACTCCAGCGGGCTACACTTGTCACGTGAGCCTTATCAAATCCGCTTCCACCGTTTCGTTTTTCACCCTGTTGTCCCGCATTTCGGGTCTGGCACGCGACGTGCTGATGGCTTCTGCATTTGGTGTCAGCGCCATGACAGATGCCTTTGGCGTTGCGTTTCGCATCCCCAATATGCTGCGCCGCATGTTCGCCGAAGGTGCTTTCAGCCAGGCCTTTGTGCCGGTGCTGGCGGGCAGCAAGGCAAAAGACGGTGACGCCGCGACCCAAGTGCTCATCAACTCGGTGGCGACGCTGCTGACCATGGTGCTGCTGGTGACCTGCGTGCTGGGTATCGCCGGCGCGCCAGTGCTTGTCTATCTGTTGGCCAGTGGCCTGCCCCCTGCCGGATTCGATGCAGCCGTGTTGATGACCCGCTGGATGTTTCCGTATATCGGCTGCATGTCCATCGTGGCGCTGGGGGCGGGGGTGCTCAATACGTGGAAGAACTTCGCCATTCCCGCCGCTACACCCGTATTGCTGAACGTCGCCATGATCTTGGCCGCATGGCTCGGGGCCCCGTGGTTCAAACAGATGGGCATCGAGCCTATCTATGTGATGGCCGCTGGCGTGATGGTTGGGGGAATGTTGCAGCTCGGCGCTATTTTGTACGCACTGTGGCGCATGGGCCTTGCGCCCAAGATCAGGCTCAGCCTGGCTGCAGCCCGCGCAGCGTGGGCGCAGCCTGCTACCAAAAATATAGTCCGCTTGATGGGGCCGGCTTTGTTGGGGGTCAGCGTCTCGCAGATTTCTCTGATGATCAACACGCAGATTGCATCCCATCTGCCCACCGGTTCTGTGACGTGGCTGACTGGCGCGAGTTTGTTGATGGAGTTCCCGACCGCCATGCTGGGTGTCGCGCTGGGAGTGGTGCTGATGCCGCAACTAGCGGCTGCCAAGGCCGCCAATGACCTGGACAAGTTTTCCCACATGATCGACTGGGGCTTGCGCCTGGTCGTGCTGCTGGCGGTGCCCAGCGCCGTGGCGCTGGTTACATTTTCGCAGCCACTTGTGGCCACGCTGTTTCACAATGGCGCCTATGCAAACGGGGATGTTGCACAAACCTCGATCGCGCTCATGGGCTACGGCGCCGGTTTGCTCGGCTTAGTGGCTATCAAGGTGCTGACGCCAGGGTATTTCGCCAACCAGAACATCAAGACCCCGGCGCTGATTGGCATTGCGGTGTTGGCCATTACACAGGGTCTCAATTTTGTGTTCGTTCCCCTGCTGGCCCACGCCGGGCTGGCGTTGTCGATCGGCGTGGGTGCTTTGGTCAATGCGCTGTGGCTGCTGATTGGGCTGGTGCGCGGCGGCACCTATAGGCCCTCGCCGGGCTGGGGCCGGCTCATTTTGCAAGTGCTGGCGGCCAGTGCTCTGCTTGCAGTGTTTTTGATGTGGGGAAGTGGTGCCGTGCCGTGGTTGGCGCTGAAATCCGAGAAGCTTGTGCGAATCGGGCTGCTAGCCCTCTTCGTATCTGGCGGTGCAGCTATCTATTTCGTAGCAATCTGGGCGGCGGGGCTGAATTTGCGACAATTGCTGCACCGTTAGCCAGCAAAAGGTTTGCCACCATGAACCTGTCCTTCGACCAACCCACTCCGCTGGAGTATTTCGCCTCCCTGGTTGAAAGCGATGGCGAGTTCGCGATGTTTGAGGCGGCTGTCAGCCTGGCGCAGGACGAATATCCGGATATGGATGTGCAAACCGTGCTGGGCGAGGTGGACCAACTGCTGGCCCGCGTGCGCAGGCGGCTGGCCGCCGATACCGGGCCGGTGCAAAAGCTGCGGGTGCTGAACCAGTTCTTTTTCCAGGATCTGGGTTTCGGCGGCAATATCAATGATTTCTACGACCCCGACAACAGCTTCGTCCACGTGTTGCTGCAATCGCGGCGCGGTATCCCTATTACCCTGGCGGTGCTGTGGATGGAGCTGGCGCAGGGCCTGGGCCTTGCCGTGCGGGGTGTGGGCTTTCCGGGCCATTTTTTGGTCAAGGTCAATTTGCCGATGGGACAAGTGGTGATAGACCCACTGACCGGCAAGTCACTGAGCCGCGAAGAGTTGTCCGAACGTCTGGAGCCCTACCGCAAGCGCAGCGGCCTGGTGGACGAGTTAGAGACTCCTTTGGGCTTGTACCTGCAGACCGCACCGTCGCGCGAGATCATCGCCCGCATGCTGCGCAACCTGAAGGAGATCCACAAGTCGCAAAGCGACTGGCAGCGCCTGCTGGCCGTGCAAGAGCGGCTGGTGATCTTGCTACCCGAGTCCTGGCCCGAGTACCGCGACCGCGGCCTGGCCCACGCTGAACTGGGCCACATCGAACAAGCCCTGTCGGATCTGGAGTGCTACCTGGTGCATGCCGACGACCGGGTCAACCTGGAAGCCATCGCAGACTGGGTAGAAGCCCTACGTAAATCATAGAAAGCCGCTGCCTATAATCCCGCAGCCCAACCGCTCAGAAGGCGGCCACGGGCCTGCCGGCACCAGCCGGTCAATCCCATTCTCAACCCGATTTCAGGATTGCCATGAAGCTTCAAACCACGGTGCTCGCGGCCCTTGCCGCATGTTTTCTATCCCCAGTCATGGGAGCCCCTGCGCCTGCTACACGCGGCGTGATCGCGCAGCCCACGGCGGCTGCCATCCCCAAGCTGTGCGACGAGAGCGTCGCCCAAGTCCGGGCCCGGGTAGACAAGATCAAGACCTTGCCCCTGTCCAAGGTCAACGCCAAAACCGTTTTGCACGCATGGAATGCGCTGGACATGGGGCTGCAAGACATTTCCGGTCCGGTAGGTCTGTTGGCCCAGTCCAGCCCCGACCCCGAAGTGCGCAAGGCTGCGGAGGCCTGTGAGTTGTTGCTGTCCGCGCTGCCCAATGAATACCTCCAAAGTGAGGCACTGTTCCAGCGCGTCCAGGCGCTGAAGACCACGGACCCGGTGGACGCCATGGCGCGCCAAAGCATCCTGGATGATTTTGAAGAGCGCGGCGTCAGCTTGCCCGCAGCCAAGCGTGAGCGGGCCAAGGCCATCTTCGAGCGGCTGGACAAACTGTCGCAAGACTTTGCACGCAATGTGCGCGACACCAAGACCAAGCTGGCCTTCTCCGAAGCTGCACTGCAGGGCGTGCTGCCCAGCGCGCTGGCCAACCGCGACAAGGATGACCAGGGCAACTACCTGTTCGGCCTGGACTACCCTGAATACGACGCCATCATGAACAACGCGCAGGTGGAAGCCACGCGCAAGGAATTCTGGATGGCATTCCAGCGACGCGGCGGCCAGGAAAATCTGGGGCTACTGCAAGAGGCAGTCAAGCTACGGCTGGAGCTGGCGCAACTGATGGGCGAAAGCAATTTTGCCGACTGGACGATCAAACGCAGGATGGCGGGCAAGGCTGCTGCCGTGACGCGTTTCCTGGAAGACGTGCAGGGCAAGGTCGAGGCGCTGGAGCGCAAGGAACTGGACGAGCTGCGCGTAGAGAAGGTTGCAGCCACGGGTGACAAGGACGCGGCGCTGAAACGTTGGGATGTGCCCTTTTACCAGCAGCGCCTGAAGAAACTGCGCTACAGCGTGGACCAGAACGAAGTGCGCGCCCAGTTCCCAACCGACCCGACCATTGCGTGGATGATGAAGGTCACCAGCACGCTGTACGGTGTGCAGTTCAAGGAAAACAAGACCCTGCCCGTGTGGCAACCGGATGTGCGCGGCTACGACGTGTTTGACACAACCAGCGGCAAATACCTGTCCAGTTTCTACCTGGATTTGTTCCCACGTGACGGAAAGTACAAACATGCAGCGGACTTCCCGGTGCGCGGTGTGTCCATGGTCGCCGGGCGTAAGCCGGTGTCGGTGCTGGTGACCAACTTCAACCGCGAAGGCTTTGACCAGCGCGAACTGGAAACGCTGTTTCACGAATTTGGCCATGTCATGCACGACGTTCTGTCGAAAACGCGCTACGTGTTGAACGCAGGTACCGGCGTCAAGCGCGATTTTGTCGAAGCGCCGTCGCAGATGTACGAAGAGTGGTCGCGCCGCCCCGAAGCATTGGCATTGTTTGCGCAGGTGTGCCCCACTTGCAAGCCGATTGACCCCAAGTTGATTGAGCGCATGAACGCCTCACGCGCCTTTGGCAAGGGCATCCAATATGCACGTCAGCGCCTGTACGCTGCGTGGGACATGGCCCTGCACACCCCCGCCGTGGTGGACCCCATGCAGACCTGGGCAGAGCTGGAAGGCAAGACCCCGCTGGGCTTCGAGCCTGGCACCATGGTGCCCGCCAACTTTGGCCACGTGATGGGTGGCTACCAGGCTGGTTACTACGGCTATATGTGGTCGGAGGTGCTGGCGCTGGACATGCGTTCGGCCTTTGGCACCAACGCGATGGACACGAAGCTGGGCGCACGTTACCGCACCCTGATTTTGGAGCGTGGTGGCGAGCAGGCGCCGTCGGAATTGGTCGAAGCATTCTTGCAGCGCAAGCCTTCGTCGGAGGCCTTTTTTCGCGAAATTTCTGGAAAGTAATACGAACCGCCAAGCCAAAAGCTCTTGCAACATGAACACTAGCTACCGCATTCCAGGCATGGTTGTACGCGACCATACGTTCGCCCTGCCATTGGACTACGCCAACCCGAAGCAGACCGTCAGCGTCTACGCACGCGAGGCGGTCGCACCGGGCAAGGAGGATGCGGATCTGCCGTATCTGGTGTACTTCCAGGGCGGCCCAGGGTCGGGTTCGCCCCGGCCCACGCTTGACAGTGGCTGGATCATGCGGGCGCTGCAAGACTACCGCGTGCTGCTGCTGGACCAGCGCGGCACCGGGCGCTCCACGCCCATCACGGCGCAAACCTTGGCGGGTTTTTCCGGCCCGCAAGCACAAGCCGACTACCTGATGCATTTCAGGGCGGACAACATCGTGCGTGATGCCGAGGCGATCCGCCAGCAACTGATTGGCGCGAAGCCGTGGAGCATCCTCGGCCAGAGCTACGGCGGCTTTTGTGCGATGCGTTATCTGAGTGCATCACCCGAAGGTCTGAAAGAGGTGATGATCACCGGTGGCATACCGTCGTTGATGCGTCCCACGGACGATGTGTACCGCGCGACCTACCGCCGGGTGGTGGACAAAAACCGGTTGTACTACCAGCGCTATCCAGACGACGCCGCGCTGGTTCGCAACATCGTCGACCATCTGCGGACGCACGCCGTGCTGTTGCCCGGTGGCGGGGATCTGACCGTGCAGCGCTTCTTGCAATTGGGCCTGCAATTCGGCATGAGCGGCGGTTTTGAGGCGGTGCACTATTTGTTGGAAGAAGCCTTTGTGGCGGGTGCTGATGGCAAGCAGGTGCTGAACTGGAACTTTCTGTTCCACCTGGAGCAGATGCAGAATTTCGACACCAATCCCATCTATGCGCTGCTGCACGAGGCCTGCTACACACAGGGCGCGGCCAGTAACTGGTCGGCGCAGCGCCTGCTGGCCGAGTTCCCCGAATTTGCATGGGACGGTGCTGGCCCGGTGCTGTTCACCGGCGAGATGGTCTACCCGTGGATGCTGGACGCTTACATGCAGTTGCGCCCGCTCAAGGAGGCTGCCAACATCTTGGCGGCCACTGCGGCATGGCCCCGGCTCTACGATGTAGATCGCCTGAAGCACAACACGGTGCCCGTAGCGGCCGCTGTGTACTACGATGACATGTATGTGCACCGCGAGTTCTCGGAAGAGACAGCTGCCGTGGTGCCCAACATGAAGCTATGGGTGACCAACGAATACGAACACAACGGCCTGCGGGCCGGCGGGGACGTGGTGTTGGGGCGACTGCTGTCGATGTTGCGTGGAGCAATCTAGTCGCCTGTAGCCTGGGCGCTTCCGTTGCCCTGGTTTAGACCGGTGGCGCCGATCCTATTTGCTTGACGTGACCGGAACCCATGATGGACGAATCACGCAACGTGCCTTCGCCGTAGTAGCGCACATCACCCGATCCTGCGATGCTGACGGTCAGGCTCTTGCGCACCCACAGCGCCGCGTCTCCCGAACCTGCAATGCTGACCTTGACGTCTTGGGCCGATAGCTTTGAAACATTGACATCGCCCGAACCTGCAATATTTACATCCATGGCTTTGGCGGTGCCTTGGGCCTCAAAGCGACCACTCCCGGCGATAGAGATCGACAGCGCATCGCTTTGCAAATCCTTGATCGTGATGCGGCCTGAGCCAGCGATACTGCCCGCCAGTTTGGGCGATACCAGGCGCGCCGCTGTCAGGTTGGCAGAGCCGGACAGCGACAAGTTGTCGATATTGCGCGCGTACACCGTGATCTTGATGGATGGGTTGCCCGACAGGTTGATGCCTTTAACGGGGCGAATGATCAGCTCGCCATTTTTGACGACGGTTTCTATCAGTGGCAACAGGTTGTCGTCGGCCTCGATCGCAATTCCCTCGTTGTTTCCCTGAACCAGTTCGACCTTGCCCGCCAGGCTGACGGCGATCTCGTGGAAAGCAGCCAGTTCGCGCTTGACGCTGCTGGCATGGCCGGAACCGGCCACGGTCTTGGAGCCAAACTCCCAACCCTCGGCGTGAGAGACCGCTGGGCTCAGTACAGCAAGCAAAGCCAGTGCCGAAAGGACCGAAGAAAATTTTCTGCGAGAGGGGGAGTGCATGGTGTTTGTCATATGGTGTGGTTCAGGCTTGGCGCCCAAAGGTTGTTACGCTGGTCGGCCACAGCGGTCCGACGGGTGAAATGTAGGCATGTGCCACACAAATTTCTGCCGGTATGTGACGAATCGCATGTGTGAGCGAAAGACAACTCCTTTCGCAGCATGGGCGGAGGCGAATGTCTTTACCCTACATCCCGTGCTGCGGATCGGATGGCTTGCCAACCTGCGCAAACTGGTGCCATGCCCGGCGCAATTGCGTGTCCGAACTGAAGCCGGCCATCTCGGCCGCCTGGGTCACATTGCGGCCAGACTGCAGGGCGGTCTGGGCCACCGCCAGGCGGATGCGGCGCAGGTACTGCAGCGGTGCAATGCCCGCATGTTCCAAAAACAAGCGTGTCAGATGCCGCGGCGATGTGTGGGCCACTTCCGCCATGCCCGGCACGGTCCAACCGGTTTCAGGTGCCTGGCTGACTGCATCCTGCACGCGGTGCAGGGCAGGGTGCATATGCGCACGGTAGGCCAGAAAGGGCGACAGTTCAGGGTCGTTGGGGCCACGGCGCAATGCCACTACCATGGTTTGTGCCACCTGGGCGGCCAGGGCCGGGCCACATTCGGCGCTGATGCGGTGCAAGAACAAATCGATGCCGGTGGTGACGCCTGCGCTGCTGAACACCGGGGCATCGTCCACAAAGACGCGATTGGCGACGACGTCGCATCGTGGTTCCACGCGGCGCAACTCGTCCAGATGGTGGTGGTGGGTCGTGGCCCGCCGCCCGGCCAGCAGGCCCGCGTGTGCGGCCAGCACAGAGCCCGCGCAGACCGTCACCAGTTCCAACTGCCCGGTGGCCAGGCGCAAACCGCGCAGCCAATGCAGCACTGCGCGCGATGCGTCCGAATCGACGTCCAATACGTTGCCCGGTTGGCCCACCAGAACCACCCAGCGCGTGGCGAGTGCGGCGCCGGTCGCGCGCATATTCGGCAATGCCTTCAGCCCGGTGAGCGCTACGCCCACCGAGGTTTGCATACCGGATAGCGGGCTTACAAAATGCAATGCAAACCGTGCGCCCTGACCATTCGCGACCAGTGCCCCGTTGGCCATGCGCAAGGCTTCGGCCGGGCCCGCCCAGTCCAGAATCAGGCTATCGGGCAGCAGGACAAAGTAGACGTCGATCATGTGCAGCGCCGGGCTCGGTTGCAGGGTCGATCAGGAAGCTTTCGCGCGTTGCAGCGCTTGCTCCACGGTGCACAGCGTAGCAAAACGATCTTTCAGCACGGTGGCCGTGCGCGCCTTGATGTCGGCTGCGCTCAATGGTGTGCCGTCCGGTTGCTCCATGTCAAAGGTGAGGGTAGCGTCCACACAGTAGTCCACCGCCCAACCCAGATCGGATGCATGGCGGGTGGTGGTTTCGCAGCATTGCTCGGTGCGGATGCCGCTGACGATGATCCGCTGCATGCCATGGGAGGTCAGCCATACGCCCAGTCCCGTCCCCACCAAAGCGCTGTGGCGGCCCTTGTGGAAGGCGGCTGCGGGTGTGAAATCCACCAATCCCTTGAGTGGCACCACATAACCAGATTCCAGCGTGAAGGCGTGATTCTCTTCAGACGGCTCGGCCACATGCAAAACCCGAACGATGGGCACGCCTTGCGCCACACACCCTGCAATCAGCGCGTTTTGCGCGGCCAAGTAGGCGGGCATGTCGCGTTCGGTGGAATAGGGGCGGTGGCGGAAAGACTCTTGGACGTCGATCACAATCAGACAGGTGTTCATGGAAGGGCTTCCTTGGAATCAGTGGTTGAAGCCCTTATTTTTGCTTCTTCACCGACTACCAGCCATTCCATTCTGGACCAGAATCAATCAGTTTAGGACATCAGGGCGGGCGTGTTGCTGTGGTGCCGAGGAAAACACAGACAGGCGGCTACCGTGCACCAAAGATTCTTGCGCCGGCATCAGGCTGGGCGCCCGGGGTGAATGGACGCGGTCACTGATCGCGCCCGCCGACCGTAAGTGTGCAACGGGCAGTGACGGGGATGCGGGCGCATGGATAGCGTCCCAGGTGGTCGCTTGTGCTTCTACACTGGCCGACACGTTGATATTTGCGGTCGGCGGCAACTGCGTTACCGGTCGCAGCCATTGCAGGATAGGCTCCCACTGGTCCAGATCGGACTGCACGTTTGTGCTGCGCATATCAAAAATGGTTTGGCCGCTGTCCAGGCTGCGCACATAGATCTGGGTTTCGCGCACAACACCCAAGAAGGGTAGGTTGAGGCTTTGCGCCCAATCGCGCAGGGTTTCGGCCGCACGGGTGCGGGCATCGATGCGCATGCCCACCACGCCCAGTTGGCAGCGGCCGCTGGCCAAGCGGGGTAGGGCCATCAACTCGGCGATGCAGGCGGCGGCTGATTCGCGGTCAAATACCGAGTTACATACGGGTATGAGGATGGCATGTGCCGCCATCACCACCTTGGCCAACTCGAAGCCATGCAGGCCACCCGGTGTGTCCAGCACCACATGGGTCACACCCACCGGCACTTTCAAAACATTCTTTTGGTCAATGGTCCAGGGGGCGATGGCAGGCAGTTCGGGGCTGCGCCGTTTAAGCCAGGTACGGGTGGATTGTTGGCGGTCTACATCGCCCAGCATCACGGCTGCGCCCTGGCGTGCCAGCCAGGCGGCCAAGTGGGTGGACATGGTACTTTTGCCACTGCCACCCTTGCGATTGATCACTGCGATTACCGGCATAACACCCGTTTCACCACCATTTGATGGTCAGATTTTGGATCAAGAATCGCTAAGAGTCCAGCAAATACGGGCTTGTTCAGCTATAAATATCCTAGCAAGGGTTTGCTCGCAACAGTTGCCCTGGCGCGCAGGTAGCCCTTTTTAGGTGACGACCACGGATGCGGAATCGCCGCGTTCGGCAATCACGCCGATGGTGTAAACCGTCTCACCCGCAGCACGCAAAGTCTGAGCACAGGCCTCGGCGCTGGCGGCGTCAATGACCACGACCATGCCAATGCCGTTGTTGAAGGTGCGGTTCATTTCGATGTCGTCGATACCGGCCGTCTTTTGCAGCCAGGCAAACAGCTCGGTCTGCGGCCAGCTACCCTTTTTGAGGTGGGCAGCCGTGCCTTCGGGCAACACGCGGGGAATGTTTTCCAGCAAACCGCCGCCGGTGATGTGGGCTAAAGCTTTGATGCCGCCGGGTGAGGTGGCACCGTCCGAATGGGGGTGAGCCGCCAGCGCGGCCAGCACGTTCTTCACGTACAGGCGGGTGGGCTCCATCAGAGCCTGTTTGAAGGGTTTTCCGTCCAGCGTGGCCGGGGCGTTTGCGCCCGCGCGCTCGATGCACTTGCGCACCAGGCTGAAACCATTGGAGTGCACGCCGTGGCTGGCCAGACCCAGCACCACGTCGCCGGGCTTCACATCTTTGCCGGTCAGGATCTTGGATTTTTCGACAGCACCGACGGCAAAGCCGGCCAGATCGTATTCGCCCGCCGGGTACATGCCGGGCATTTCCGCGGTTTCGCCACCAATCAGCGCGCAGCCCGACAGCTCGCAACCCTTGGCAATGCCCCCGATGACGGCAGCGGCGGTATCCACATCCAACTTGCCGCAGGCAAAGTAGTCCAGGAAAAACAGCGGCTCGGCGCCCTGCACCAGCACGTCGTTGACACTCATGGCCACCAGGTCGATGCCCACGGTGTCGTGCATGTTCCACTCAAATGCCAGCTTGAGCTTGGTGCCCACGCCGTCGGTGCCGCTGACCAGCACGGGCTCCTTGTAGCGCTTAGGTACCTCAAACAGCGCGCCAAAACCGCCAATACCGGCCAGCACGCCCTCGCGCATGGTTCTCTTGGCCAGGGGTTTGATGCGTTCGACCAGGGCGTCTCCGGCGTCAATATCAACGCCGGAAGCTTTGTAGGACAGGGGAGTAGGGGTGCTTGAATCGGTCATTTGAAAGGGTGGGCCGTGATCGCTTTGGCGAGCCCGATAGAATTTGCCTAGATTTTAAGGGTTCACCCTCCCGTTTCTGTATGCAATTCACCCCTCCCCAAAAAACTTTTGTCGCCTGGAGCCTGATCGCGGCGCTACTGGTCTGCGCGCTATGGCTGCTGGCGCCGGTGCTGACGCCGTTTGTGGTTGCGGCCGTGTTGGCCTACGCGCTGACACCCATGGTGGACTGGCTGGACAATCTGGGGCGGGGCCGCGTGCCCCGGTTGCTGGCCGTGGTGGTGGTGGAGCTGCTTTTCATGGTTGTGGTATCGGCCATGTTGCTGCTGATGGTGCCCATTGTGGCCAAAGAGCTGCCGCTGCTGCGCGAGCAGTTGCCGCAAATGCTCGACGGTCTGAACACGTCGCTCAAACCCTGGCTGGCGCAGTGGGGCATCCGTATTTCGCTGGACATGACCAGCGTCAAAACCTTTGTGGTGTCCCACCTCAGCGGCAATGTGGAAGATGTGATGGGGTCAGTGCTGAAATCGTTGAAGCTGGGCAGCAGCGTGGCGTTTTCCATTGTTGGCAACGCGATCCTGATTCCGGTGGCGCTGTTCTATTTATTGATGGACTGGAACCGTTTTGTAGACCAGTTGCGCAAGCTGATCCCGCCGCGCATGCGGGCATCCGTGGACACGTTTTTGAACGAGGCAGACTCGGTGTTGGGCCAGTACCTGAGAGGCCAATTACTGGTGATGTTGATACTGGCGGTTTTTTACAGCGTCGGTCTGGGTCTGTTCGGACTGGATTTAGCCCTGCCCATCGGCATATTCACCGGAATGGCCGTGTTTGTACCCTATTTGGGTTTTGGCATCGGTCTGGTGCTGGCTACCCTGGCGGGCTTGCTGGAGTTTTCTGCGGAATCTGGTTTGGGCTATACCGTGGCCATGGTCGCGGTTGTATTTGGCTCCGGCCAGATTGTGGAAGGCTTTTTCCTGACGCCACGACTGGTGGGAGAGCGCATAGGCCTGCACCCCCTGGCCGTCATCTTCGCACTGTTGGCCTTTGGCCAGTTGTTTGGTTTTGTAGGGGTATTGATTGCGCTTCCGGTGAGCGCGGTTTTGCTGGTGGCGGTGCGCCGCATCCGCAGTGGTTACCTGTCCAGCCGGCTGTATCAGGGCTGATCGGTACCCATGAAGCAATTGGCATTGGATATCGGTCTGTCTACAGGCCCCACCCTGACCAATTTTTGCGCCGGGCCCAACCTGGCAGCCCTGCGGCATCTGGAGCTGTGGGTGGGTGCCAAGGCGAACGCCGGCAACCGTTCGCCGGTGCCGACCTACTTGTGGGGTCCCGCTGGTAGCGGCAAGAGCCACTTGCTGAAGGCAGCGCGCGAGGCCTTGCGCGAGCAGGGCGCCCGGGTGGGTTGGCTGGACACTTCGGCGCTGGAGGCGCCGGAATTCAGCGAATCCTGGGCGGCTGTCGTGCTCGACGATGTGCATCTGTACACCGCCGCCCAGCAGCACGCCGCCTTCAACTGGTTTGTGAACGCCCAGACCCACCAGCGCCCGGTACTGGCGGCCGGAGAGTTTGCCCCGGTGGAATTGAAGCTGCGCGATGACCTGCGCACCCGCCTGGGCTGGGGCCATGTGTTTAGCCTGCAAGCCTTAAGCGAGCCCGAGCGCCGCGCCGTGCTGCGCCAGGCGGCCGACGCGCGCGGCGTGTTCCTGAGCGACGAGGTCATGGACTACATGCTGACCCGCTTCAGTCGCGACCTGGGCAGCCTGATGGAACTGCTAATACTGCTTGACGGCTACGCCCTGCAAACCCAGCGCGCCATCACGATACCGCTGATCAAATCCATGATGGACAACAACTAATGCCAGAGATGACGAATTCGAGAGCCGACAGGCCGCCCTTAGGCGCGAGGGCCCCCTCGGGGGGCAGCGAACCGCACGCGGTGGGGAGCGTGGGGGTCAAAATCGCGCTTTTTGATCTAGACCACACGCTCTTGCCCATCGATTCGGACCACGCCTGGGGCGAGTTCACGATTACCCAAGGCTGGGTGGACGCGGTGGAATTCAAACGCCAGAACGACGAATTTTATGCCCACTACAAGGCCGGTACACTGGACGTGCATGCCTACGTGCGATTTGCCACGGAGGCCATTCGCCGTCAGGGTGCTACTAATTCAATAGCGGCACATGCTGACTTCATGAGGGCTACCGTCCAGAAAGCCATAAATGCTCAGGCGCTGGAGCTGGTGAGCCAGCACCAGGCAGCGGGCGATACCGTGGCCATCGTCACCGCCACCAACGAGTTTGTGACCCGCCCGATTGCCCAGGCCTTTGGCGTCGACGAGCTGATCGCCGTGGAGCTGGAGCGCGAGCACTCGGCCGACGGCACCGGCTGGTATACCGGCGCCATTCGCGGCGTGCCGTCCTTCCGCGAGGGCAAGGTGGTGCGGGTCGAAGCCTGGCTGAAAGAACGGGGGTTGGGCTGGGATACTGTGCACACCACGTTCTACTCAGACTCCATGAACGACCTGCCGCTGCTGGAAAAAGCCACGGTGCCGGTTGCCACCAACCCGGACGAGCGTCTGCGGGCGTTGGCTGTGGCGCGCGGATGGCGCATACTTGACCTGTTTAGCTAGTGGGGGACAGTTTCTGTCCCATAGGGTGTAAGAAGTCGCGGCGAAAGCCTGCTAGGAATAGAGCGGCAAACTGTTTCCGCATGAGAAAAGAATGATCAAAAAATTTATCGATAAATTGCTGGGCAAGACCTCCAGCGGCGCGGCCAGCAAGAAGGCAAAGTTTGGCAAACGGGTTGATGTGCCGGTGCAAACCCATGGCATCGACCCCAATCTGGTCGACGAGCGGGCGCTCAACGTGGTGCGCACCCTGCAGGATGCCGGCTTTGAAGCCTATGTAGTGGGTGGCGCGGTGCGCGATCTGCTGGTCGGCCTGCGCCCCAAGGACTTTGACGTTGCCACCAACGCCACGCCGGAGCAGGTCAAGGGCCTGTTCCGCCGCGCCTTCATCATCGGCCGGCGCTTTCGCATCGTGCACGTGGTTTATGGCCGTGGCCGCGAGCATGAGGTCATCGAAGTCTCCACCTTCCGTGCCTATCTGGACAACGCCGCTGCCGAACAGGTGGCCGGCAATGAGAAAACCAGCCGCAACGAGCTGGCCGGCATGAAGCACGCCGTGGACTCCACCGGCCGCGTACTGCGCGACAACGTCTGGGGCCCGCAGGAAGAAGATGCCGTGCGCCGCGACTTCACGATCAACGCCATGTACTACGACCCGCAAACGCAGATTGTCGTGGACTACCACAATGGCTTCAAGGACGTGAAGAACCGCGTCATCCGCATGATTGGCGACCCGGCCACCCGCTACCGTGAAGACCCGGTGCGCATCATCCGCGCCGTGCGCTTTGCTGCCAAGCTGAGCCCGCTGGGCTTTGCGCTGGAGGCCAAGACATCTGCACCGCTGGTCAAGTCGCAGGAACTGCTGGCCGATGTGCCACAGAGCCGCTTGTTTGACGAAATGCTGAAGCTGCTGCAAACCGGCCATTCACTGGCATCCATCGAGCAGTTGAAGAAGCTTGGCATGGCCCGCGGCATCTACCCACTGCTGGACGTGGTGGTGGAGCGCGCAGAGCAACCTTTTGTGAATGCTGCGCTGAAGGACACTGACCGCCGCGTGGGCGAGGGAAAACCCGTGGCGCCGAGCTTCTTGCTGGCCTGCGTCTTGTGGGCCGATGTGCGCGATGGCTGGAACCGCCGCCTGGAGCAGCGCCAGCATTCGCACCCTGCGCTGATGGATGCGATTGATGAGGTCTTCCATTCCCGCATTGGTGACGTATCCGGCGGCGGCAAGCTGGCCGGTGACATGCGCGAGATCTGGGTCATGCAGCCCCGCTTTGAGAAGCGTGTGGGCAGCACGCCCTTTGGCATGGTCGACCAGCCGCGCTTTCGCGCCGCGTTTGACTTCATGCGCTTGCGCTCGGACATTGGCGAGGTGGAAGAAGTGCTGGCCGACTGGTGGCAAGAGTTCAGCATGGCCGACGACAACCTGCGCCAGGATCTGGTGGACCAGGTCCGTGAAGAGCAGCAAAAACGCCAACGACCGGCTCGCGTCGTGCGCGTGCCCAGGGCGGATGCGCCAGCCGGTGACGGTGCAGCACCAGCCGCAGATGTTCCCCCGGCGGCTGCTCACTCCCCGTCAGATTTTGCTGAGGCTTCCGGTGAAGGTGATGCCGGTGCGCCGCGTAAACGCCGCCGTCGCCGCCGCACGGGTGGTGCGGGCAACGGCGCGGGCGGCAGCGCGGATGGCGGCGGGGGCGACTCCAGCAATTAAACGGTTCGCCCATGCGTGAGCCCGTCACCGCCTACGTAGGCATGGGTGCCAATTTGGGCGACCCCGCCGCGGCCCTAGCCCTGGCGGTGCAACAAGTGGGTTCGCACCCCGGCGTCACGGTCACTGCGCGGTCGTCATACTACCGCACGGCTCCCATGGATTCCAGCGGGCCCGACTACACCAATGCTGTGGTCGCGGTGCGCACCACGCTCACGGCGCCCGCGCTATTGGCTTGCTTGCAAAGCATTGAAGCGGCAGCAGGTCGCGAACGCCCTTATCGCAATGCACCCCGAACCTTGGACCTTGACATCTTGCTCTATGGCGATGCGCAGGTATTTAGCACCGCCCTGAGCATTCCACACCCCCGCATGTGGGCTCGCGCTTTTGTGTTGCTGCCGCTGGCGGAGATTGCGCCGCAGTGTGTCTCTGAGGCGCAATTGCGCACTGTTTTCGCGCAGACCATCACAAAACTGCCCTGAACTGGGTGGCGTTAGCCCCGCGATCGCTGTACCTTGCACACCTATGGTGCTATTCTCGGCAAAAAAGAGATGCAAGCCTTGCGGGAACACACTACAGGAGCGCACACCATGGACTTCAACCGTCTCAAAATTGCCAGCAAGTTGTGGGTCTTTATTGGCGTGATCCTGGCGCTCTTGGTCAGTATTGCGGGTGTGGGTTTGACGCGCAGTGCCAGCATTTTGGGCGAGGGGCGGGCCCAGCAAATGGTGGCCTACCAGATGGTGCAGGTGGCCACACGCTGGAATGGTCTGACCGAGACCAATGCGACCCGCAACCAAGCCATCATCGCCAGCAGCGACCCTGTGATCGCCGCCACCTTTAAAGACGCGGTCACTGCAACCACCAATGAAATTTCGGTGATGCAAAAGCAGTTGGAGAGCCTGCCACTGACCGATGCGGACAAGGCGCAGTTGCAAAAAATTGCCGATCTGCGCAAGTCGGTGATTGCCTTTCGCGAGAAGGCCCGGACTGCCCGCACTGACGGCAAGGCAGACGATGCCGTGCAAATCCTCAACTCCCAGTACCTGCCGGCCATGACCAGCTACATCGGCGCGCAAAAAGAGCTGGTCAAAATGCAAGAGCAGCGTGTGCTTGATGTGCAGGCCGATACCGAGAGCCGCCGTCAAGCCAACAGCATGGGCATACTCGTGGGCCTGGCCGTGGTGGTGGGGTTGATCGCTACCGGCACGGCGTGGCTGGTGCGCTCCATCCGCGACCCGCTGGACCAGGCCAACGAAATTGCGGCGCGCATCGCACAGGGCGACTTAAGCTCCCACATCAGCACCAACCGCGAGGACGAATTTGGCAGCCTGCTGCGTTCGCTGGCAACCATGAATGACTCGCTGGGGCGTATGGTGGCGCAGGTGCGCCTGAGTACCGACAACATCGCCACCGCCAGCGCCGAGATCGCCAGCGGCAACAACGACCTGGCCCAGCGCACCGAGCAGACATCCAGCAACCTGCAGTCCACGGCCAGCAGCATGGATGCACTGACGTCGACCGTACAAAACAGCACTGACAACGCGCGCCAAGCCAGCGCATTGGCAGCCAATGCATCCATGGTGGCGCAGCGCGGCGGCACGGTCGTCACCCAGGTGGTCGCCACCATGCATGAGATCGATGCCAGCAGCAAAAAAATCGCTGACATCATTGGTGTGATCGACGGCATCGCATTCCAGACCAACATTCTGGCGCTCAATGCGGCGGTGGAAGCTGCGCGAGCCGGTGAGCAGGGCCGTGGCTTTGCGGTGGTGGCCAGCGAGGTGCGCAACCTGGCGCAACGCTCTGCCTCCGCCGCCAGGGAGATCAAGGGGTTGATCAGCACCTCGGTGGAAAAGGTCGAATCGGGTACGCGCCTGGTCACCGATGCGGGTAAGACGATGGAAGACATTGTGCAATCGGTACGCAGTGTGGCCGACGTCATTGGCGAGATCACTGCGGCGGCCAACGCGCAAAGCACCGGCATTGCCGGTGTCAACGAAGCAATTGGCAACCTGGACCAGATGACGCAGCAAAACGCGGCCCTGGTCGAAGAGAGTGCCGCTGCTGCCGAGAGCCTGCGTGAGCAGGCCGACAGCATGAAGCAGGCCGTAGCCGTGTTCCGCGTGCCCGAGCACCACCAGCAATCTTTTGTGCTTAGGTAGTGCTCAGGTGATCGTGCTGTGGCGCACGCAATTGCGCCCATTACGCTTGGCGTCGTAGAGCGCGCGGTCGGCGGCAGACACCAGGTCTTCCAGGCTCAACGCGGTTTGTGGCACGACCGATACCACACCAAAGCTGGCGGTGAAGCGCAGTGGCTTGCCCTCGAACTCCACGCGCAGACGGTCTGTGGCCTTGCGCAACTCTTCAGCCAAGGCCACCGACCCGTCCAAGTCCACCCCAGTCAGCGCGATGATGAATTCTTCTCCGCCATAACGCGCCAGGATGTCGCCCGCGCGGTCAATGCGCGGGCGCAGCATGTCGGCCAGCGCGCGCAGGCAGGCATCACCGGCCGGGTGGCCAAAGGTGTCGTTGATGCGTTTGAAATGGTCAATGTCCATCAAGATAATGCTGACGGCGGCCCGCTGGCGCTCGGCCCGGCGCAGTTCGGTCAACGCTGCACCATCAAAGAAGGCGCGGTTACCGATCTGGGTCAGGCCGTCGGTGGTGGACAGCATTTGCAGGCGCGCATTGGCCTGGCTGAGCTGTGCCATGGCGGCGTTCAGGTCATTGGTTCGTGACAACACGCGTTGCTCCAGCTCCCGGTTGGCTTGCTCGTTGGCCTGAATCAGCGCGGCCTGGCTGGACCGGGCTTTGCGCGCGTGGCCCAGCGCCACTGCCTGGGCATTGAGCCGCAAGGTGCGGTCGTTGTTGATACGGTCGGCCAGCGTAAACGACAGCAAGACAACCAGCATGACAATGCCAATCTGTGAAGCGTTCTCGGTCCAGACATTGGTGGGCACCCAGCCAAACTTGCTGGCATTGAGCACGGCGATACCAATCAAAATTGCCGTCCAGGCCAGGCAATAAAACCGCGCAAACCGGGCACCTTGCCACCAGCGCCAGTAGCCTAGAAACAACGCGGTGATGGTTATGGGCAGCGTGATGGCCGCCGCAATACGTATGGTCCAGCTATACGGCAACACAAAGCTCAGGGCAAACAACGCTGCGCTGCACACCATCATGGCGCGCACCAGGCAAAACGCCGGGCGCGAGAAGCTGCGCAGCTTCAGAAAGCTGTCCGTAAAGAGGCAGGTAAACACGGCAGAGCTGGCCGCAAAGGTGGAGATGGCAAAGCTGTTCCAGCGCACGGCTTCGGGCCACACATAGGCAAAACTATAGCCGGTCAGCGTCAGGTGGAACATCATGTAGCTGGCAACAAAGCAGATGTAGTACAGGTAGTTGATGTCACGCGTGGACATCCACACAAACAGGTTGTAGACCACCATGATCAGCAAAATGCCGATGACTGCGCCTTGCGCCAGGTTCTCGTCATTGCTGGCCGCGTAGAACTTCACTGGGTCCCAGATCCGCAGCGGTGCCTCTATGGTGCCGGCGGAGGCCAGGCGCAGGTAAATCTCGTTGTTGCCGGGTGCCAATTGCACCGGCATGATGAAGTTGCGGTGGCGTACCGCGCGCTGGGCAAAGGGCTGTTCGTCGCCCAGGCTGTACTGGTCTACCAGCGCATTGCCGACGAAATGGTAGAGCCGTACATCGTCCAGAAAAGGAATGGGCAGCTCGATGAAGCGGGTCAGCGCTTTCGTGTCGCGGTTGACCAGCTGAAAGCGGAACCAGTAGCTGTCTTGCGTGAAACCGAAATTGGGGGACTGGCGTGTTATTGGCTGCCAAGCCTGGGTTTGGGCGCGGGCTTGTTCCAGCCCGATGGCCCGGCTGATGTCCACCAGCACACCCATGTAGGAACCGATTTCCAGACGGCCGGGTCCGTCCTGGCTCAGTTCAAAAGCCGGGAAATTGGGTTTGTTGGTCGATGAAGAGGTTGCTGCGCCGACCGACGGAGTAAATGCCAGCACCAGCGCATAGAGCAGCAGAGCCAGACAATACACACGCATGGCAGCAGTGTGCCAGTTTCACCCGCAGAAGGAAATGACCGTGTGGCGGGCACAGCGCACCGGTCGTCGATTGTGGGCGAGCGTGGGGGCGAAGTTACCGTCGCCGGGCCGCCCCAAGACGGCAACGGCCCCCTCGGGGGGCAGCGAGCCACACGCAGTGGGCGAGCGTGGGGGCGCTATCGTTAGGACAGTTCGGCGATCAGTTCGATTTCCACGCAAGCGCCCATGGGGATCTGCGCCACGCCAAACGCGCTGCGTGCATGTGCACCCTTGTCGCCAAAAACTTGGCCAAACAGCTCGCTGGCGCCGTTGGTAACCAGGTGCTGTTCGGTGAAGTCGCCGGTGGAGTTGACCAGCGACATCAGCTTGACGATGCGCTTGACCTTGTTCAGGTCGCCCACGGCGGCGTGCAATGTGCCCATCAGGTCGATAGCAATGGCACGCGCTGCGGCCTTGCCTTCTTCGGTGGCCATGGTTTTGCCCAGTTGGCCGACCCAGGGTTTGCCGTCCTTCTTGGCAATGTGGCCGCTCAAGAAGACCAGGTTGCCGGTCTGCATGAAGGGCACATAGGCGGCGGCTGGGATGGCGACCGGAGGCAGAGTGATGCCCAGGCTGGTGAGGGTGTCGTAAATGTTCATGGTGGCCCTTTGGCTGGGGTGCTTATGGAAAAAACGTCGCTAGCCCTCTTGAGATATGCCTAGGTCGCTATTTAAATAATAGCAACCCGTGAATCCTAAAAGGTCTGTGACTGTGACTGTGATTGTGACTGATTCTGCCCCTGGCTCTGGCTTTGGCCCGTCCATCCTCCGTCGTCCATGGGCTCCACCGTGACGGCCACGTTGAGCGTATGGTTGGCACCGCCGTGGATCACACCGCGCAGCGGCGACACATCGGCGAAGTCGCGTCCCAGCGCCAGCGTCACATAGTCCTCACCTGGGCTGCCCCAGCCGTCGCGGTTGTTGGTGGGGTCGAAGTCGCACCAGCGGCCACCTTGCGGGTCGGCCAGGTCTGGCAAGTAGACCGACACCCAGGCGTGGGATGCATCGCTGCCGACCAGGCGCGGCTGGCCGGGCGCGGGGTGGGTCAGCAGGTAGCCGCTGACATAACGTGCCGGCAGTCCGTAAGCGCGCAGGCAGGCGATCATGATGTGGGCAAAGTCCTGGCACACGCCTTTGCGTTGCGCCAGGGCCTCCAATGCCGGTGTGTTGACCTCGGTGCTCTGGCTCTCGTAGGTGAAGTCGCGGTAGATGCGCTGCATCAGGTCGCGTGCGGCCAACAGCAGCAATTCCTGGCTGGCAAAGCTGGGCCGGGCGTAAGCGGCAAAGTCGGTATGGCGCGGCACGTAGGGTGATGCAAACACAAACTCTGCCGCCGCATCAAACGGGTTCTTGGCGCAATACCGAAAGCGCTCACGCACCTGTTCCCACGGTACGGCGTTGTCCCATTCGGGTGGGGGCTGGGTGGCGATCACGCTGCGGGCAATCACCTGCAACTGGGTGTGTGCCACCTGCAGCGAGAAAAAGGACCGGGTGTTGCCATACACATCGAGAATGGCCGTTTGCTCGGAGGGCTCGGGCGCGATGGTCAGGGCGTGGCTCAGCAGTTGCTGCGTGGGCGTATTACGCGGCTGCAGATAGGCCATGTGCTGGGCGATATCGACAGCCGGCGCATAGTCGTAACAGGTCTCGTGGGTGATGTGCAATTGCATGGCAAATCGCGTCCTACACGCCCAGGCTTTGCCCGCCTTCACCGGAGTGGGTGAAGTAGGTGGCGCCAATTTCTTCAGATACCTGGTAGGCCGCTTCATTGCAGCCTTGCAGCAGGTCGGTCAGCGCGGCGTAGTCGTTACCCGCACCTGCATTGCACAGCGCTTCCAGTTGCCACTGGCCAGGGTCGGGCACGCTGTGCGACAACAAGCCCAACTGGTCTGGCGCGCTGCCCGCCAGCTTGGCCAGGCGCCCGCGCAGCGTATGCGCCACCCAGGCCAGGGCGCGCGGGTTGTCGCGGTCCAGTACCAGCAAATCCACCAGCGCCGCAATCGCGTGGCTTTGCTGGTATTGCCCGTGGAAGGTGATGGTGCTGTCAAACAGCGCCACCATGGCCTCAAACCCGCCATCGTGGTGGACGGCGTGACTGGCAAAACCAGTGTGCAGGGCGTTGGACAAAAAGCCCAGCCGCTCGATGTGGCGGCCAATGCTGAGCAGGCGCCAGCCGTCGTCGCGGGTCATGCGGTCGGTTTGCAGGCCGGTGATGGCGGTCAGGTGGTCGCTGGACCGTTTGAGCGCTGTCAGCGCATGCAAAGCGGAGTAGTCGGCGCCGATGGGCGTGTGGGCACAGCTTTGGAAGAACGCGTCTTCAGTGCGCTGCATCAGGCTCCAGTGCTCTTGCGACAGCCGTTCGCGCACAGCTGCTCCGGCCAGGCGCACGGCGCGCAGGTTGTAACCCACGCTGGTGGCTTGCTCACTGCTGCCCAGGCTGGCGATCAGCGAACGCTCAAACACGCGGCGTGCCTGGGGTGATGGCGTCAGCGCGGGCACCCCAGCCAGCACCAAGTTGTTGCCCAGTGCCATCTGGCCCAGCCAACTCAGTAGCGTGGGGGATGACTGGTCTTCACCGGCCAGGCATTCCAGTGTGAGGCGCGCCAGACGCACTGAGTTTTCGGCACGTTCTGTGTAGCGGCCCAGCCAGAATAAATTTTCGGCAGCGCGGCTGGTGACCTGGCGTTTGTGCAGGGCCAGTGTGGAAGGGGTTAGCGGGGGTTGCAGCAACGTAGTCTTGTCCACCGCGCCAGTGGTGATGGCCCACACATCGGCACTGCTGCCGCCATGCTGCATGGAGGCTACATCGACCCCGCTGCCTCCGGCCACACGCGCCAGACCGCCGGGCAACACGCACCAGGATTGCGACCCCTGCGATAGGGCAAACACCCGCACCATGACCGAGCGCGGCACCACACCATGCTCCTTGTCACCGCGTTGCCAGGTCGGCATTTGCGACAAGGGCATGTAGTCTTGCACCGTATGGTCGTCGGCATGCAGCGCGATGCGGCCAGCCCATTCGTCCAGTTCGCGTTCCGACAGCTTGTGGCCCAGCACGGCATCAAAATTGCCGTGCACCGCAGAGCCAGGGTAGGTGGGCTTGATGGCGCAGCTTCGCAAACGGGGTAACACGGCTTCCATCGCCGAGCGTTCACCGCACCACCAGGTGGGTAGGGCGGGTAGCAGCAATTCTTCGCCCAGCAAATGCTTGGACAGGGCCGGCATAAAGCCCAGCAGCGCGGGCGACTCCAAAAAGGCCGAGCCCGGCGCATTGGCCACCAGCACATTGCCCGCGCGAATCACCTGCAGCAAACCGGGCACGCCCAGCGTGGAGTCGGAGCGCAACTCCAGCGGGTCCATGAACTGGTCATCCAGGCGCTTGAGGAGCCCATGCACGGGAACGAGGCCGCGCAGAGTCTTGAGGAACAAGTGCTGGTCGCGCACGATCAGGTCGCTGCCCTCTACCAGCGTCAGCCCCAGGTAGCGCGCAAGATAGGCGTGCTCGAAATACGTTTCGTTGTAGGGGCCGGGGGTCAGCAGCGCGATATGGGCGTCCGGCCCTGCCGGGCTCATGGCCTTCATGCTGTCAATGAGTGCGCGGTAGGTAGCAGCCAGACGCTGGACCTGCAGACTCTCAAATGCCTGTGGGAAGAGGCGCGACACCGCCAACCGGTTCTCCAGCAAATACCCCAAGCCCGAAGGCGCTTGCGTGCGCTGCGATACCACCCACCAATTGCCATCCGGCCCGCGTGCCAGGTCGAAGGCGACGATGTGCAAATGCGAGCCCCCCACGGGCTTGACGCCGTGCATGGCACGTAGATAACCCGGGTGGCCCTGCACCAGCGCGGGTGGGATCAGCCCTTGGGACAATAAATCTTGCGGGCCGTAGACATCGGCCATCACCCGGTCCAACAGGCGCATGCGCTGTGCAATGCCAGCCTCCAGGTGTTGCCACTGGGGCGCGGAGATGATGAGGGGGAACAGGCCTACCGACCAGGGGCGCTGGGGCCCTTCGGAGTCGGCATAGACGTTGTAGGTGACGCCGTTGTCGCGGATTTGGCGGGCCAGGTTGTCCGCACGCAGGTTCAGATCACCCAGGCCGTCGGACTCGGCTTTGTTAAAGAATTGCCGCCAAGCCCCCGTAATATCTGCATCTTCTGCTACCGATTCAATAGCGTCTGCATCTGCGGGCGCGCCAGTGGACACGCGCTCACGCAGCTCGTCAAAGTGGCCGGGCGCCGCGTAGCGGGGCGCATGGGACTGGTCTGGCGCAGATGGAGCTCGCTCGGGCACAGCGGCGGCGAGGGCAGATAATTCGGATAGGTGGCTCACTGCCCCGAAGTATGCCGTAAACCGTTTACTTTCTACCCAAAACCTTCACCTGTTCGCATGTGCGTGCCATGCGGTCTGCACATGAGGTTATGTCTATGATTTGCGTGCCGTTGCCAATAAAACGATGCCACCCACGATGGCGCCAATACCCACCCACAGGGGGATGTTGACTTGCTCGCGCTCGCTGACCTGAAAGTGCAGGGGGCCTATGTCGGCGCGGCTCGTTTCTTTGGTGTAGCTAAACCCACCGTAGGCCAAGCCCAGTGCGCCGGCCGCGATCAGAATAATGGCGACCAGTTTGATTGGGTTCATTGTGAGGACTCCTTAAATAGGTGCCTATTGTCCCAAGTGCGTGCAAAAGCGTCCGTGCGCAAGACCACAGACGGCGCGCGCCGGCGGCCCCATACTCGACTCACCATGATCAGAATCGAACTCCAACTTGCACTCAATTACCAAATCGACGCCCAGGGCGCCGATTTTGTTTTCAACATCCACGCCGCACAGACCGCCCACCAGAAAGTCTCTTTCGAGAACTTGTGGATCAGCCAACCGGTGGAATCACAAATCCATATTGATGCCTTCAGCGGTAACCGCTACATGCGCCTGCACGCCCAGCAGGGCGAACTCAATGTGACGTATTCGGCCACCATAGACCTGATGCACCACTTTGCCGACCCCAGCCAAATCGCCGAGGTGCCGATGCACGCTCTGCCGCAGGAGGTCATGGGCTACATCTACCCCAGCCGCTATTGCCAGTCCGACCGCCTGTTGAAACTGGCGAGCAACAATTTTGGCCATTTGCCCCAAGGCTACAGCCGGGTCATGGCCATACGCGACTGGGTGCAAAACCATGTCGCGTTTACCTCCAACAGCTCGACCAGCAGCACGTCGGCCGTAGATACCCTGATTGGGCAGGTTGGCATTTGCCGCGACTTTGCCCACCTAATGGTGGCGCTGTGCCGCGCGGTCAACATCCCGGCCCGCTTTACCACCGGCACCGATTACGGCGCCGACCCCGTGTTAGGCCCGCCGGACTTTCATGCATATGTGGAAGTGTTCGTTGGTAACCGCTGGTATGTGTTCGATCCGTCTGGAACCGCCATTCCCATGGGCCTCATTCGCTTTGGCACCGGACGTGACGCGGCTGATGTGGCCTTTGCCACTATCTTCGGCAATGTGCAATCGCATGCGCCGGTGTTGCAAGCCACGGCGATCGTGGATGCTGCATTGGGTACCCTGCAGCCACAACGTACGCAGCAGGCCCTGTCCACCGACGGCGGCTTCGCGCAGGCAACGTCTTAAAAGGCTAGGCCTCGGCCTTTGCCAGTTCTTCATACGCGTGCTGCAGCCACATCGAGAGCCGTTGGCGCTCCATGAGGCGCAGGCTGGCATCACCGCCTGTGGTATCGCTTTTGGCTGCCCAAAAGCTGCTGTTATGGGCGTCCATCTTTTGTACGACGGCATCGTTTAGATGCTTGATGGAAATGACTTTGGCGCCTAGACCCAGCGCGCGTTCCAATTGACCCGAGCGCTCCAGTTGGCCAAAGTCATCGCCGCGCAGCTGATTCAACACCAGCACGTAGTTCAGGTTTTTGCCATAACGTTCCAGCAGGCGCGTCAACAGGTCTACCGAATCGCGCCCAGAGTCCATCACGTGCCAGTAGTGCAGCGTGAAGCCGGTGTCATCGGCCATGTGCAATACGCCAGAATCCTCGATCCAGCGCACCAACGGGTCGTGCGTCTGCGCGGCCAGATCGACCAGTACGCGCACACCAGGCAACTCCACTGCAGCTTCCACAATATGGTCCATCGCCTCGTAGCGGTCAATCAGCACGGCGGATGCATAGTCGCTATAGAACCGCAGCAGCGCGCCGTGTGAACGGTCGGTGTCAAAGCCGACAAAGGGTATATCCTTGTCAATGAAATACTGTGCCAGCAGGCGTGACACCATGGACTTACCTACACCGCCTTTTTCGCCACCGATGAGGTGGATTTTGGAGAGGGGATGGGTTTCGCCGCCGACGGGATTGAGGGAAGACATTTTTAGAATTTCCGCTGGTTGGGTTCGATGAAAGTATCAAGCAAGTTGAGTGCCATGGAGGGTGAACGCGGTGGAGGTCAAACGAGACTTCCCCGCGTTGCAACACAGTGCGGGTAAAAACTCAAAAACCCATCCAAATGGCTGGTGACGACTGGGTATTGCATGGCGGTGGGGGCGGCGCGCAGGTCCAGCAGATCCAAATCCGGCCTGGCTGTGCCGTGCACCTGGCTGCCAAAGGCGTAGATGGTTATTGCATTCGGAAAGCGTGTCCGAACCGCTGACACAACGGGGCCTTGCGGGGCAAGCAGTTGGGTAATGTCGGAAAGCATATTTGGATTATGCCGCTAGGGTGGCGTGAAATCAGCATGTGGAACGGGTAGGGGTGCCATACTGAGCCCTGATCAGTAGGGAGCTGCCGTTCCCTTTTGTTCTCCAGTCATTCTTGTGAGGTATTTACTGTGAAATCGTTGCTCCGCCCCTTTCTTCCGTCGATCGGCCAATTGAGCCTCTGCCTGGCTGTGTCTGTCGCAGCAATGTTCACAACAGCCTGCGACAACCAGCGCATCAGCGAGCTGGAGGAGGGCGTGGCCACCGAAGGCGACGTGAAGATGAAATTCGGGGAGCCGGAGAAGATCTGGGAAGGTGAAAACGGCGGCCGTATTTTTGAGTACAACCGCCAGCCTGCTGGTGCAAAAAACTACATGATCAGCATCGGGCCAGACGGCAAAATGAGTTCACTGCGCCAGGTATTGGCGCCCCATGTTTTTGCCAAGATAGAACCCGGCATGCCCATGGAAGCGGTGCGCAAAATGTTGGGCAAGCCCATGAAAATCACGCCGTTTGAATTGAAGAACGTCTGGCACTACGACTGGCGTTATATGGATGGCCCCAACGCGTCGGACGCCAGAATTTTTACCGTGGTGTTTAACAGTGATCTGCGGGTGGTGTCGACCGGGTCGGTGGCGGATCCGGCGCTTTCGCCGAATTGAAATTGGACCCCCCCCCTTTTTTGCTTTGAAGCAATGTCGATGACCTCTGCTTTGACGACTATGGCAAGAAGTTCCTGACGAACTCGTAGTAGCTTCTTTTTCCATCTTTGGAATGCCTGAGTACGGAGCCCTTGATCTTTTCCAGCCGGGAGACGTATTCCTTGAGAGTAAGGTCGTTAATCTTGCCGATGCGTTCGAGCCCGACGGTGACACACCAATCAATGACACCTTGCGCATCCTCGGCGCTAGTGACGTGCTCGTTCTTTGCAAACCCGAACTGCTGCTTGATGGCTACCTTTGCGTTGTCGATGGCGAGGGCACAGAGGGAGTCTGTCAGGCGTGGATTGATCTCGTAGCAGTGCTTGAGTCCGGTTTCGATGTTTTGGCACACATCAAGATGCTTGTCGTCGTTGAAGCTCATGGGTTGGCAATGATTGAGAGGGTAACGCGTCTTGAAGATGGCCTAGACAGAAGTAAAGTCCCGGCCCCACATAGCGCCATTAACGCTTGGGAAGCACCATCGTTCACTATGACCGAAATACGCGGCGGATATGCTCCACGCGACGAGAATTGCCAACGCTACTGTAAACGTCGCTGGAATGCGCATTAGCCACTTCACTATGCTTTTTCGATCGTAGATTTTTTGACGATTTAGGTTTATCCGCCCCGACACAGTATGGAAAGGCCCAAATGAAATTGAACGACCAGTCCAAGCGACTGCTTCCGCCCACACCTGACTTCTTTTGGTCCTGAAATTCACCGCCTAGTTCAACATTCCGCCTGCAGGGTTTGGGCCATTGGTCCCCGTCGATTTCTGGGCCTTTGACAGTATGAGGCGGGGGCCAATGGCCCAAACCCTGCTGCCCACAGCAAAAAAGTACAGAATCGAATGGCGGTTCAGTACTCGAACTAATGCAAAATTAATAGCTGACCACGCATATTCCACGAGGGCTAGCGGCCTGTTTTGCTTGCAGCTTTCTCCGGCATGAGCGGGCAAATGGGGTCAGAGCACACATTCGCTATGCGAATGGTGATCCGACCCCATTTGCCCTTCGGACTCTGCGCACTACCCCCTGCGCAAATCTCGCGTAAACGGGAACTCCTTGCTCGCCGCCACATTGATCGTCGCCGGTGGCACGTTCATGACACCAGGTGTATGCCCCATCGACGTGAAGCGGGTCAAACGCCGGCTTTCGGCTTCGAACGAATTGACGGGGAAGCTCTCGTAGCTCAAGCCACCAGGGTGGGCCACGTGGTACTGGCAGCCACCCAATGAGCGTTTCATCCACGTGTCCACAATGTCAAAGGTCAGCGGTGCGTGCACGCCAATCGTGGGGTGCAGGCTGCTAGGTGGGTTCCAGGCTTTGAAGCGCACGCCGGCCACAAACTCGCCGACCGTGCCGGTGGTTTGCATGGGCAAGGCCTGGCCGTTGCAGGTGATGACGTAACGGCTTTCGTTCAAGCCCTTCACGTGCACTTCCATGCGTTCCAGAGATGAGTCCACATACCGTGCGGTGCCGCCGGCCGAGCTTTCTTCGCCCATCACGTGCCATGGCTCCAGTGCGCAACGCAAAGTCAATTCGATGCCGGCCGATTGGATGGAGCCGACCAGCGGGAAGCGGAACTCCACATGGGGTGCAAACCAGCTCGGGTCAAACGGATAACCAGCGGCGCGCATGTCGGCGACCACATCGTCGAAGTCCATCTTGATGAAGGTCGGCAGCATGTAGCGGTCGTGCAGCTCGGTGCCCCAGCGTGTGGCCGGCGCCTTGTAAGGCGCGGTCCAGAAGCGGGCGACGAGCGCACGCAGCAGCAACTGTTGCACGATGCTCATGCGCGGGTGCGGTGGCATCTCAAACGCGCGCAGTTCCAGTAGGCCCAGGCGGCCAGTAGCCGAGTCGGGCGAGTACATCTTGTCGATGGAGAATTCGCTGCGGTGGGTGTTGCCGGTGGCGTCGATCAGGATGTTGCGCAGTGTGCGGTCGACGATCCACGGCGGCATGCTCTGTCCGTATAGTTCGCGGTTGGCGTAGATTTGTTCGATGGCGATTTCCAGTTCGTACAACTGGTCGTTGCGCGCCTCGTCCACACGCGGGGCCTGGCTGGTGGGGCCAACAAACATACCGCTGAACAAGTAGCTCAAGCTTGGGTGGTTATGCCAATACAGCAGCAAACTGGCCAGCAGCTCAGGTTTGCGCAGGAACGGGCTGTCGGCCGGTGTGGCGCCACCCATCACAAAGTGGTTGCCGCCGCCAGTGCCGGTGTGGCGGCCGTCGGTCATAAACTTCTCGGCGCTCAGGCGTGACTCGAATGCCGCGTTGTACAAAAACTCGGTGTTGTAGACCAGCTCTTTCCAGTTGTTGACCGGGTGGATGTTGACCTCGATAACACCCGGGTCGGGTGTGACCTGCAGCAGTTTCAAGCGAGGGTCGCGTGGAGGTGGATAACCTTCCAGCACCAGCTTCATGCTGAGTTCTTTGGCTGTGGCTTCGATGGCGGTCAGCAGGTCAAGATAGTCTTCGAGCTTTTCCAGCGGCGGCATGAAGATGTACAACACGCCGGACTTGGTGCCGACCGCTTCGGCCTTGGGGCCGCTGGCACGGCGGGGGTCGCGCACCTCTACGCACAGCGCCGTGCGGCTCACCCAGTGGGCAGATTCACCGCGTGCGGGCACGCGGGCATAGTCAACGGGTTCGGCTTGCGACGCACGGCGGGCGGCCATGTCGGCCAGCGGGGTGCTGGTACCGGTGTAGGCGG
This sequence comes from Rhodoferax sp., assembly GCF_025356155.1. Lineage (GTDB taxonomy): Bacteria > Pseudomonadota > Gammaproteobacteria > Burkholderiales > Burkholderiaceae_C > Allorhodoferax. Next base: position 24,079 of record NZ_JANXUQ010000273.1, on the reverse strand, counting down.
GCACAGCGGTCGATGCCGTGTCCACTTTGCCGTTCAACGCATTTTGGAACTTGCGTGCCGCTTCTTGTGGCGTGGGTGCGCCGCTTAGGTAGGGCACGTCGGCGCGTACGGTGAGGGTGGGAATGGTGTTGCCGCCGCTGGCGGCCAGTGCAGCGATTGCCGCCGTGCTTGTGGTTGTAGCCGCAGCGGGTTGACCGTCAGCATAACGCGCGACCATCGTGTTGTGCGCGGGCAAGTCCGCACGCGGTGCGCTGGGGTCGGTTTCCACCAGGTAAGGAAAGTCTGCCTTGCTGACCCAGGGCAAAGAGTCCAGCGGCAGGCGCAAGCCCATAGGCGAGTCGCCCGGCATCAGGTACATGCGTTCGTCGCGCAAGAACCACGCGCCGGTGGTCCACACCGGCCCCGCCAGGCGTGGGCCTTCGGCGGCTTTGACTGGCAACACATAACCAATGGGGGTGTCGAGTTTTTGCTCGAACACGCGGCGCAGGCGGGCGCGCTCCATCTCGTCGTCCAACTTGGAGTTGAACGGGTCAACATTGACCGGCAAGCGGCGCTCACGCCACAGGTAGTACCACGAATCTTCATACGCGGGCTGGATGGTCTGGTCAGTAATGCCAAGGCGTTTGCACAGCGTTTGGGTGAAGAGCTGGGCGTCTGCACTGTTGTAGTAGGTGGGTTCGCGTTCGTCGGTGAACAACGATGGGTCAGACCACACTGGCTGCTTGTCGGCACGCCAGTAAATGTTCAACGCCCAGCGCGGCAGCTGCTCGCCGGGGTACCACTTGCCTTGGCCAAAGTGGAGGAAGCCGCCCTGGCCGTATTCGTGGCGCAGCTTGTGCACGAGCGCGGTGGCAAAACCGCGTTTGGTGGGGCCTAGCGCGTCGGTGTTCCATTCGCCGGCATCGCGGTCGTTGACGGCTACGAAGGTGGGTTCGCCGCCCATGGTCAGGCGTACATCACCAGCAACCAACTCTTTGTCCACTTCTGCACCCAAGGCCATGACATCGGCCCATTGCTCTTCGGTGTAGGGCTTGGTTACGCGCGGCGATTCGTAGATGCGGGTGACCTGCATGTGGTGGCTGAATTCCACTTCGCTCTCGTCGACGCCGCCTTCAATTGGGGCCGCACCAGAAGGCTGCGGCGTGCAGGCCAGCGGGATGTGGCCTTCACCGGCCAGCAGGCCCGAGGTGGCGTCCAGCCCGATCCAGCCGGCGCCGGGCAGATAGACCTCGCACCAGGCGTGCAAATCGGTGAAATCGACCTCGGTGCCGCTGGGGCCATCCAGCGCTTTGACGTCGGACTTGAGCTGTATCAGGTAGCCCGACACAAAGCGCGCGGCCAGGCCGCAATGGCGCAACAGTTCGACCAGCAACCACGCCGAGTCGCGGCACGAGCCCGAACCCGATTCCAGCGTCTCATCGGGCGTTTGCACACCGGGTTCCATGCGGATGGTGTACTTGACGGCGTTGTGCACCATAGTGTTGAGGTCGACCAGGAAAATCACCGTGCGGCGCTTGGTGTAGTCGATCTTGGCCAGGTAGTCGTTGACCAGCGGTGTGCGCTCACCAGCCATCAGGTAGGGTAGCAATTCTTCCTGCAATAGGGGGGCGTACTTGAAGGGAAATTCTTCCGCCTCGGGCTCCAAGAAGAAGTCAAACGGGTTGTAGACCGCCATCTCCACCACCAGATCCACGGTGACCTTGAATTCACGCGTTTTGTCTGGGAACACCAGGCGGGCCTGGTAGTTGGCGAACGGGTCCTGTTGCCAGTTCATGAAGTGGCCCTTGGCGGGTTCGATCTTCAGAGAGTAGGAAATGATTTTGCTGCGGCAATGCGGCGCGGGCCTCAGGCGCACCACCTGTGGCCCGAGGGCCACCAGACGGTCGTAGGTGTAGTGGGTAACGTGGTTCAGCGCGGCGTGGATCGACATGGCGGTTCTCGGTTGGACTCGGAAGTCGGTTCAGTGCAAATTGGCATACCGTTGCATACATGGTAGCAAGCAATTCCTGCGCCACGGGGTTTTTGCGGGTTAGCATGGTCCGGTGCGCACCGTTTTCCTCCACTTCCATGGCTCCGCCCGGCTGCTGTTTGCGGCGTTGTTGGGTATCGTGGTGGGCACGGCCCTGCAGTTGCAGCAGGAGCGGTTGCTTGTGTCGCATGTCTATTGGGTGATTGTGGCTCTAGCCCTCTTCGTATATACGATTGCAGCTATTAAAAATATAGCAGTTGGTTGGCGTATGGGGTTGGCGGCTTTGGCCTTGGGCTTGCTCTCCTTCAGCTTCACCGGCTTGCGGGCCACGACTTATCTGGCAGACGCTTTGGACCCAGTCTTGGAGGGGCGCGATGTGCAGGTGGTGGGCGTGGTGGCAAGCCTGCCGCAGCGCAATGAATCGGGCCTGCGCTTTCGGCTGGAGGTGGAGTCTGCGGCCCTGAATGGCCAGCCGGTGCGCGTGCCACCGTTGATGGACGCGGGCTGGTATGGCGGCACGTTTTCTGCCGGGCCTGCGGTGCTGGCGGATGTGGCCACCACCAAGCTTGCGGATGCGGTGTTGCCCGCATCCGCACAAAACCGCATGCCTGGCAATGTGCGGGCTGGGGAGCGCTGGCAGATGACGCTGCGGCTCAAAGCACCGCACGGCAGCCGCAACCCCTTTGGCTTCGACTACGAGCTGTGGCTGTGGGAACAGGGCGTGCAGGCCACGGGATATGTGCGTGCCAGCGCCAAGGACCCGGTGCCCCAGCGCATGGCGCAGACCTGGCTGCACCCGGTAGTGCTGGCCCGCCAAGTGGTGCGCGAGCGCATCTACCGGCAGGTGGCCGAGCGCCAGTTCGCCGGCATGATTGCCGCGCTGGTGGTGGGGGACCAGGCGGCGATTGATCGGGTGGACTGGGATGTGTTCCGCGCGACAGGCGTAGCCCATCTGGTCAGTATTTCTGGCTTGCACATAACCATGTTCGCCTGGGGCGCGGCGTGGGTTGTCGGCTGGTTGTGGCGGCGCTCGGGCCGTTTGTGCATTGCGCTGCCCGCACCCAGCGCCGCGCTGGTGGGTGGCGTGTTGCTGGCCACGGCCTACGCGGTGTTCTCTGGCTGGGGCGTGCCAGCCCAGCGCACCTGCCTGATGTTGGCCACGGTGGCGCTATTGCGTCTGTCGGGTGCGCGCTGGCCGTGGCCTTTGGTGTGGATGCTGGCCTGCGCCGTAGTGGTGGTCTGCGACCCGTGGGCGCTGCTACAGGCGGGCTTCTGGTTGAGCTTTGTCGCAGTCGGTGTGTTGTTTGCTACAGATTCAGGAGCGGGCAATGCAGACTCCACGAGGGCTGGCGTCTTGAAACACCAAATGCTTTCTGGCTTGCGAGAGCAGTGGGTGATTACGGTGGCGCTGACGCCTTTGACGCTGCTGCTGTTCGGCCAGGTGTCAGTCGTGGGTCTGGCGGCCAACGCGCTGGCCATTCCGTGGATCACGCTGGTCGTCACGCCGCTGGCCATGCTGGGCGTGCTGGTACCGGCGCTGTGGGACGTGGCGGCGGGGGCGATCAGCGGGTTGTATGCCTATCTGCAGTGGCTGGCATCCCTGTCCTGGGCGTCGATAGCGGTGGCGGTGCCGCCGCTATGGGCGGGGGCCGCAGGCGTGCTGGGTGGATCGCTGCTGGTGCTGCCGTGGTCGTGGCGCTTGCGGGTCTTGGGCCTGCCATTGCTGTTGCCGGTCTTGTTGTGGCAAGCACCCCTGCCTGCGCCGGGGCAGTTTGAACTTTTGGCTGCCGACATCGGCCAGGGCAATGCGGTGTTGGTGCGCACTGCCAACCATGCGCTGCTGTACGACGCTGGACCGCGATTCAGTCTGGAGAGTGACGCTGGCCACCGCGTGCTGGTGCCGCTGCTACAAGCCCTGCATACGCGGCTGGACACGCTGGTGCTCAGCCACCGGGATATGGACCACGTCGGCGGCGCCCCCGCCGTGCTGGCCATGCAACCGCAGGCGGAGCTGCTCAGTTCCATTGAGGCCAGCAACCCGCTGCAAACCCTGCGGCCGACCAAACGTTGCGTGGCCGGGCAGCATTGGGAATGGGACGGCGTGCAATTTGACGTGTTGCATCCGCAAGCAGCGGATTACGACACGGCCGCCAAGTCCAACCCCATGTCCTGCGTTTTGCGCATCTCCAACGGCGCGCAGACGGCTATGTTGGTTGGGGATATTGAGCAGCCGCAGGAGGCTGCTTTGGTGGCGCAGGGTGTTGGCCTGAGAGCAGATGTACTGTTGGTACCTCACCATGGCAGCAAGACATCCAGCAGCGCGGCCTTTCTGGACGCCGTGGCGCCACGCTTCGCCATCGTGCAATCGGGTTACCGCAACCGTTTTGGTCATCCGGCACCTACAGTGTTGGCGCGGTACGGGGAGCGGCGCATCCAGGTCGTGGACTCACCCCATTGCGGTGCCTACACTTGGCAATCGTGGCAAGTCCAGAATGGTGCATGCCTTCGGACTCAGGGTTTGCGCTACTGGCACCACAATGTGCCATAGTGACGGTAGGCAGTGGCACTATCCTTGCTATCCTCGGGTTGAAGGTAAAGCTACGTTGCGCTACGCTACGGTCTGTCCCGCAAGTATCAGGAAAGCGTTTTATGCAGAAGTTCGACGAGATGTACACCAGCTTGCCCTACCAGTTCTTCTCAAAAGGCGAACAGGTCAGGGACCATTACAAAATCTACGACGAATGGCTGGCGCGCCAACCCGGCGACATGATGGCCAAGCGGCGCGAAGAGGCCGAGATGATTTTCCGCAGGGTCGGCATTACCTTTGCCGTCTACGGCGAAAAAGACGAATCCGGCGCCGGCACCGAGCGGCTGATCCCGTTTGACCTGATCCCCCGCATCATTCCCGCGCACGAGTGGTCCAGCATGGAAAAAGGCCTGGTGCAACGCGTGACCGCCTTGAACCGCTTCATCCACGACGTCTACCACGACCAGGACATCATCAAGGCCGGTGTGGTGCCGCGTGACCAGATCGAAAACAACGCGCAATTCCGCCCCGAGATGGTGGGTGTGGATGTGCCGCACCAGATCTACTCGCACATCTCTGGCATCGACATCGTGCGCGCACCCGACGCCCAGGGCAACGGCGAGTACTACGTGCTGGAAGACAACCTGCGTGTGCCCAGCGGCGTAAGTTACATGCTGGAAGACCGCAAGATGATGATGCGGTTGTTCCCTGAGTTGTTCAATGCCCACCGTGTGGCACCCATCGCCCACTACCCCGACCTGTTGCTCGAAACCTTGCGCGACAGCAGCCCCGCCACCACGGCCGAACCTACCGTGGTGGTACTCACGCCCGGTATGTACAACAGCGCGTATTTTGAGCATGCGTTTTTGGCGCAACAAATGGGTATTGAACTGGTTGAAGGGCAAGACCTGTTTGTCAAAGACAGTTTTGTGTACATGCGCACCACACGCGGCCCGCGCCGGGTGGACGTGATCTACCGCCGGGTGGACGATGATTTTCTGGACCCTCTGGCATTCAGGCCTACGTCCACGCTGGGTTGCGCAGGCTTGATGGACGCCTACCGCGCGGGCCATGTGACCATCTGCAATGCGGTCGGGACCGGCGTGGCGGACGACAAGTCCATCTACCCGTACGTACCCAAGATGATCGAGTTCTACCTGGGCGAAAAACCCATCCTGAACAACGTGCCCACCTTCATGTGCCGCAACAAGGACGACCTGGCCTACACGCTGGCCAATCTGAAAGACCTGGTGGTCAAAGAGGTGCACGGTGCGGGTGGCTACGGCATGCTGGTGGGCCCGGCGTCCACCAAGGCCGAGATTGAGGATTTCCGCAAGGCCATCCTCGCCAACCCCAGCGGTTACATCGCCCAGCCCACGCTGAGTTTGTCGAGCTGCCCGACCTTTGTTGAGAGTGGCATTGCGCCGCGCCACATCGATCTGCGGCCTTATGTGCTGTCCGGCAAAACCGTGCAGATGGTGCCCGGTGGCCTGACCCGCGTGGCGCTGAAAGACGGCTCGCTGGTCGTGAATTCGTCACAGGGCGGCGGTACAAAAGATACCTGGATTCTGGAAGATGACGCAAGCGCCGCAGCCACCGCAGCCACGGTTGCCCATACGGAAGCTGCCAACAGCACGGCTACGCAGTCCCAATCGCAATCCTGAACTGAAGGGAAATTATTATGCTGTCCCGTACCGCAGACCATCTTTTCTGGATGTCCCGCTACACCGAGCGGGCTGAGAACACCGCCCGGATGCTGGATGTTAACTACCAGACTTCGCTGTTGCCGCAGTCCGATGCCGTGGCACAAGAGGGTTGGGAGGGCCTGCTCAGCATCAGCGAGCTGCTGCCCACCTACACCGAACGTTACGGTGCGATCATTGCCCGCGACGTCATGGATTTCATGGTCAAGGATGAAAGCAATCCGTCCTCCATCGTGTCGTGCCTGGGTGCAGCCCGCGAGAACGCCCGCGCTGTGCGCGGCGCGCTGACCACCGAAGTGTGGGAGACGCAAAACACGACCTGGCTCGAAGTCAAACGCATGCTCAAGGCGGGTGAATTCGAGGCCGATCCGGCGCAGTTCTTTGAGTGGGTCAAGTTCCGCTCGCACTTGTCGCGTGGTGTGACCGTGGGCACCATGCTGATTGACGAGGCCCTGCACTTCATGCGCTTGGGGACGTTTCTGGAGAGGGCCGACAACACCGCGCGACTGGTGGATGTGAAGTTCCACGCCTTGCAAAGCGATTTCTTTGGCACGTCGGTGGAGAAGGACCAAGAGTACGACTTCTACCACTGGAGTGCGATTTTGCGCAGCGTCTCGGGCTTTGAGGTCTACCGCAAGGTTTACCGCGACGTCATCAAGCCCGAGCGTGTGGGCGAGCTGCTGATTTTGCGCCCTGACATGCCGCGCTCCATGCATGCCTGCCTGAACGGCGTGGTCACCAATCTGGCGCTGGTGGCCAGCGATCCATCCAGCGAAACCCTGCGCCGTGCCGGCAAGTTGCGCGCGGAACTGCAATATGGCCGCATCGACGAGATTTTGGCCACCGGTCTGCACGCTTACCTGACGCAGTTCCTGGACCGGGTCAATGACCTGGGCGCCCACATCAGCCGGGAGTTTTTGGTACCGGTCAGCGCCTGATTGCATGGCGGCGCTAACCCCAAACCCCCCAACCCCTACGGATCGCGAGCTGGACCGCGCACTTGCCTCAGGGCCATTGCGCGATATCGTCATTCCACCGTGCCCTGAGTTGCTGATCGCGCTGCGCCGCGAGATGGACAAGGAGGACCCCGAGCCGCAAATCGTCGCTGACATTGCAGCACGCGATGTGGCCATGTCGGCATCGCTGATCCGCACCGCCAACAGCCCCTATTACGCACGCTCCCGGCCTGTTACCTCGGTAGGCGAAGCATTGGGCCTGTTGGGCCTGCGCATGACCGAGAAACTGCTGACGGCCTTTCTGACCCGAAACTCCATTCGCGTGAGCTCGCCGCTGCTGGAACATTTTTGGGACACGTCCACCCGCCGCGCGCTGGCCATGGCGCATATTGCCCGCCAGCTCTATGGAGTGGACCCGGAGCTGGCCTACACCTGTGGCCTGTTTTGCCATGTAGGCATACCTATTCTGATGCAGGGCGTGCGTGGTTATGCGGGCACGCTGACCGAAGCGCTGGCCCGCCAGGACCGCAGCTTTACGGAAACCGAAAATGCCGCCCACAAGACTGACCATGCAGTGGTGGGCGCGCTGGTGGCACGCACCTGGCGCTTGCCGACGCCTATCTACCAGGCCGTGCGATTGCACCACGACTTCACGATTTTGAAAGACAAAAACGTGCTGGCCGAGGTGCGCATGCTGGTGGCCATGGGCCTGGTGGCCGAACACCTGGTGGGCTTGCACGAAGGCATTGGCGAGCAGCGCGAGTGGGCACTGCATGGGCCTGCGTGTATGGCCTGTCTGTCGATTGGCGAGACCGAGGTTGATAGCTGGCTTGATGCCCTGCACCCGATGTTTGACAGCGTGGTGCAGGCTCCCTAAGCCTGGTCGTCTGCGGGGAAAGCCTGGCCCTTCAATCGCTTGGTGCAGGCAGGTCCGTTGCAGTCCACCGTGTTCCGTTGGAGAGACTGGGTTTACAGTTGGTAAATTGCTGTTGCCGATACTAAAAGGGTACCCTAATGACTATTCGCAATCGTTTGATGCTGGGCTTTGGCGTCATGCTGGCTTTGTTGGCGCTGGTAGCGGGGGTGGGGCAGATGCAACTGGCCCAGATCCAGCACTTCAACACTGCGTTGGATGAACGGGCTTTCCGACTGTCGATGGCGTCTGACTGGGCCATGCAGGTCAAGATCGCCGTGGCCAAAAAGGCGGCCTTGCCAGGTCTCGACACGGATCAGATCAAAAAATTGAACAGCCTGACGCAGGCTGACGAAGAGAAAAAGGCTTTGGCTGCGGCCATGGCCTCGCATACAGGCGCACCTGAGGACCATATGCAGGCGGTCGATCAACTGGCCAGCAAATTGGTGAGCCTGCAGATCGCTGACAGCGGCCAACTTCAGGCAGCGTTGACCCGAGCCGTCATGTTGAATTGGAGCGTGTTACTCATCGGCATCGTGATCGGTGTTGGTATTGCAATGCGCATCTCGGGCAGTATCGTGCGGCCATTGTCCGAGGCGGCGCAGGTGGCCCAAAGCATTGCTGGCGGCGACCTGTCCAACAGCATCAGCTCGGGTGGAAAAGACGAGGTGGGTGTCATGCTGGCGTCCCTTCATGCCATGCAAGGCAGTCTTGCCAAACTGGTGTCCAATGTCCGCCAAGGCTCTGAAGGCGTAGCCACCGCTTCCTCCGAAATTGCCCAGGGCAATAACGATTTGTCCACACGCACCGAGCAGCAGGCCAGTGCGCTGGAAGAAACCGCGGCCAGCATGGAAGAGCTGGGCACCACGGTGCAGCAAAACGCGGACTCCGCACGCCAAGCCAACCAGTTGGCCCAAAGCGCGTCGTCAGTGGCCATCCAGGGCGGCAATGTGGTCGACCAAGTGGTGGAGACCATGAAGGAGATCAATGATTCTTCGCGCAAGATTGCAGACATCATCGGCGTCATCGACGGCATTGCGTTCCAGACCAATATCCTGGCATTGAACGCTGCTGTGGAAGCGGCGCGCGCCGGTGAGCAGGGGCGCGGTTTTGCCGTGGTCGCGTCCGAGGTGCGTTCGCTGGCGGGGCGATCGGCGCAGGCGGCCAAGGAAATCAAGAGCCTGATTGGCGCCAGCGTCGAGCGCGTGGAAAAAGGAACGGCACTGGTCGACATGGCTGGTGAGACCATGACCGAAGTAGTAGGCTCTATTCGCCGTGTGACCGACATCATGGGCGAGATCAGTGCTGCCAGCAACGAGCAAGCGTCGGGTGTGGCGCAAGTGGGCGAGGCTGTGCGCCATATGGACAATGCGACACAGCAAAACGCCGCCTTGGTTGAAGAAATGGCCGCTGCGGCCAGCAGCCTCAAAGGCCAGGCCGAAGATCTGGTGCAACTGGTGGCGGTGTTCAAGTTGTCGCCTGACCAAGACCGCGCGGCACCGTATCGGCCTGCGCCACCCGCCGCTGCGCGTGCACCCGTCGGGCCCAAGACCCTCATGACATCCTCTATCAAGCAGTTGCCGCGCCGATGAAGTTACCCGTCGTTCCGGCCAGCAAAGCGGCGCGGCATATATTGGCGCACCCATTGGGGTTTGCGCTAGAGGTTTTGCGGGCATTCAATGCCAATCAGGGCATGATGTTGGCCGGTGCCATTGCGTATTACGCGTTGCTGTCCATGGTGCCGTTGTTGATACTGTCTGTCATCGCCTTGTCGCATTGGTTTTCCCCGGCCGAACTGCTGACGGCGCTGGGCCGTTATCTCGAATGGCTGGTACCCAGCCAGTCCAAGGCGGTGCTGGGTGACATCAATATCTTCCTGGACAACAAGGCCACGATTGGCGCCGTGTTGTTGCTGACTATGCTGTTCTTTAGCTCGTTGGCATTTGGCATTCTGGAAAAGGCCATGGGCCAGATCTTTGTACACCGGGAACTGACCTTCAAGCGCCACAAACTGGTATCTGCCGTGTTGCCCTATTGCTTTGTGTTTGCACTGGGCATTGCATTGCTGATTTTGACCATCGCCACGATCGGTCTGCAAGCCTTGGCAAAAGAAAACATCACCGTATTCGGCTATGACCTGTCACTGGTCGGCGTGTCTGGCCTGTTCTTTTACGTCATGGGTTTTGCGGTGGAGACCCTGATCGTGGCCTCCATCTACTTGACCTTGCCGGTGGGACGCATGCCAGTGCGCCACGCGGTGATTGGTGGCCTCGCGGCCAGTTCGGTATGGGAAATCATTCGCCATTTGCTGGTGTGGTACTTCACCACTTTGTCTAAGACCAGCGTGGTCTACGGCTCGCTGACTACCGCGGTGGTAGCCCTGTTTTGCATGGAGATCGTCGCCGCGTTGTTGCTGATCGGTGCGCAAGTCATTGCCGAGTATGAGCGCCTGGAAGGCTCCTGAACGCTACATTGCGCTCGGCTTCTAAAGCTGGATGATGGAGGCGTCGAGCTGCAGGGCCTTGATTTTTTCTGCTGCCGCTTCGGCCGCCTGCTGCGTGGCAAAAGGCCCGACCCGTACGCGGATTTGACGGGTCTTGGACTTGAGCTCTTTCATCACCGAAGGCAGTTGAGCCTCCAGCAACTTGGTGTGGGCCCTGGCTGCGTTCTCGGGCACTGCGAACAAGCCCACATTGATGAAGAAGGCCTTGGCTGCTGTGTCGGTCGTCGCCGTAGAGCTGGCTTTCGCTGGCTTGGGTGGCGGCTGCACGACTTTTGGTGTGTTGGGCTTGGTGAGGGTTTTTGTCGGTGGGCTTGCATGGGCAACCGGGATCGCTACCGCGGGCTCTGGCGCAGCTGCAGTCGTTAGAGCAGCTGCGGTAACAGGTGCCTCAGCAACGGTTGTTGCAGCGGCGGACGGTGCGGCAACGGATGATGCAGCGGGCTGAGGCGCAGTGATTTCCGGCAGGGCCGTTGAAGCCGGTGCGATGGGCTCGGATGCCGCGACGGTCGGTGCCGCCGCGCGACCGACAGCCACCTGACCCGTGTCCAGGGCGCCCTGCGGCATGACAGTCACCGTGTGCAGCGCTGCGACTTGCAGATAGACCAGGGTGGCAACCAACAGGAGTGCGGCATTGGCCGCTGCCAGCCAGATCACCCGGCGACGGGTGCTGGCCTGGCGCAGCAGTGCGTCGCGCGCATCGGCCACATTGGCATGCCCCACCAAGGCTTTGGACATGGCCTTGCGACATTCGGTATGGAATAGCGCATTGCCAAACAGACCCGGCAGCACAAAAGCCACCAATCCAAAGCCCAGGCCCAGCACCATCATCAGCGTGTCGGAGAACTGGAACACCAGCTGCCCAATTCCAAACACCACAACCGCAACGGCAACCAGAATGCCCACATAGGCCAGAGCCGCGACCCAGAGCTTGCGAAACACCAACCAATTCAAAGTTATCAGGCTGGCTGCGGTGTTCCAGCTGATGCCGGCGTGGTCGGCTGCTTCGAAGCGGGTAAAGATGGGAAGGTAATAACCGCCGCTGACCGGACCAATGGCGGCGCGGTACAGCGTGGTGGTGACGTCTTCATCCGGGGCTGGGCTGGCGGTGGAGAGGGCGGATTCTGTCATGACTTATTTTGACATGGCGGCGGCGATCTCCTGGCCTAGTTCAATGACGGCCAGCGCGTAGTAGCTGCTCCAGTTGTAGCGGGTGATGGCGTAGAAGTTTTCCGTGCCCACCACGTACAGCGGTGGCGCATCTCCGTTTTGCAATTCCACCAGCGCCAGGGGGCCTGTGTGTTGCAGGGCGCGGGCGTCCAGGTCTGCGCCCAAGGCGGCCATGGTGGCAGCGGTGAAGGTGGGCAGTATGTCGGGCGCCAGCAGTGCCGCTTTGTCCATGCCTTCGGAGTTGAGCCGCACCGCGTAGTGGGTGGGCATGCCGGCACGCCATTGGAAGGCCTTGAAATAGTTGGCGACCGAGCCAATGACATCCGCAGCGCTATGGAAAAGGTCGATGCGGCCATCACCATCAAAATCCACCGCGTATTTGTTCCAGCTCGAAGGCATGAATTGCGGCAAGCCAATGGCACCGGCATAACTGCCGCGCAGCGCCAGCGGGTCGGTGCCGGTGCGCTGGGTCAGCACCAAAAAGGCCTCCAGTTCGGACAGGAAAAACGCCGCACGTTCTTTGGCGCGGGGGTGCTGGGTGGGGAAGTCAAATGCCAGCGTGGTCAGCGCGTCCATGACGCGGTAGGTTCCCACTTGCTGGCCGTAGATCGTCTCCACGCCGATGATGCCAACGATGATGTTGGCTGGCACGCCAGTTTGCTGCTCTGCCCGCTCCAGCGTTTCGCGGTTGTCACGCCAGAACTTGACGCCCGCATTGATGCGAACCGAATCGATAAAGCGGCTGCGGTACAGGGTCCAGTTCTTCGGCGTGCCCACTGGCGGCGGCGCGATGGCACGGGCAATGCCAGGCATGTAGTGCGCCCCACCCAGGGCTTGGCGCACCCACTGCGGCTCCAGGCCCAGGCGCTGGGCGATGCCGTCAGCCGCTTGCATGACTTCGGGGCGGCCGGCGTACAAAGGGCCAACCGTCTCGGCTTTGCGTGGCGCCTGGGTCTTGTTGTGTTTGGCCCGTTTGCTGGTGCCCGCGTGCCCGTGGCTGGGTGGCGCCTTGACCGCCCGGACCATGGTTTTTGGCAAATCGCTTAAGAAATTCTGGTCGCTAGCCCTCGCCGATATTGCGTGAGTAGCTATAAAAAATATAGCAATTGACTGAAGGAGACGTGTCACGGCTGGGTAGGAATTCACAGAAAACGTTGCGGCCAGGGTAGAGAGCGGAATTCGCGTTGCAGTGTACCCAGTTGCTGCGTGTGGGCATGGCGTGCAGGGTGGGCGTATCGCCAGGCTTCCATGCGCAAGAGCCACTGGGCAATGGCGGCCAGTTCGGGCTTGCCCGCACCGGCGTGGGTTTGCAGCATCGCAGCCATCTGGCGCGGTGGTGCGGTGTCGGGCAACTGCAGCCCTGCCTTGCGCAGGCGCGCCGTCGCGCCGTGCAGCAGGCGCAGCCATGGGTCCTGGCGGTGGCGTTCCCACAGTGTCCAGGCGGCGCCGACCAAGCTGGCGCATACCACGAGGGCGATCAGAACATAGGTCAGATCTTCCCAACTGGGCGACTCGAAACCCAGGTTGCGCAATACATCCAGCTGTTTGGCCTGTGAATAGTTCAGCACCCACTGGTTCCAGCGGTTGTTGGCAGCTTCCCAGACGGCCCTGAGGCTGAGCGCGAATTGCGGGTTGACGTTGAGCAGCGCTTGGCTGATGGCATTGCGGGGTGCTGCCAGCCGGGTCACGGTACCGGTGCGCCCGGGCGACACCGCCGAGGTGGGGTCCACCCGCACCCAACCGCGCTCTGGCATCCAGACCTCGGACCAGGCGTGGGCGTCGCTTTGGCGCACGGTCCAGTAGCGGTCTATGGCGTTGATGTCGCCACCCTGGTATCCGGTAACGATGCGTGCCGGTATGTTCATGGCCCGCATCAGCAGCACAAAGCTGGATGCTATGTGTTCACAAAACCCCATTTTTTTGTCGAACCAAAATTCGTCTGCAGTGTCCGTGCCAAACACGCCCGGGTCCAACGTATAGATGTAGCCGCCGGTGCGTAAACGCTCCAATACCGTATTAACCAAGGCCGCAGTGTCGGCGCCTTGGTTGCGTGGGTCCGCCAGTATGTCGGCCGCCAGTTGGCGTGTGCGCGGGTTGTAATTGGGTGGCAATTCCACGAACTCCTGCAGCGCACCTGTGCGCCGCAGAGGGCCGTGGCGAAAGTTGGTGTAACTTTTGGCGGTATAGCGCACCAGGTCGGTAATAGGCCGCTCGGCAATCCATTGCAGCTCGGGCGTCATCGCCGTGCGCACGCCCTCCAGCGCGGGCTTGGTGTCTGTCGCGTCCAGCACCAAAATCCATGGCTTGCTGTTGGGCTCCAGCGTCACTTGGTAGGAGTAGGCCGTGCCTTGCACCTGCAACTGCGCGATGGATGCTGCGCGCGAAGGCAGGAACGGCTGCGGAGGACGCCATTCGCGTCCATCAAAACTGGACAACACCGGGCCACGAAAATACATTTCGCCCATCACGGGTGTGGGGCCGTCAAAGCGTATGCGCAGGGCCACGCTGTCATCCAAAGCCAAGCTGGCAATCGTGCCGACTTGCATGCTGCTGGACAAACCGGTGCGCCCGGCCATGGCATCACTTGGCACGCCCCACAGCGGCGCAATACGCGGGAACAATACGAACAACGCCACCATGACGGGCGCGCCCAGCAATGCCATCCAGCCCGCCATCTTGGCGGCCTGCATCAGTGGTGGTTTGCCCACCGGCATGTGGCTATTGACCAGCGCCGTGAGCAAGCCCAGCAGGCCGATCAGCATGGCCACCGCGGTGAGCAGGCTTTGCGAGAAGAAGAAGTTGCTCAGCAGCGTAAAGAAGCCCAGAAAGAATAGGACAAAGGTGTCCCGCTGGGCGCGCATCTCCAGCGTCTTGAGGCTGAGCAGAACGACGACGTAGGTGACACCTGCGTCACGGCCCATCAGCGTGCGGTGGGTGAAGTACGTAGCGCCCGTTGCCAGCAGCAGCAGGCCAAACAGCCACCAGCGGGCGGGCAGGGCGAAGCCGCGCACCGCCAGGTAGCCGCGCCACAACAGAATGGTTGCTGCCATGCCACTGCACCACAGCGGCAGGTTGTCGACCTGTGGCGCAATCACCCAGGCGATGACGGTCAGCAGGAAGAGGGTGTCGCGCGCTTCGCGGGGCAGGTTTTTGATGGCTTGCAGCATGGAGCAGTCTTGGGGCAGTCTTGGGGTTCAGGCTGCGTCAGGTGTTTGCTGCGCTGGTGTGTGTCAGCGCCAGGGCTTGCAGGCAATTGCGCCGGTGGGCCTCGCCACTGCCAAGCGCGATCTCTTCTCCACCCAGGCGCAGTCCGTAGTGCAGCCCCTGTTTGTCGGCCAACAATACCCAGGCACAAAGACGCGATAACGCTTGTTCCAACGGTGCGCCACCGGCCATGGCGCCAACAATGCCCGTGTGGGCCAGATCCAGCCACAACTCAAAGCGCTGCACCTGTTGTGCGTCGCGGCTGACCAGCTCGTCGGTTTTGGCGGCTTTCTTCCACACCACCAGTTTGAGCGGGTCGCCGCGGCGGTAGGCGCGCACACCGTCAAATTCGCCGGTGTTTTGGCGCTGCACGGTGGCCTGACCGCCAGCGCGTGCTTCACCTGGGGGCAGTGGTGGCGGATGCAGCTCGGGCGCAGGGTAGACCAGCACCTGGGCGGCTGGGCGCCACACGGTCCAGACGCGAAAGGTGCCCAGCGGAAAGCGGGTTTCAGCCGTCAGCGCAGGCACCTGGTGCCGGCCGCGGCGTGGGGCCTGGAAGGCAACCTGCACCTTTGCGCGCCCCTGTGCAGGCACGTCGGTCCAGCTCCAATGCTGAGTGCCCAGCACGGCCAGGCCGATGCCATACCGCACGGAGCGCTTGTCGCTCAAGAGGTTTACATTAATTGCGACGCTAGCCCCCGCGAAATGGTCTTCTGGTGCTAGCAAATTCATAGTAATTCCACGCAGCGTGCTGTGGCACACATGCATGCCAACCACGGCGCTGCCGGTCAGCAGAAAGGTCAGCACATAACCCAGGTTCAACTGGTAGTTGATGGAGGCCACCAGTAGCACCAGCAATGTGGCGCCCAGCATGAAACCCGGCCCGGTGGGCAGTATGTAGACATTGCGCTGGGTCAGCGTCGTGCTGTCGCGCAGCGGCAGACGCGCTTGCCACCACATCTGGAAGCGCCCACGCACATACGCCAGCGGGTGCCACATCGGGTTCGGCAAACTTGCTTCCATGGTCAGTATCAAGGCAGAGGGACTGCGGCCAACATGGCACGCACCTGTTCCACCGCGCCGCGTCCTGAGTCACCCACCGGTATCAACCGGTGCGCAATCGTCTGCGGCAACATGGCCTGCACATCGTCGGGCGCCACGTAGTCGCGTCCGCTGAGCAGCGCTTGCGCCTTGGCGGCGCGCACCACGGCAATGCCTGCGCGTGGGCTCAGGCCCTGCAGAAACCATTTTCCCGATCGGGTGGCGGCGATTAAATCTTGCACATAGTCCAGCAAGGGGTCAGCGGCATGAACGGCCAAAACCTGTTGCTGCAGTTGCTGGAGTTCGGTTTGCGTCAGCAGGGCGGGCAGGCCGTCCACAATCTCGCGCCGGTCATGGCCGGCCAACAGCTCGCGCTCGGCCAGGCGGTCCGGGTAGCCCAGGGATATGCGCATCAGGAAGCGGTCCATCTGCGATTCGGGTAGGGCGTAGGTTCCCAACTGGTCCAGCGGGTTTTGTGTGGCAATGACAAAGAAGGGTTGGGGCAATGGCCGGGTTTCGCCTTCAATCGTCACCTGTTTCTCTTCCATGGCCTCCAGCAGCGCACTTTGCGTTTTGGGGCTGGCGCGGTTGATTTCATCGGCCAGCAGCACCTGGGCAAAAATCGGCCCGGGGTGGAACACAAAGGCCTCTTTGCCGCGCTCATAGATGGAGACTCCGGACAGGTCGCCGGGCATCAGGTCCGACGTGAATTGCACGCGCGAGAACTGCAGGCCGAAGGTGCGGGCCAGCGCGTGGGCCAGCGTGGTCTTACCCACTCCGGGTACATCGTCTATCAGCAGGTGGCCGCCGGCCAGCAGGCAGGCCACGCAATCCTGGATCTGCGTCGGTTTGCCCACAATCACCGTGTTAAGCTGGTTAAGCAAGGATTTGAGTTTGTGTTGTGCGTCCATGCTGGGACCTTACCCGAAAATTTTGAGATGCGAGTGCTTTGGTGAACAAGACCGGTTACTTTTTCCACCCCGATTGCTGGAAACACGAAATGGGCGCGGGGCACCCCGAAGGCCCTGATCGCCTGTCCGCCATCGAGGACCGTTTACTGATCAGCGGCGTGGGTGATGCGCTGGACCGGCGCGAGGCACCTGCTGCGGCCATTGCCGATCTCGAGTTGGCCCATGGCCGCATGCATGTGGCCGCCTTGCGGGGCCTGACCGATAGCCTGCGGGAAGAGATCGCTGCTGGCGGCCCACAGTATGCCCAGATCGACCCGGACACTGCATTGAATGTCCACACTTGGGACGCCGCCCTGCGTGCCGCCGGTGCTGCCCTCGCTGCGACCGATGCCGTCCTGGCTGGTGAACTGGAAAACGCGTTTTGCGCCATACGCCCACCGGGCCACCACGCCTGCCGCGACCAAGCCATGGGCTTTTGCTTTTTGAACAATGTGGCCATCGCGGCGCGCTACGCGCTGGAGCGCCATGGCCTCAAGCGCGTGGCGATTGTGGACTTCGATGTGCACCATGGCAACGGAACCGAGGATATTGTCGCCGGCGACCAGCGCGTTTTGATGGTGAGTTTTTTTCAGCACCCTTTTTACCCCGAAGGCGGCTCCCGTTCACATGCCAGCAACCTGGTCAACCTGCCGGTGCCCGCCTATACCAAAGGGCCGCAGGTGCGCGAGTTGATCGAGACCTACTGGCTGCCACGCCTGGAGGCCTACAAACCCGAGATGATTTTTATCAGCGCCGGTTTTGACGCCCACCGACTGGACGACATGGGTCAAATGGGCCTGGTCGAGGCGGACTATGCCTGGATCACCGAGCGCATCAAAGCCGTGGCGCAGCGCCATAGCCAAGGCCGGATCGTGTCGTGTCTGGAAGGTGGCTATAACCTGGACGCATTGGCGCTGAGCGTAGAAGCCCACATCCGTGTACTGGCAGATTTGTAATGGCAAGCATTCCCAAGATTTCCGCGCCCCAACCCATTGACGACCTGGACGGCTGGTTGGCCGCATTCACGCAGACCACGGTGCTGGTTGAGCTTGGTGCACTGGCCCTGTGTGTCGCCTTATCCTGGGGGCTGGTGGTACTGTTGCGCCGTGGATTGAGCGCGTATGACGGTAAGTCTATTTTGTTCGGCCAACGGGGCGTGGATGGCGTGCTGTTTCCGCTGTTGCTGCTGTGTCTGAGTGGGATCGCTCTGGCCCTTGTGGGCCAGTTTGTGAGGGTAGCCGTGTTCAAGGTGGCCATACCCGTGCTGGTGGCCCTGGTGGTCATCCGCATAGGGGTCAAGGTTTTGCGGGTTGCGTTTGAAGAGGCGCGCTGGGCTCGGTCGCTGGAGCACACCATATCCTGGATCGCTTGGTTGGCCATGGTGCTGTGGGTCAGTGGCTTGCTGCCCGTGGTGCTGAACGAGTTGGATCAGATCAAGTGGAAGGTGGGCGGTGCCACGATGTCCGTGCGCAGCATGATCGAAGGTTTGTTGACGGCGGGCGCCGTGCTGATTCTCACGCTGTGGATTTCGTCGGCCTTGGAGACGCGCTTGCTGCGCTCCGCCACGGGCGGCGAGTTGTCTTTGCGCAAGGCGGTTAGCAATGCCACGCGCGCATTGCTGATGTTTGTCGGGTTGATGGTGGCACTTTCTTCCGTGGGCATTGACCTGACAGCGCTGTCGGTACTGGGCGGTGCGGTGGGTGTGGGCATCGGCTTTGGCCTGCAAAAGCTGGCGGCTAACTACATCAGCGGCTTTGTGATTTTGGCCGAGCGCAGCATGCGCATTGGCGACAGCGTGCGGGTCGATGGCTTCGAAGGCATCATCACCCAGATCAACGCGCGTTACACCGTGGTGCGGTCGTCGTCCGGGCGCGAATCCATCGTGCCGAACGAGTTACTGATCACCAGCCGGGTAGAAAACCTGTCGCTGGCTGACGCCCATCTCTACCAGACCACTGTGGTATCCGTAGCCTATGAGAGTGACGTGAACCAGGTGACGGCCCTGCTACTGGAGGCCGCCATGGCGCAAGAACGGGTGCTGCGTGATCCTGAGCCTTCCGTCTTCCTGTCGGCGTTCGGTGCGGACGGTCTGGAATTGACCGTGGGCTACTGGGTCCGCGACCCGCAAAACGGCCAGATGAACCTGCGCTCCGACATCAACCGCGCCATCCTCGCCGCGCTGCGGGCGAACGGCATCGAAATCCCTTACCCGCAGCGGGTGGTCCACCAGCGTTAAACCGTGCGCGACAGCCGGAGCCGGTGTGCGCTTTTGTAGAGTTATAATTCTAAAAAAGCACGATCGTTCTATTCTATGCGTTATGCTCCGATCGTCATCTGGGCGACGCCCGGAATAGCGTAGCGGCATAGAATCGAGCAGTTGACGTGTACGTCAAGTAAGCAAACCAATTTGTAACCCTCTGGAGCGGCAGCATGAAAGTCCTGGTAAGCGTTAAACGCGTGGTCGATTACAACGTCAAGGTGCGGGTCAAGTCCGATGGCACGGGCGTAGATATTGCCAACGTCAAAATGAGCATGAACCCCTTTGACGAAATCGCCATCGAAGAGGCCGTCCGCCTGAAGGAAAAGGGCATCGTGACCGAAGTCATCGCCGTGTCCTGCGGTGTGACCCAATGCCAGGAAACCCTGCGCACCGCCATGGCCATCGGCGCCGACCGCGCCATCTTGGTGGAAACTGCGGTTGAGTTGCAACCCCTGGCCGTAGCCAAGCTGCTCAAGGCTCTGGTCGAAAAAGAACAACCCGGTCTGATCATCCTCGGCAAACAAGCCATCGATGATGACTGCAACCAGACCGGCCAGATGCTGGCAGCCTTGGCCGATCTGCCCCAGGGCACCTTCGCCAGCAAGGTCGAAGTAGTGGACGGCAAGGTCAACGTGACCCGCGAAGTCGATGGCGGCTCTGAGACCGTGTCGCTGACCATGCCCGCCGTTGTGACCACCGACCTGCGCCTGAATGAGCCCCGTTATGTGACCTTGCCCAACATCATGAAGGCCAAGAAAAAGCAGTTGGACATCTTCACGCCAGAAGCCCTGGGTGTTGACGTCACCCCCCGCATCAAGACCCTGAAAGTGGTCGAGCCACCCAAGCGCAGTGCCGGTATCAAGGTGCCGGATGTGGCCACTCTGGTTGCTAAATTGAAAACTGAAGCGAAGGTAATCAGATCATGACCGCACTCGTCATTGCTGAACACGACAACGCATCCATCAAGGGTGCAACCCTGAACACCGTTACCGCCGCCCTGAAGTGCGGCGGCGACGTGCACGTGCTGGTAGCGGGCAACAATGCCGCTGCCGCCGCTGCGGCTGCTGCGCAAATCGCCGGTGTGGCCAAGGTGCTGCACGCCGAAGGTGAAGGCTTTGCCCACGGCCTGGCCGAAAACGTGGCAGCCCAAGTGCTGGCCGTTGCCGGCAACTACAGCCACATCCTGTTCCCCGCTACGGCGTCGGGCAAGAACGTTGCTCCCCGCGTAGCCGCCAAGCTGGACGTCGGTCAAATCTCCGACATCACCAAGGTCGACAGCCCTGACACCTTTGAGCGCCCCATCTACGCTGGCAACGCCATCGCCACCGTGCAAAGCCAGGACGCCACCAAGGTCCTGACCGTGCGCACCACCGGTTTCGACCCCGCTGCAGCCACCGGTGGTAGCGCCGCGGTAGAAGTGTTGACGGCCGTCGGCGCCAGTGCCCAGGCCACTTTCATCGGCTCCGAAATTGCCAAGAACGACCGCCCTGAATTGACTGCGGCCAAGATCATCGTCTCCGGTGGCCGGGCTCTGGGCTCTAGCGAAAAGTTCATGGACGTCATGACCCCGCTGGCCGACAAGCTGGGCGCCGCACTGGGCGCGTCCCGCGCGGCGGTGGACGCAGGTTACGCGCCCAATGACTGGCAAGTGGGCCAGACCGGCAAGATCGTCGCGCCCCAGTTGTACATCGCTGCCGGCATCAGCGGCGCTATTCAGCACTTGGCCGGTATGAAGGACAGCAAGGTCATCGTTGCCATCAACAAGGACCCCGAGGCGCCAATCTTCAGCGTGGCTGACTATGGGTTGGAAGCTGACCTCTTTGTTGCGGTGCCGGAGTTGACCGCAGCGCTGTAAGCGCCGATCTGCTGAAAAGGGCATCCACCGTGATGCCCTTTTTTTGCGGTTGTGTTGAATCTTTGTTTTTCCTTTTTGTTTCGCATTTGTAATTCCCGGAGTACCCCATGAGCTACGTCGCGCCCGTCAAAGACATGCTGTTCAACATCCAGCATTTGGCCAAGATCGACCAGATCGCACAAATCCCCGGCTTTGAAGACGCAGGCCTTGACACTGCACAAGCCGTGCTGGAAGAGGCCGCCAAGTTCAACGAAGGTGTGCTGGCACCGCTAAATTGGGAAGGTGACAAGAATCCATCGAGTTGGAAAGATGGCGTAGTCACCGCCACCCCCGGCTTCAAGGAAGCTTTCAAGCAATTTGCCGAGGGTGGATGGCAAGGCTTGCAGCACCCGGTTGATTTTGGTGGTCAGGGCCTGCCTAAAACCATTGGCGCGATGTGCGGCGAGATGCAGAACTCGGCGAACATGAGCTTCTCCTTGTGCCCGCTGCTCAGCGACGGCGCGATTGAAGCCCTGCTGACCGCAGGTTCGGATGAGCTGAAAGCCACCTACCTGGAAAAACTGGTCAGCGGCCAATGGACCGGCACCATGAACCTGACCGAGCCCCAGGCCGGTAGCGACCTGGCAGCAGTGCGCACGCGCGCCGAGCCAGTGCCCGATGGCAGTTACAAGATTTTTGGCACCAAGATTTTCATCACCTGGGGCGAACACGACATGGCCGAGAACATCGTCCATCTGGTGCTGGCCCGCGTGCAGGGCGCGCCCGAAGGCGTCAAGGGCATCAGCCTGTTTGTCGTGCCCAAGTTCATGGTCAACAAAGATGGCTCACTGGGTGCGCGCAATGACGTGCATTGCGTCAGCATCGAACACAAGCTCGGCATCAAGGCCAGTCCGACTGCGGTACTGCAGTTCGGTGACCATGGCGGCGCAGTGGGCTATCTGGTCGGTGAAGAAAACCGCGGCCTGGAATACATGTTCATCATGATGAACGCCGCGCGCTACGGCGTGGGCGTGCAGGGCATCGCGATTGCCGAGCTGGCCTACCAGACGGCGGTGCGCTTCTCGCGTGAGCGCGTGCAAAGCCGCCCGGTCGATGGCTCCATCAAGGCCGGTGCGCCCATCATCCACCACCCCGATGTGCGCCGCATGTTGATGACGATGCGCGCCTACGTGGAAGGCTGCCGGGCCATGGCTAGCGTGGCCGCATCTGCGTACGACGCCGCCCACCACCACCCAGACGCCGCAGTGCGCAAGGACAACCAGACCTTCTACGAATTCATGGTGCCCTTGGTCAAGGGCTATAGCACCGAGATGAGTTTGGAAGTCACTTCGCTGGCCGTGCAGGTGCATGGCGGCATGGGTTTCATCGAAGAAACCGGCGTGGCGCAGTTCTACCGCGACGCCAAGATTCTGACCATCTACGAAGGCACTACCGCTATCCAGGCCAATGACTTGGTGGGCCGCAAGACATCGCGTGATGGCGGCCAGACGGGGAAGGCACTGGCGGCGCAGATTGAAACCACGGAAGCTGAGTTGCTGAAGAGCGGTACTGCGGATGCCGTCGCGGTTGCCAAGCGCCTGAAGGCCGCGCGCGAGGCATTCATCGACGTCGTGAACTTTGTCGCTAGCAATACAAAGGCGAACCCTAATGCCGTGTTTGCGGGCAGCGTGCCATACCTGATGCTTGCCGGCAATGTGATGGCTGGCTGGCAGTTGGCGCGTTCGCTGCTGGTGGCGCAGGAGCAGATCGCTGCTGGCAACGATGTGGCCTTCATGCAGGCCAAGATCACGACCGCTCGCTTCTATGCCGACCACCTGCTAGTGAAGGCCGGTGGCCTGCGCGACAGCATTGTCGAAGGCGCGGACTGCGTCACTGCGTTGGCACTGGATGCGTTTTGAGCGTTGTCGCTCACCCTAATTGCTACTAAATCAATAGCTTCTTGTCCAATAAAGACGAGGGCTAGAGGCATATTTTCGTTACGTCACTTGCTCCAGAACAGGAATATCCATGTCCAAACTCCCTGCGCCGCTAGACCGCCTGCCGTTCCCCGTCATCGGCTCGCCCCTGTTCATCATCAGCAACCCCAAGCTGGTAATTGCCCAGTGCATCGCCGGCGTCGTGGGCTCCATGCCCGCGCTCAATGCGCGCCCGGCTGAACAGCTGGAAGAGTGGCTGATTGAAATCACCGAGGCACTGGCCGCCCACAACAAGGCCAACCCGGACAAGCCGGCCGCACCCTTTGCCATCAATCAGATCGTGCACAAGAGCAACGACCGGTTGGAGCACGACATGGCGATGTGCGTCAAGTACAAGGTGCCCATCATCATCACGTCGCTGGGCGCGCGCGAGGACATCAATGCTGCAGCGCACAGCTACGGTGGTGTGGTTCTGCACGACGTCATCAACAACAAACACGCTCGCAAGGCGATTGAGAAGGGTGCCGATGGCCTGATCGCTGTGGCGGCAGGGGCAGGGGGCCACGCAGGTGTGAAGAGCCCGTTTGCGCTGATCCAGGAAATTCGCCAGTGGTTTGACGGCCCTGTGGCCTTGTCGGGTTCCATCTCCACCGGCGACGCCGTGCTCGCCGCGCAGGCCATGGGGGCTGACTTCGCGTACATCGGCTCCGCCTTCATTGCCACCGAAGAAGCGCGCGCCACGGATGCCTACAAACAGGCCATTGTGGAGGGTGGCTCCGACGACATCGTCTACAGCAACCTGTTCACCGGTGTGCACGGCAACTACCTGGCGCCGAGCATCCGCGCCGCCGGGCTGGACCCCGAAAACCTGCCGGTCAGTGACCCCAGCAAGATGAACTTTGGCGGCGCTGGCGCGGCCAAGGCCTGGAAGGAAATTTGGGGCTGCGGCCAGGGCATTGGCGTCATTAACAAGGTGCAGAGCGCGGCGGAATTTGTGGCGCAACTTAAGCGCGAATACGTACAAGCGCGGGCGCGTCTGGCGTTGTAGTGGGGTGGCAGACGGCACCCGTTTTGGGTGTCTTCCTGCTATGACTGTGATAGCGTACTACACAGAT